>NZ_VCBX02000001.1:0-300000 GCF_005938745.2 Rhodococcus sp. KBS0724
GTGAACGACGATCCCAACGCGCTCGAACGTGCCTGGGTCGACGTGGTTGCAGAACTCACGAGTGATGACCCCGGGAACGATCTTCCGATACTGAGTAGTAAGCAGAAGGCATTCGTCCGCCTGGTGAGACCGCTCACACTCGCGCAAGGATTTGCACTCCTCTCGGTTCCGTCGTCCTTCGCTCAGGAGACCATCGAGCGCGATCTGCGCGAACCGATTCTGCAAGCACTCGGACGACATCTCGGTGGCCAGGTCGAGGGCCTCGGCGTCCGTATCGCTCCTCCCGACGAAGATTCGGCAGAACCGGAAGAGCGCACCGGCAGCCGTCAGTTCGAATCGGTCAGTAGTTCCGGCGCTTACCGTCGACGCCGATTCACCGAAGGTGACGGGGAACCGTCCGACTCCGAAACCGCCGAGAGCGAAGAGGTCGACGACGACCGCGAAGCATTGGCGAGTGTTCACGAATCGTGGCCGTCGTACTTCACCAAACCGCCGGCCACACGGTCCTCGTCGAACTCCGGTGCAAACAGCCTCAACGCGAAGTACACGTTCGACACGTTTGTCATCGGTTCCTCCAACCGGTTTGCACACGCTGCTGCGGTCGCGATCGCGGAGGCGCCTGCCCGCGCGTACAACCCGCTCTTCATCTGGGGCGCGTCCGGGCTCGGCAAGACGCACCTGCTGCACGCAGCCGGTCACTATGCGCAACGGCTCTTTCCCGGTATGCGCGTGAAGTACGTCTCTACCGAAGAGTTCACGAACGACTTCATCAACAGTCTTCGTGACGACCGCAAGGTGGCGTTCAAGCGCCGTTATCGCGAGACAGACGTCCTCCTCGTCGACGACATCCAGTTCATCGAGGGCAAGGAAGGTATCCAGGAAGAGTTCTTCCACACCTTCAACACCTTGCACAACGCGAACAAGCAGATCGTCGTCTCCTCGGACCGGCCGCCCAAGCAGTTGGCCACCCTCGAGGAGCGTCTGCGAACGCGATTCGAATGGGGCCTGATCACCGACGTCCAACCGCCGGAACTCGAGACGCGTATCGCGATCTTGAGCAAGAAGGCGCGGATGGACCGCCTCGAGGTGCCACACGATGTCCTCGAGCTGATCGCCAGCCGGATCGAGCGCAACATCCGTGAACTCGAGGGGGCACTGATTCGTGTCACTGCCTTTGCCTCGCTCAACCGGCAGCCGTTGGATCTCACGTTGGCGGAAGTTGTCCTTCGGGACCTGATGCCCGATTCGTCGAGCCTCGAGATCAATGCGGCGACGATCATGGCCGTGACGGCCGAATACTTCAATATGTCGATCGACGACCTCTGTGGGCCGGGTAAGGCCCGTCCGCTCGCTCAGGCACGCCAGATCTCCATGTATTTGTGCCGTGAGCTGACGGATTTGTCATTGCCGAAGATCGGTCAGACGTTCGGGCGTGACCACACCACCGTCATGTACGCGGACAAGAAGATCCGTAAGGAAATGACCGAACGTCGCAAGGTGTACGACCAGGTACAAGAGCTGACGGCTCGGATCAAGCAGCGTTCCAAGCGCTGACCTGCATATTTTACCGGTGCCCCTCGAGGGGGAGAGTTCCCTCCCTCGAGGGGCACCGCTGTGTCGGCTGCCTTCCCTCGAGGGATGTCAATCCTGTCGAACCCGCGACACGCCAGGGTTCGACACGCCGGTTTTGTGAAACCTTTCGTTTCTTCTCAAAAGTATTCACATCTGGGGATAACTGTGTGGATAACTTCCAAAGTCTGTGGAGATCTCGAGGAGTAATCCGAAAACTTCTTGTCTGTGCACAGAAGGGGCTGATCGCTCCTCGAGTCTGTCCTCGAGAAGTCCACATGCCCTCGAGGGGGCAGACCTGCATCGACAACCGTTACTCCACAGATTGCACAGGACTTATTACTACTACTGAGAAATTTCTAGGAAAAGCTCTTTAAAAGTAGATTTGTGGACAACTCCTGTGAGGAACCTCGAGACCGAGTTCGCTCGACCTCGTCTCGGCTTTCCTCTTCGCCCCTCGAGGGCATACGGTTGTCGTCGCACACCGCTGTGCCAGACTTGTCGTCTGACGTCTGTGCCAGACTTGCTGTCACCAGAACATGCCTACCGAGAGGAATCACCCGGCGATGGAGCTTGGAAGCCTGAAGTTTCGCGTATCCCGGGAAGAGTTCGCAGATTCAGTTGCATGGGTTGCTCGTAGCCTCCCCTCGAGGCCGCCTGTTCCCGTTCTCGGTGGCGTTCTTCTCGATGCAACCGAACAGGGACTCACTGTCTCCGGTTTCGACTACGAGGTCTCCGCTCAGGTTCGCGTATCCGCAGATGTCACGACTGTCGGTCAGGTCCTGGTTTCCGGTCGTCTCCTTGCCGACATCACCAAGTCGCTGCCTAACAAGCCTGTTGATGTCACCCTCGAGGGCACTCGCGTTCTGATCTCGTGTGGAAGCGCGAAGTTCTCGCTGCCGACGATGCCCGTCGAGGACTACCCGCAGCTTCCGACGCTTCCGCAGCAGTCCGGATCCATCCCGGTGGATCTGTTCTCCGAAGCAATCAGTCAGGTCGCCATCGCAGCTGGTAAAGACGACACCCTGCCGATGTTGACCGGTATTCGTGTCGAGATTGCCCAGAATTCCATTGTCCTGGCTGCAACCGACCGTTTCCGTCTCGCTGTCCGTGAGCTCGAGTGGATGCCGGCGAACCCCGATGTCGAGGCTGCGGTTCTCATCCCGGCGAAGACCTTGTCCGAATCCGCGAAAACGCTTGCCGGAAACGCAAGTTCGCCCGTCGAGCTGGCTCTGGGTTCCGGGTCGAGCATCGGCAACGACGGTCTCCTGGGCATCGTCAACGACGGCCGTCGCACAACGACACGTCTCCTCGATGCGGAGTTCCCGAAGTTCCGCCAGCTTCTGCCGGCGCAGCACACAGCCATGGCAACCGTCGAGGTTGTTCCGCTGGTCGAAGCCATCAAGCGTGTGGCACTCGTGGCAGAGCGTGGGGCTCAGGTGCGTTTGCAGTTCTCTTCCGAAGGTCTGCTGCTCTCCGCTGGTGGCGATGACGCCGGCCGCGCTGAGGAAACGCTCAACGCGACGTTCCAGGGTGAGCCGTTGACCATTGCGTTCAACCCCGGATACCTCACGGATGGCCTGAACTCGTTGCACAGCGAGAACGTCCTGTTCGGCTTCACGACGCCCAGCCGTCCCGCAGTTCTGCGTCCGGCTACCGACGAAGATCCGACGCCGGACGAGTCGGGTAACTTCGCTGCGCCATCGAGCGAATACACCTATCTGCTGATGCCGGTTCGACTTCCAGGCTGATAATTGCTGTTGGGCGGCATGAGTGTTCGTTCGTAGATTCTCGTTGCGGGACTTCCGTTCGTGGGATTCCCTGACACTTGATCTGGTGCCGGGAACAACTGTGTTCCTCGGTTCCAACGGGCACGGTAAAACCAACATCCTCGAGTCGCTCGGCTACTTGTCGACGCTGTCGTCTCATCGGGTTTCTTCCGATGCTCCGATGATTCGCAGCGGTTCGGCCAGCGCTTTTGCCGGTGCAACGGTGGTCAACTCCGGTCGTGAGCTCACCATCGACGTCGAGTTGATCGAGGGAAAGTCCAACCGCGCCAGGATAAATCAGTCGCCGGCGCGGCGTCCCCGCGAAGTTCTGGGGATCTTGCAGTCCGTGATGTTTGCGCCTGAGGATTTGTCGTTGGTTCGCGGCGATCCCGGTGACCGCCGACGGTATCTCGACGAACTGCTGACGTTCCGCATCCCTCGAATGGCCGCTGTACGCGCGGATTACGACAAGGTGTTGCGCCAACGCTCAGCGCTGTTGAAAACAGCAGGTGGGGCACTTCGACGCGGTTCCGGTGGCGGCGAAAATGTTCTCTCCACCCTCGAGGTGTGGGACGGGCATTTGGCTGCACACGGCGCGCAGTTGTTGGCCGGGCGCCTCGAGTTGGTCCACGACCTCGCGCCGCATCTTGCCGAGTCGTATCGCTCGATAGCGCCGGAATCCAGGCCGGCGTCGATGCGATACCGCAGCAGCCTCGGAACGTCATTGGATCCTGAATTTACCGATCCCACAAGGATTCCCGGAATCGACGACGTCGCGTACCTCGAGGAGCGTTTCCATAACGAACTGTCGGTGATGCGAACCAAGGAGATCGATCGGGGTGTGTGTCTGGTCGGTCCGCACCGCGACGACCTCGAGTTGATTCTCGGGGACAGTCCGGCAAAAGGCTTTGCCAGTCATGGGGAATCGTGGTCGTTTGCGTTGTCGCTGCGGCTGGCGGGGTTTGCGTTGCTCCGAACTGAAGGCAGTGATCCCGTACTGCTGCTCGACGACGTTTTTGCGGAATTGGATCGCCGCCGTCGCCGTGCGTTGGCTGCGGTCGCCGCCACCGCTGAGCAGGTCATCGTCACTGCCGCGGTTCCGGAGGACGTTCCCGGCGAACTCGAGGCAGCCAAGTTCGGCGTCGAAGCATCCGAAACGCCCGAAGGTCGTATTTCACGGATAGTCTCGAAAGACTGGTCTGCGAAGACGGACTTGTCCGAGGGGGTCGAAAATCGTGACTGACGAGAAAGAGCCCGAACTTCGGGGTATCGACTTGGCTCGCCGAGCCCTCGAGGAGGCCCGCGCTGCGGCTAAAGCCAACGGCAAGGCCGTCGGGCAAGGTCGATCGTCACCCAAGTTCGGTAGCGGTAGGCCGCGTCGGCGCGGCGGGTGGTCCGGTCCCGGCCCGGATGCCCGCGATCCACAACCGTTCGGTGCACTGACCAGCGCGGTGTCCAAATCACGCGGCTGGTCGCCGAGAGTATCCGAAGGCACGGTGCTCGGCCGCTGGCCGCAGGTTGTCGGAGAAGACATCTCCGCGCATGCCGAGCCCATCTCTCTTCGTGAAGGTGTCTTGAGCATCTCCGCGGAGTCGACGGCCTGGGCAACTCAATTACGGATGATGCAATCCCAGATTTTGGCAAAAATCGCGGTTGCGGTGGGTGACGGCGTCGTGAAAACACTACGGATCACTGGCCCGAGCGCACCGAGTTGGCGTAAAGGCGAAAGGCACGTCAAAGGTCGCGGACCTCGCGATACGTACGGCTGAGCAAGCCCTGGTTGTACCTATTACTTCATGTTACAGTTACCCCGGTTCTGGGTGAACTGTGTCACAGAGCATGAAGGGGTAGTCAGATGCCGAGCAAGGTACACGCCGAGCCTGATCACATCTTGTTGCAGGCACGCAATGTCGAATTCGACTGGTCCGACCTGCCGATGCATTGGATTCCCGGCGATCCGTTCAGTACTCACGTACTCAACGTGCTGCACCTGCTGCTCCCGGCCGGTGAAGA
Source organism: Rhodococcus sp. KBS0724 (assembly GCF_005938745.2). NCBI lineage: Bacteria > Bacillati > Actinomycetota > Actinomycetes > Mycobacteriales > Nocardiaceae > Rhodococcus > Rhodococcus sp. KBS0724. The sequence goes on from NZ_VCBX02000001.1 coordinate 5,352, forward strand.
GTGGTTTGTCGAAACGTTCAAGGAAGCACTTCCTCTTATCGAGGACGAGAAGCTTCGTGACGACGTTGTCGGCTTCATCGGTCAGGAAGCCATGCACGCCGGCGCCCACAGTGGTGTGCTGGTCCACCTGAAGGAAAATGGACTCGATCCGACGCCGTACACGCGGCAGATGGAATGGACCTTCTCGAAATTGCTCGGACCACGTCCCCTGACCGGACGGCGAGCCGAGAATCACCTGGTTGAGCGTCTGGCGATCATCGCGGCCATCGAACACATCACGGCATTCCTCGGCGACTGGGTCCTCAACGCCGACGGACTGGATCGGGCCGGAATGCACCCGACCATGCTCGACCTGCTGCGCTGGCACGGAGCTGAAGAAGTCGAACACCGAGCGGTTGCGTACGACGTGATGCGCTACTTCGACAAGCGGGAAACCCGCCGTATCCGTACTCAACTCCTCGTCACGCCCGTCATCGTGTGGTTGTGGATCAGAGGGACCCGCTTCCTGATGCGCAACGATCCTGAACTTGCCAACCAAGCGCCGAGTCGGCGTCGTCCGCACTTGTCCGATTTTGTGGCAGCCGGTAAGCGCGGCACAGTCCCCACCAGTTTCGAGCTGGTCAAGCGGATGTCGACGTACTTCTCGAAGTCGTATCACCCCGGCAAAGAAGGTTCGACCGCTCAAGCGGTGAAGTACCTGGCCTCCTCGCCGGCTGCGCAGGCGGCGGCCCGGTGATTCCGTCGATTGCCAGGATCAAGGACGTCCTGATCGGGCACGACGGACTTCCGCGATATCAGGCACCACCGGATCTCGCGGGTCGTGCCCGCCCCGATCGGGCCATGCGGATCACAGAGTTGTTGACGGACAAGTACCTTCGTGTTCTGACGGCCTACGATTACAACCCGAAGATTGCCGGCCACAATCCGGACACCGCGCTGAACATGGTGGTCAGTACGCGTGAGGTGGTGGCGACCGACGAGAATGTTGTTTGTCTGCGCTTCGAATCTGCCGATGGCTCACCGATTCCTCCGTGGCAGCCCGGTTCTCATCTGGACTTCCATCTGCCTTCGGGGTTGCGCAGGCAGTATTCACTCTGCGGCGACAGCGCTGATCGCTGGGGATACAGCGTCGCTGTACGCCGAATTCCCGACGGCGGCGGTGGATCCGTCGAAATGCATGCGCTGCAACCAGGCGAGCACGTGACGGTTCGCGGACCGCGCAACGGATTTCCCTTTGTCGGAGAAGGTAGTGCGCTCTTCATTGCCGGTGGAATCGGAATAACTCCGATCATCGCAATGGTCAGGGCTGCAAGGCAATTGGGCATGGACTGGCACTTCGTGTATTCCGGCCGTTCTCGTGAGTCCATGCCGTTCCTCGAGGAGATCGCAACCTGGGAACCGGAACGGGTGTTCGTGCGACCTGACGAAGAATTCGGACTACCCACCGCCGCGGATCTTCTGGAAAAAGCTCCGGAAGGTGGAGCGGTGTATTGCTGTGGCCCGACGCCCATGCTCGACGCGGTGCGCACAGGTTTCCGTGAAACATCCTCCACTGCTTTGCATTTCGAAAGATTTGGAGCGCCGCCAATCGTAGGAGGGGTTCCGTTCGAAGTGCAACTGGTCAGCTCGGGTCAAGTGTTGAGCGTGGACGCCGACCAGTCGGCACTCGAAGTTGTCAGGAAAACCTTGCCCGGGGTCGGCTACTCGTGTCAGCAAGGTTTCTGCGGGACGTGCCGGGTGAAGGTCCTCGCAGGCACTCCGGATCACCGCGAGAACCGCCTGACCGATGCCGAACGGGAAAGCGAGATGCTGATCTGTGTGTCGCGTTCCGACGGCGGGCGACTGGTACTCGATCTCTAGTTCTTTTCCACTCTCCTACGAAGGGTTTGCCGATGACCAAGCATGCGCCGCTCCATGCCGTAACCGCCCGCAGCGTCACCAACGGCGCCGTCAGCCTTGCCGTATTCGAGCAGGGGCCGGCAGACGGTGAGACGATCGTCCTCGTTCACGGGTGGCCGGATACTCACGAACTGTGGAATCGCGTCGTACCGCTGTTGGCCGACAATTTCCGCGTCGTCAGTTACGACAGCCGCGGAGCCGGTGAGAGCACGATCCCGTCGCGAGTGCAGGACTACCAACTCAGTGCGATGGCTGGTGATCTGTTTGCCGTCATCGATGCCGTCAGTCCGAACAAGCCGGTTCACGTCGTTGCTCATGACTGGGGATCCGTCGAAACCTGGGAGGCCGTCTGCGAGCCGGGCGCTGAGGAGAAGATCGCATCCTTCAGTTCTATTTCAGGACCGAATCTCGACCATCTCGGAAAATGGATCCGTTCCAGTGCGTCCAAGCGGCGATTCCGCGGACCGGCCGCCCAGGGAGTCGCGTCGGCGTACACGGTTCTGTTTCAGATTCCGGGTCTGTGCACCCTGCCTTTGAGGCTGTGGTTCGCCAAGCACTGGCCGGCGTTTCTCGGATTTTTCGACGGTCTGGACCCGAAATTGGTGAGGCCCGCCCCGACGGTTGCCGACGACATGGTTAACGGTCTCAAGTTGTATCGGGCGAATATCCGGCCGGCTCTGGGCAAACCGCGGGAACGGTACACGGACGTTCCGGTTCAGTTGATCTTGAACGTCTGCGACAAGGCCGTTCGGCCGGTGGGCTTCGAGGACACGGAAAAATGGGTCTCCGACCTGCGACGGACCGAAATCCAGGCCGGTCACTGGTCGCCGATTTCACACGCCGACGAGGTTGCCGAACATGCGCAGGCATTTATCGCGAGCCTGAGAGAGCGTCGCTCGGAGAAGCAAACTTCCTAGCGTTTCACCTTCAGGGGATCGTAAAAATTCGTCTGCGGCGCAACCAGGGGTGTCATTGGCCGGTTCCTGTCGGTGCTTACCAGTAAGATGGTCTTCGGTAACTAGCGGCAACATTCTCGAACCCGCTCCGACGACACCCGCAAGGGCTTGCTGACGGCTGCGCTCGAGTATTGACGGAGAAGGAGAGCTACCCACCCGTGGCTGCCCAGAAGTCAGATACAAGCACTTCCAGCAAGGACTACAACGCGTCGTCCATCACAGTCCTCGAAGGACTGGAAGCGGTACGTAAGCGCCCAGGCATGTACATCGGTTCCACCGGTGAACGCGGCCTGCACCACCTCATTTGGGAGGTCGTCGACAACTCGGTCGACGAGGCGATGGCCGGACACGCCACCAAGGTCGAGGTAACCCTCCTCGAAGACGGCGGCATTCGCGTCGTCGACGACGGCCGCGGCATTCCGGTCGGAATGCATGCCTCCGGGGTTCCCACCGTCGAGGTCGTGCTGACCCAGCTGCATGCCGGCGGCAAGTTCGACTCCGATTCCTATGCCGTCTCCGGTGGTCTGCACGGCGTCGGTATCTCGGTGGTCAACGCGCTGTCCACCCGGCTCGACGTCGACATCAAGGTCGACGGCTACGAGTGGCAGCAGACGTACACCGATTCCAAGCCGGGAGAGCTCGTACAGGGCGCCCCGACGAAGGAGACCGGTACCACCGTCAGTTTCTGGGCCGATCCCGAGATCTTCGAGACCACCCGATACAACTTCGAGACCGTCGCGCGTCGTCTGCAGGAAATGGCCTTCCTCAACAAGGGCCTGACCATCACGCTGACCGACGAGCGCGCCGAGGTCATCGATGTCGACGACGAAGCAATCGACGTCGCCGAGGCACCCAAGTCTGCTGCCGAGACGCAGGAAGCGGCTGCTGCCGCTCCGCGCAAGGCCAAGACCCGCGTCTACCACTACCCGGGTGGACTCGAGGACTACGTCCGTCACATCAACAAGTCCAAGAGCCCCATCCACAACTCTGTTGTGGGATTCACGGCCAAGGGCACGGGCCACGAGCTCGAGGTCGCGATGCAGTGGAACTCCGGTTACTCGGAGTCCGTGCACACCTTCGCCAACACCATCAACACGCATGAGGGTGGAACGCACGAAGAGGGCTTCCGCGCGGCGCTCACCACGGTCGTCAACAAGTACGCCCGTGACAAGAAGCTACTCAAGGAAAAAGAGCAGAACCTCAACGGTGACGACATCCGTGAGGGTCTTGCCGCCATCGTGTCCGTCAAGGTCGGTGAGCCGCAGTTCGAGGGCCAGACCAAGACCAAGCTCGGCAACACCGAGGTCAAGTCCTTCGTGCAGAAGGCGTGCAACGAGCATCTTCAGCACTGGCTAGAGGCCAACCCCGCCGACGCCAAGACCATCGTGAACAAGGCGGTCTCGTCGGCGCAGGCTCGCATCGCTGCTCGTAAGGCCCGCGAATTGGTTCGCCGTAAGAGCGCTACCGATCTCGGTGGCCTGCCAGGCAAGCTTGCGGACTGCCGCTCCAACGATCCGGAGAAGTCCGAGATCTACATCGTGGAGGGCGACTCGGCAGGTGGCTCGGCCAAGTCCGGCCGCGACTCGATGTACCAGGCGATTCTGCCGCTGCGCGGCAAGATCCTCAACGTCGAGAAGGCCCGCCTGGACCGCGCGTTGAAGAACACCGAAATCCAGTCGATGATCACCGCCTTCGGCACCGGCATCCACGACGAGTTCGATATCGCAAAGCTGCGCTATCACAAGATCGTGCTCATGGCCGACGCCGACGTCGACGGTCAGCACATCGCGACGCTGCTGCTCACATTGCTGTTCCGCTTCATGCGCCCGCTGGTCGAGCACGGTCACGTGTACCTGGCCCAGCCGCCGCTGTACAAGCTGAAGTGGCAGCGCAGCGAGCCGGAATTCGCGTACTCCGATCGTGAGCGCGACGTCCTGGTCAAGGCTGGTCTCGAATCCGGCAAGAAGATCAACAAGGACGACGGCATCCAGCGTTACAAAGGCCTTGGCGAGATGAACGCCAAGGAACTGTGGGAAACCACGATGGACCCGACGGTGCGCGTTCTGCGTCTGGTGACGTTGGACGACGCGGCTGCTGCCGACGAACTGTTCAGCGTGTTGATGGGTGAGGACGTCGAGGCTCGGCGCAGCTTCATCATCCGCAATGCCAGGGACGTCCGTTTCCTCGACGTGTAGGGCCTGTGCTTGCGCCCACCATCTTCTTTAAGAAAGTGAACTCATGACCGACACCACGTTGCCACCGGACGGACCGCAGCACGACCGCATCGAACCGGTCGACATCCAGCAGGAAATGCAGAGCAGCTACATCGACTACGCCATGAGCGTCATCGTCGGTCGCGCCCTGCCGGATGTGCGCGACGGCCTCAAGCCCGTGCACCGCCGCGTGCTGTACGCGATGTACGACACCGGCAATCGCCCCGATCGCGGATATGTGAAGTCTGCCCGTCCGGTCGCCGAGACCATGGGTAACTACCACCCCCACGGCGACTCCTCGATCTACGACACCCTGGTCCGTATGGCCCAGCCGTGGTCGCTGCGGTATCCCCTCGTCGACGGCCAGGGCAACTTCGGTTCCCGTGGCAACGACGGCGCCGCCGCCATGCGTTACACGGAGTGCCGTCTCACGCCTCTCGCTATGGAGATGCTGCGTGAAATCGACCACGACACAGTCGATTTCACGCCGAACTACGACGGTAAGACGCAGGAACCGACGGTTCTTCCCAGTCGTGTCCCGAACCTGCTGATCAACGGCTCCAACGGTATTGCCGTCGGTATGGCCACCAACATTCCGCCGCACAACCTGCGTGAAGTCGCCGAAGCCATCTACTGGGCTCTCGAGAACTACGAAGCCGACGAGGAATCCACGCTCGCTGCCGTCATGGAGCGGGTCAAGGGACCGGACTTCCCGACGCACGGTCTCATCGTGGGTGGCCAGGGAATTCAGGACGCCTACACCACCGGCCGCGGCTCCGTCCGTATGCGCGGTGTGGTCGAGGTCGAAGAAGATGCCAAGGGCCGCACCACAATTGTCATCACCGAGCTGCCGTACCAGGTCAACCCGGACAACCTGATCACCTCCATCGCGGATCAGGTTCGTGACGCCAAGATCGCCGGCATCTCCGACATTCACGACGAGTCTTCCGACCGCGTCGGCATGCGCATCGTTGTCACCGTCAAGCGTGACGCCGTTGCCAAGGTTGTGTTGAACAACCTGTACAAGCACACGCAGCTGCAGACCAGCTTCGGCTGCAACATGCTCTCCATCGTCGACGGTGTGCCGCGCACACTGCGCCTCGACCAGATGATCCGTCTGTACACGACGCATCAGCTCGAGGTCATCGTCCGTCGCACGCAGTACCTGCTCCGTAAGGCCGAAGAGCGCGCTCACATCTTGCGTGGTCTGGTCAAGGCTCTCGACGCCTTGGACGAGGTCATCGCCCTGATCCGTGCGTCGCAGACCGTCGACGTCGCTCGGGCCGGATTGATGAACCTCCTCGATGTCGACGAGATTCAGGCCGACGCGATCCTCGCGATGCAGTTGCGTCGTCTGGCCGCCCTCGAGCGTCAGAAGATCGTCGACGAATTGGCCGAGATCGAGATCGAAATCGCCGATTACAAAGACATTCTGGCCAAGCCTGAGCGTCAGCGCGCGATCGTTCGTGACGAGCTCAAGGAAATCGTCGACAAGTACGGCGACGACCGTCGTACCCGCATCATCGCCGCCGACGGAGACGTCAACGACGAAGACCTCATCGCCCGCGAGGACGTTGTCGTCACGATCACCGAGACCGGCTACGCCAAGCGCACCAAGACCGACCTGTACCGCTCGCAGAAGCGCGGCGGCAAGGGCGTTCAGGGTGCCGGCCTCAAGCAGGACGACATCGTCTCGCACTTCTTCGTCACGTCGACGCACGACTGGCTGCTGTTCTTCACCACGAAGGGCCGCGTCTACCGTGCCAAGGCTTACGAACTGCCCGAGGCCAGCCGCACCGCGCGTGGTCAGCACGTAGCCAACCTGCTGGCCTTCCAGCCGGACGAGCGCATTCAGTCCGTCATCCAGATCAAGACGTACGAAGACGCGCCCTATCTGGTCCTCGCTACTCGCAACGGTCTGGTCAAGAAGTCCAAGCTCACGGACTTCGACTCCAACCGCAGCGGTGGCATCGTCGCGATCAACCTGCGCGACGAGGACGAACTGGTCGGTGCCGTTCTCTGCTCTGCCGACGACGATCTGCTTCTCGTGTCGGCACAGGGCCAGTCGATCCGCTTCTCCGCAACCGACGAGGCATTGCGTCCCATGGGCCGCGCCACCTCCGGTGTTCAGGGCATGCGTTTCAACGGTGAGGACGAGCTGCTCTCGCTCAACGTCGTTCGTGAAGGCAAGTTCCTGCTGGTCGCGACTTCCGGTGGTTACGCCAAGCGCACAAGCATGGAGGACTACCCGGTCCAGGGCCGCGGCGGCAAGGGCGTGCTCACCATTCAGTACGACAAGAAACGTGGCACTCTGGTCGGAGCGCTCATCGTCGACGACGACGACGAGCTGTACGCGATCACCTCGGGCGGCGGCGTCATCAGGACAGCTGCCAAGCAGGTTCGTAAGGCTGGACGCCAGACCAAGGGCGTGCGTCTGATGAACCTCGGCGAAGGCGACACCTTGCTCGCAATTGCGCGCAACGCCGACGAACCCGAAGAGATCGCTGCCGCAAACACCGACAGCGCAGACAATGCCGATGGAGCTAAGGAGTCCTAGTGAGCACTCCCAACCAGCCGGGCAGTGACCAGAAGAGCACGAGCACTTCCGGTTCGACGCCCCAAAAGCCGGAGCAGTCAGCTGCTCCGGCGGGTGCAGGGGGCTCGACGTCTCCCGTTGAGGTTTCGAAACCCCCGGCCGCTGGTAAGCCGAGCAGCTCTGCCGCCGATTCCAAGGCTGTGGCCGACAAGTCGGCGCCGCCTGCGGCTGGGAAGAGTTCACCGGCTGCTCCCGCTGCCCCGAAGTCACCTGACTCGCCGACGGCCTCACCGACACCGCCTAATCAGGTGCCGGTGGGCCAGGCACGCGGTAACCAGGCGCCGCCGTGGCAGCGTGGTCAGCAGCAGTCAGGTCCGCAACAGCCTGTATCTCAACCGCCTGTATCTCAACCGCCGGTTTCCCAGCAGCCGGTTTCTCAGCAGCGCGAGCCCCAAACTAACATCACCCGTCCGGCTGCGCCGCGACCCGATGTTCGTAAGGGACCCGCACCAGCTGCCGGGAAACCGTCGGTCGGTCCGCCGAACCAGCGACCAGCAGGTCCTGGAGTTCCGTCGCAGCCGCCGGCTCGGCCGGTGGTCACGGGAACAGCGGCACCGAAGGTCATGAACAACGCGGTCGACAACAAGACCGTCGCCGACAAGACTGTGGCAAACAAGACGGTTGCAAACAAGACTGTGGCGAACCAGCAGGTTGCGCCGCCGAATGCTCCGGCCGGTCCCCGGGCCAAGGCTGCGGCCATCGACGGTCCGACTCGTCATATCAGCCGTAAGGATCTGCCGAAGGACATGCCGGACCTCTCCGAGGCGAAGCATCCACTGCCGCAGGCAGCTGTTGGTGATAAAAATCACGTCGCTGCCGTCGCGGCGGCGTCCAATGGGACGCCGTTGCGGGCGACGGTGCAGATCCGTCGTATCGATCCGTGGTCCACGCTCAAGATCACTTCTGTGATCTCGGTTTCACTTTTCTTCGTGTGGATGGTGGCCGTCGGTCTGCTGTACGTCGTTTTGGACGGTATGGGCGTCTGGGACCGCCTGAACAACGCGTTTACGGACATCGTGTCCGATGGCGGATCCGACGGACTGGTGACGGCGGGGCAAGTCTTCGGCTATTCCGCAGTGATCGGTTTGGCGAACATGGTGTTGTTCACGGCGCTCGTCACCATCGGATCGTTCATCTACAACCTCTGCAGTGACTTGGTTGGCGGCGTCGAGGTAACTCTCGCAGATCGCGACTGACCTGCGGAAACAGTGCCCCACCGGACCCGTTTTGGTGTTAGCGGGCCGGTGGGGTAATCTTTGAAACCGGTTCAGGGGCCTATAGCTCAGGTGGTTAGAGCGCTTTACTGATAATGAAGAGGTCGGAGGTTCAAGTCCTCCTAGGCCCACTCCTTGTGCCGAAGAAGGGTTGCTGGAATGAAGGTTTTCCTGCTTGTCGGGGCTAGCATTCTGGTGTCTCTCGTAGTCACCAAGTTGATCAAAAGTCAGCGCGGAGACAAGGTTTGGCACGATTTGGAAACAAGCTAGAACATAGGTACTCTGACTCCGGTCGGAAAACCGAACGGGGCCTTAGCTCAGTTGGTAGAGCGCTGCCTTTGCAAGGCAGATGTCAGGAGTTCGAATCTCCTAGGCTCCACAGTTAGAAAAACACCCTCCCGGGAAACCGGGAGGGTGTTTTTGTATGTGCGGACCCGCTCCCCCCGTTGAGCGAAAGGTACGTTCGCTCTTCGGAATTAGCATGCCGACTGGGCGGTACGGTGCCTGAAATCGGACTCTCTGCGTTTACGATTCCCGCATGAGATCTGTGTGGGACCGCATACGCCGCTATTGTGGGACGCTTCATCCGGTTGGCCTTGCCTTTGCGCTGGTGTTCTTTACGTGGTCGATGACCCCGTCGCTGCTGCCACGCGCGTGGTACCTGCAGGGCGTTGCGTCGGGTATCTCCCTCGCTATGGGTTACGCGATCGGAACTCTGGTTGCGTGGGTGGTTCGCAAGTGTGGCGTCGAGCCGCAGTGGTCGGAGCGCACGAAGAAGATCGCGTGGCGGACGATGGCGGTGGTAGCCGTGATAGCGGTTCCCCTCTTCTTGATTCTCGGGGCGCGGTGGCAGCGGATCGTCCGTGAACTTGTCGGTATGCCGCGTGACAGTGCAGCAAACTACCTTCTGGTGGCGTTTATCTCGCTGTTCATCTGGTTCATCCTGCTCGAGGCGTCGCGGGGCATTCGCCATTCCACGAACCGTCTGTCGCAGTTCGCATTGCGGTTCGTCCCGAAGGAAGCGGCAAAGGTCGCCAGCCTTGTCGTGGTTCTCGCTCTGGCTGTCTTCGTCGTGAACGGTGCGCTGTACAACGGGTTGATCGCGTTCGCGAACTGGAGCTTCTCGGGCGCGGATACCGAAACTCCGGACGGTATCGAACAGCCGCTCATTGCCGAGCGCAGTGGTTCGCCGATGTCTGCGGAAGCCTGGGACTCGTTGGGGCAGGAAGGGCGCACCTTCATGGGTAGTGGCCCCACGGCGGCGGAGATCACGGCGCTGACGGGGCGTGAGGCGAAGCAACCGATCCGCGTCTATGCCGGGCGTGAGTCGTCGGATTCGATTCGCGGCGTGGCAAACCGGGTTGTCGACGAACTCAAGCGCACCGGTGGGTTCGACCGCGGAACTCTGGCCGTCGTCACGACGACGGGCCGTGGCTGGGTCAACGAGGATGTGGCGTCGGCGTTCGAATACGTCGAGGACGGGGACACGGCCATCGCGTCGATGCAGTACTCGTTCCTGCCAAGTCCGTTGGCTTTCATCGCCGACCGTGAGACTCCGATGGTCGCCGGCCGCGCACTGTTCAACGCTGTTTTTGCGGAGTGGATCGACTTGCCGGTCGAGACGCGTCCCGAGTTGGTCGTGTTCGGTGAGAGCCTCGGCTCGTACGGTGGACAGGCTGCGTTTGCCGGCGATCAGGACATGATGACGCGCGTCGACGGAGCGTTGTGGGTGGGCACGCCCAACTTCACGCAGCAGTGGCAGGAGATCACGAACAACCGTGACTCCGGTTCGCGCGAGATTCTTCCTGTGATCGACGGCGGTGAGTCGATCCGTTTTGCCGCTGATCCGATCGACTTGGAGCTCGACGCCGACTGGAACGACGATCGAATCGTGTACTGGCAGCATGCGAGTGACCCCATCACGTGGTGGTCGTTCGACCTCTTGCTCAACAAGCCGGACTGGTTGAGCGAAAAGCCGGAGGGCCGCGACGTGGATCCGGGGATGACCTGGATTCCTCTGGTGACGTTCTGGCAGGTCACGCTCGACATGGTGTTCTCGGCTGATGTTCCGTCGGGTCATGGGCACAACTACGGCGAAGACGCCGCGGACATGTGGGCCAACATCTTGCATCCGCCGACGTGGACGCCTCAGAACACCGAGCAGTTGCGGGCGCTCCTGACGAACAATCTGGAGCCGACAAAATAGTTGAAAGTGGCTGTACGACAACCACTCTAAGGTTGTTTCCTTACCGGTAAGTTTGTTTTGAGGTATATGTTACCCTGCGTTCACTGTGTGTCAGAGCACAGTGCAAACGACGTGGGGAGAACGTGACCGTGAAGAACCGAATGTCGTGGGCAATCGGCTTGTCCGTTGCAGCACTGGTGACCAGTGCTGCAACGGCGCCGTTCGCAGCGGCTGAACCAGCGGATTTCTACACTCCGCCGACGGAATTGCCGGCCGGCAACAATGGGGACCTCATTCGCAGTGAGCCGACGCCCTTGCTGCTCAGCGTGCCGGGATCGAACGGCCCGTGGCCCGCTACCGCCACCAAGATCATGTACCGCAGCGAGGACGCCAATGGTGCCCCCGTTGCGGTCACCGGCACGTACCTCGAGCCGACAAACCCGTGGACCGGGCAGGGGGCGCGTCCACTGGTTGCCAGCGCAGTAGGCACTCACGGACAGGGTGATCAGTGCGCCCCGTCCAAGCTGTTCAACACCGGAATGGAATACAAGTTTCCGACCGACGTGATGGTCGGCTACGAGTCCATCTGGGTGAATATGTTGTTGCTCAACGGCATTGCGGTTGTCGTCACGGACTACGACGGGCTGGGAACGCCAGGTGACCACACGTACGTGAACCGGGCGGCCGAGGCGCACGCTGTCCTCGATTCGGTGCGCGCTGCTCAGCAATTGCCGAATGCCGGCATTCCCGACAACGGGCCCGTCGGCCTGTGGGGTTACTCGCAGGGCGGCGGCGCTGCCGCTGCGGCAACGGAACTGAAGCCGTCGTACGCCCCGGAGCTCGATCTGAAGGGCACGTACGCTGGTGCTCCTCCGGCTGATCTGGAAGCCACTCTCGCGCAGATCGACGGTAGTTTTCTCACCGGCTTGATCGGATACGCGCTTAACGGGATCGTGGCGCAGTACCCCGAAGTGGAGCCGCTGCTCGACGCGGAAATCAACGATCGCGGACGGGCGATGCTCGCGGCGACCAGAAATCAGTGCGTCGGCGAGACCGGGCTGCAATTCGCATTCCAGAAGACATCGGAGTTCACGAAATCGGGTGAATCGTTGTCAGCGGTGCTCGATCGCTTGCCAGTTGCGCAGGGAATCCTGGCAGAGCAGAAGATCGGCAACCTGACGCCGACGTCGCCGGTCTTGATTCAGCACGGCCGAGCTGACGACATCGTGCCGTTCGGGCAGGGACAGCAACTCGCACGGGACTGGTGCAGGGGCGGCGCTACCGTGCAGTTCTCGGTCAACGAGCTGCCCTCCGTCGCACCAGGTGTGGCACTGGGCCATCTGGCCCCGTATGTGACGGGTACACCGGAATCCGTCGGCTACATGATCGACCGGTTCAACAACGTTCCGGCACCGTCGAACTGCTGACGCCGACCCACGAACGAAAAGAGGCCCGGAACACACTGTGTTCCGGGCCTCTTTGCTTCAAGATTTATGCGGTTTGGTCGTCCACTCGCGGCGGAGCCGACGCCACCGGCGGGTGCTCGCGGTGGCGGCTCTTGTAGAAAACCGCTCCGCCGATCACTGCCACACCGGCAATCACGAACAGGCCGATGCGCTTGCGTCCGCGCGGCTTCGGTTCACGCTCTGCGCGCGCCGCTGACTTGGCGGGGAGGGACTTCGCGCACTCGACGCCCTTCTTGGCGAGAACGGCGCTCTGACGGCCCAGGAACAGGCCGAGCTGTCCGGCACCACGGGCGGTCGCTGTTGCGACCACAGCGGCGATGCGGCGGGCGTTATCGGCTGCGTCTGATTCCTTGATACGTGATGCCGTTTCCTCGAAAGAATCTTCGACCCTGGCCAAGGCTTGGTCGAAGGTGTCGGGAAGCTGGCTGCTGAGGGACTCGGTCACTCGTGTCATGACTCCACTTTGTCACAGGATCTGTCCCAGGAACTGCCGGGTGCGTGGATTTTGTGGGTTGTCGAAGAATTGATCAGGGGCAGCGTCTTCGACGATCTTGCCGTCGCTCATGAAAACGATGCGATCCGCGGCAGCGCGGGCGAAAGCCATTTCGTGGGTGACCACCACCATCGTCATGCCCTCGTCGCGAAGGCGAACCATCACGTCCAAGACTTCTTTGACCATTTCAGGGTCGAGCGCTGATGTCGGCTCGTCGAAAAGCATGACGCTCGGCTTCATGGCCAGCGCGCGGGCGATGGCAACGCGTTGTTGTTGACCGCCCGAGAGTTGGGAGGGGTAGTTGTCGGCTTTGTCGGACAAACCGACCAGGTCGAGGAGTTCGAGTGCCTGCGCCCGGGCTTCGTCCTTCGCGACTCCCTGCACGTGGCGTGGGCCTGCTGCGACGTTTTCCATGGCGGTCATCATGGGGAAGAGGTTGAAGTTCTGGAACACCATCCCCGTGTTGTGACGCTGCTTCGCGATCTGCGCCTCGGTTCGCAGTCGGCGTTTGCCGTTGCTGTCGACGTAACCCATCGATTCGCCACACACTTCGACGATTCCGGAGTCGATGACCTCGAGGCAGTTGAGGGTGCGCAGCAGGGTGCTCTTACCGCTACCCGACGGTCCCAGTAGTAGGACGACTTCGCCTGTGGACACGCTGAAATCGATGCCGTCGAGCACGCGTACGTCGTTGAAGGACTTGATCATGTTCTCGACGCGAACAACCGTGGCGGCGGCGGCAATGTCGGTGGTGGTCATCTGTTCACTGCTTCCGCTAGCTGAGCTGACTCGGCGACTTTCGCATCACCGGAATTGTTCTTGCGCTTGTAGTTGCGGTCGTAGCCTCGGCCGGCCCGAGCTTCGAGGACGCGCTGGATCATTCCCCAGAGGGTGGTCAGCACAAGGAAGTACAGGGCCGCGGCGCACAGGCCTTCGAGGACCCGGAAGTTGACCTGAACCAGAAACTGCGTGCGCCGCAACAATTCTTGGACTGAGATGACCGATACCAGAGTTGTGGTCTTGAGCAGCCCGTTGAAGCTGTTGCCCAACGGTGGAATCATGACGCGAAATGCCTGGGGCAGCACGACAACTCGGAATACCTTGAACGGTGACATGCCCAGTGCGCGGGCCGCCTCGGTTTGTCCTGCCGGCACCGACATCAATCCCGAGCGGACGATTTCGGAGAGGTAGGCGGCTTCGTTGAGAACAAGCCCGAGTAGTGCGGACTCGATGACGCCGAGTTTGATACCCACTTGCGGGAGCCCGGTGTAGATGATGACCAACTGCACCAGCAGGGGCGTGCCACGCATCAGCCACACGTAGAAGCCGACGATAGCGCGCAGGATCCACCAGCGGGACGAGCGTGCCGCAGCAACGACGACGGCCAGCATCAGGCCGAGAATCATGCTGACGACAGTGAGCCAGATGGTGACCCATGCGCCCTCGAGCAGTTGCTTACTGGTCAAGATCGAGAAGAATGCATCCCAGGACCACATGGGGTCACCTTTCGGTTGGAGCGAAGCTCAGAATTGATGTGAGCGGAGCTCAGTACTCAGGGCTGCAGCGGACCGGTGCTGACGGAGATGTCGCCGTCGTAACCGTCGACGCCGTATTCCTCGAACAGAGCGGGGAGGAAGCCGTCGGCCCGCATGTCGGTGAGGACGCGCGCCACCTCGACGGCGGTTCGGCTGCCCTGGGCGAATCCGAGCGCCAAGGGCGAGTTGTTGATGCCGTCGACGCCCGTCTCGAAGCGGCCGTCCTTCTGGTAGAAGGACGTTACGGAGCTGACAATTGCCGCCCCATCCGCTTGTCCTGCCGAAAGTGCTTGGTAGGCATCAGCATTCGTCTTGAATGTCTGGACGTTCATGGACGGCTTTCCGGCGGCGGAAAATGTTTCGTTCAACGCGTTGAGGGTGTCGAACTCGTATCCCGGCGCTTCGACGGCGACGGTCTTGCCGGCTAGATCGTCGACGGACGAGATGGACTCGGGGTTTCCTGCCGGTACCGAGACGGATACCGCCTGGACCTCGTACGGAACGAGCGAAATGGTCTCGGCCCGGGCCGGTGTGTAGAACATCCCGGTGTCGATCATGTCCCAGCGGCCACTCTGCACGCCGGGGATCTGGGCGTCGAACTCGATGTTGACGAAGTCAGCGCGAAGGCACAGGCGCTTCGCAATCTCTTTGCCCAGGTCAACGCGCATTCCGACGACCTTGCCTGACTCGTCCACGTACTGCATCGGAGGGAGTGTGGCATTGGTGGCGATGGTGAGGGTGCCTTCTTCGGCGAGGTCCGACGAGCCCAGGGTGGGGGTGCAGTCGGTGGGTGCGGCGGTGTCGTCGCTCCCCGATCCACAGGCTGTGAGGGTGGCTGCCAAAGCGGTGGCGGCTGCGACTGCGAGCATTCTGCGCATTTTCGAGTGGCCTTTCGGGAGTGGCTTCCGCCTACATTTTTTCGGACGGTAGAGCGCTTTTTGAGGGGCTCAGAGTTGTCCGAATCAATTTCATGGGATCGATTGCACTGAGCTTGGCACGCGATTGATGAAGGGTCAACGCCGTTAACGCGAGAGATACCGACGAAACGAACTGTTAACGAAACTGAGTGTCCTACGCCACCGTCATTGCCGTTTTCAGTGACGTCCGTCATGTGGCGTGCACGAACTTCGCTCGATCAGTGTGGAGCCGATCCGGTAGGTGCGTCCTTGGTCTTCTTTCTCGAGATTTCCCGAATCTATTTGCTGGAAAAGAAGATCCATCGCAACATTGGCCAGTTGAACAGCGCCGTTGTCGATTGTGGTGATCGCCGGTTGCCACATCTCGAGCCAGGGCATGTCCTCGTGGCACACCAGAGACAACTCGTTCGGAATGCTCACGCCGCGGCCGACAAGGGTCGGCAGAACACCGAAAACCGCTTCGTGATTGGCGGCGTACAGCGCAGTCATCTTCGGTGCGTGATCGAGTAGTGAACCGATGGCCTCGGCCCCGAAATATGTTGTGAAAGAACCTTTTCTGACCAAGGATTCATCCACCTCGACGCCGTATTCGGCCAGTGCGCGACGGTATCCCTCGAAGCGTTCTCGGCCGGACGTCGCGTCGTCGGTGCCGCCGATGTAGCCGATATTCCGGTGGCCGAGTCCGAGCAGATGCCGGGTGGCGAACATAGCGCCGTCGATGTCGTCGGCAAGCACGTTGGGGGCTTTGCTGCCCTCCACGGACCTGATGAGGTTGACGACGGCGCTTCCCGCGAGCAGTTCGTTGGTGGCGGTGGCGTTACGGCCACTGCCGATCACGATCGTCCCGTCCACACCATGCTCGGCCAGCATCTCCAGCACATCACGCTCGCGTGAGACATCGGCATCGGTGATGCATAGAATGACCTGAAAACCCTTGTCCGACGCTCTTTTCTGTACCACCTCCGCAACGGTGTGGAACGACGCGTTGAGCAGGTTGTTCATCACGAGGCCGATGAGGTGTGATCGCCGTGAGCGTAGGGTGCTCGCGGCGCGATTGGGGCGGTACTGCAGCTTGCGCGCCGCTTCCTGCACGGCCGCTCTGGTCTGCGGAGAGATCAACGTCGATCCACTCAATGCGCGTGATGCAGTGCTTCGCGAAACGCCGGCTGCGTTTGCGACATCGATCAGGGTGACTGTCATCGTGTCCTCTTGGCTTCATTGACTGGATGGTTGCTTCATTCGACTATGCCCGTGTTACGAGTCTGTTTCCTGGCTTGACGATTTTACCGGTTCGGAGCAATGTATGGAATCGATCCCATTCGCACAGTCTGTGCATCTCCATCGAGAGGTCTACTTCTATGAATCGCGACGATGTCGCTTGGTCGGGCTATTGGCCCGCTGCTCCCACCCCGTTCGATGCTGCCGGCGCCGTGGATGTCGATGCATTCGCCGCGCTCATGGAGCTCTACGCGCGAATGGGTGTCGACGGGGTTCTGATCAACGGCAGCACGGGTGAGTGGTTTTCCCAGACCCATGCCGAACGCAAACTTGTCGCCGAGGTGGCGGTAGAGGCCGTCAGTGGACGATTCCCCGTCCTGATCGGAGTGAGCGCGTATACGGCCGAGGAATCACGGCGACTGGCCAAGCATGCAGCGAGCGCCGGCGCGAACGGAATTCTTGCGACCCCGCCGCCGTACGTCCACACGTCGGCGGACGAGACGGTGTCGTACTACGAAAAAGTATCCACTGCAACGGATTTGCCGTTCATGGCATACAACTGGCCGCGCGGCGTGTCACTCGACATGGGAAAAATCCCCGGATTGTTCGGCCGGATCGCGGACCTCGAGAATGTGGTCGCGATCAAGGACAGCACCGGCGATTGGCTGAGCATGCTCGACACTGTCGAGCAGTACTCCTCGCAGGTAAGAGTTTTCGGTAGCTTCCTGCATCGTCGTGGGCTGGCTGCGCTCCTGGAGCTCGGTGGTGACGGCAACATCGACGGTGGTGGCGTCGGCGCTCCCTTCGGTGTTCCCTTCTATCGCGCTGTTGCAGCGAAAGATTCCGCAGCAGCACAGGTGTGGGCAGACCGTTACCGCGCACTGTCGGGTGCGCTGATCAACGGCGACTACAGCGGCATTCACGCGTCTCCGATTCCCCAGCTCAAAGCGGTGATGAACCTGCTGGGGCAGCCCGGAGGGCACGTACGGGAGCCGCTGCTGCCGGTCACCGATCCGAACGTCATCGAAACCCTGCAGACCATCATCGATCGATCCGGAATTGCCGAAGCCACGGCACACGCGGCGAAGGAGTTCGCACATGTCCAGTGAAGCAGTGGTCACCGACGTCGCGACCAGCGAGGTCGACGTCGTCATCATCGGTGCAGGAATTGTGGGAGCTGCAGCCGCATTTCGATTGACCGATGCAGGCTTCCGTGTCGTGGTGCTGGATCGGTCGGTACCCAATTGCGCCGGCTCGGGCACTACCGCTGGAAATCTGCACATTCAGACGATTCACACGCGTCGGCCCGGTCAGGGTGTGGCGCTGGATGTGCGGCGTCTGCTGCCACTGCAGCTCGCCGCGAGCGGGTTGTGGGATCAGCTCGAGCACGATGTCCCCGGCGGTGTCGGACTGGTCCGCTGCGGCGGTTACATGGTGGCCGAGACCGATGAGCAATGTGCTGCTCTGGCGCAGAAGCACGAATGGGAACGGGAAATCGGAATCCCGACGCGTCTACTTACCGGTGACGAAGCACGCCAAGAGCTTCCGTTGCTCGGGCCGACCATTGCCGGTGCGAGCTGGTGCGCATTGGACGGCTACGCAGAACCCGATATCGCGGGCCCGGCTCTCTTGGCGGCGGCGCTCGCCCGTGGAGCGCAACTGTTCACCGATACCAAGGTCACCGCGATCGAGCGGATCGGTGAATCGTGGAACGTCGGTACTGCTGCGGGTACGTGGCAGGCGCCCCACGTCGTCAATGCCGCGGGTCCGTGGATGGCAGAAGTCGCCGCGATGGTGGACGTGCAACTGGACCTGCGTGCACTGTCTCTGCAAATGCACACCCTGGCCGCCCCTCCCGAGACCTTGAATGTGTTGGTGCAGCACGTCGGTGAGGGAATTTCGATCAAGCAGGACAAGCGCAATCGCATAGTTCTCGGTGGCGGTTGGCCGGCCGGTCAGTTCCGGCCGGAAGGCGCGGCACCAATCCGTGAGGAGAGTATCGAGGGCAATCTGGCCCAGACTCGGCGGTTGATGCCCGGCCTCGGCGAGATCGAACTGTCCGATGTCTGGACGGGCCCCGTAGTGACCACGCCGGACGAATTGCCGATCATCGGTGAACTCGACAGTGCACCAGGCGTTTTCGTTGCCGGTGGAACCTACTCGTTCACCTTTGCGTCGCTGTGGGCAGACGTACTCACCGCTTTTGTCCAGGGCAAGGAACCGGTTGTCGACGTCAGCTCCTTCGGGCCGGCGCGTCTAACCGCGTCGCACTGATTCCGTAGCCATTCGAGACAGACACAGTTATTCGAAATAGAGGAGACAACCATGGCAACCGTGACGATGTTCGTGAACGGGCAAGCGCTGTCCGGTGGAACACTGAACGACGCACTCGCCGGCGCGACCTTCTTGGGGGCAGTCGATACCGCGCCGAACTACCAGTTCTTTTCCGTCCGAGACGAATTCCCCGGATTGCATCCTGTGGCCGAAGGTGGATTCACCGTTCCCGGTGAGCTGTACGAGGTCGATTACGACCTCCTTCGACTCGAACTGCTGCCCCGTGAGCCGGAGGAATTGGAACTCGGCGTGATTCTTCTGGCCGACGGACGAGGGTCGTTGTCCATGCGCATGCGCGCCGAGTGGCTCGATCGTCCTGAAGTAGTGGATATCAGCGACCGCGGCGGTTGGCGCGCGTACCTCGCGAGCAAGTCGTGACGACCTCCCCACTCACCGTGGTGCGCGGCGGCACCGTGGTGGAATCGTCGTGGAGTGGGCTCGCCGATCTGGTGATGCGGGACGGCAAGATCATCGCGATCGCCGAACCCGGTGGGCCGATTCCGGACGGCGCGGTTGTACTCGACGCGACCGGCAAGCTGGTCATGCCGGGCGGTGTGGATCCGCACTGCCATGTCGGGTTCACGTCGGGTGAATTCACGTCGCTCGATTCCTACGCCGAATGCACCACCGCCGCAGTGTTCGGCGGCACCACTACGATCATCGATTTTGCGATACCTAGGCCGGGTCAGGATCCGTTGGATGCGGCGGACAAGCTCCGAACCAAAGCTACTGAGGGTCTGTGTGATTCGGCTCTGCACGGATGTGTAGTCGAATGGGACGATACGACGGCCGATCAACTGGCTACGATGGCTGCCGCCGGAATCCGCACGGTCAAGATGTTCACGACGTACGCCGGCGAATCCATGGCAGACGAACACACCATTCTGCGCACGATGGCGACCACACGTGACCTCGGTGGCATGGTGATCATTCACTGCGAATCGGATGCGATAGTCGGTGACGCACAGAACGCGGCCGCGGGCTGTGGGAACATCGACGCGGCCGCGATGGCGACAACGCGACCGGAATTGGCGGAAACAGCTTCGGTAGCAGCAGTATTGGCCATTGCGGAATCGCAACAAGCGCCCGTGTACTTCGTGCACCAGTCGTCAGCGGCTGCCGTCGAGCTGGTTGCCGATGCCCGAAAGCGCGGGTTGGTGGCGTTTACCGAAGCCGTGGCACATCATGTGACACTCGATGATTCGGAGTACCTGGGCTCGCAGCCGGAACGATTTGTGTGCTGCCCGCCGCTTCGGTCGGCGGAGACCGTCGACGGTTTGGGTAAGCACCTCTTCACCGGCCACATCACGACCATCGGTTCGGATCACTGCTGCTACGACACCGCGCAGAAGCGCGAGCACCGCCACGACGTGCGCCATATGCCGAACGGTTTGCCGGGCGTCGAGACCCGCCTGCCCGTCGTGTTCTCGAAATTTGTTGCGGAAAAGGGTTTGTCAGCCAACCGCTTCGTACAGTTGACGTCGGCCAATCCCGCTCGTACCAATGGTCTTTATCCGCGCAAAGGCTCAATCATGCCCGGTTCCGACGCCGACGTTGCTATCTGGGACGGCGAGCTCGAATGGACCGTGTCGGATGCCGACCTGCACATGGCAACCGACTACACCCCGTACGAGGGTCGGCGGCTGCGTGGGAAACCGGTAACGGTTCTTGTCGGTGGCCACGTCGTTGTCGAGGACGGGATTCTGGTCGACGACACACCACGGGGACGCCATCTACCCGCCGCGCCGCTGGATTTCACGTCGATGTGTTAGATCTTGTTGCGGTACTTGAGCTGTGGGGCCGCAGTCGGGCGGGAGCGCAGCCCCACAGCTCAACAGCGCGTGGTCAGTGCAGGTGTGGTGTCAGCCGAGCGATCCGCTGAAGAAATCGAGGGCGCTGAAGAGGTCGGTGAAGGCGCCGAAAAGATCAGTCAGGTAGCTCAGGTCCATGGTGTGTGCCTTTCGTTGGTGATTGCGCTGATGTGCGCATCTCGAATGATTCCAGCGCTCCCTGGTAGCGAGGTTCGGTGAAACTGGCGATCGCCTGGGAAAGCCTGAACGCCGGCTTTTGTCCCGGTTTGGCAGCCTCACATCCATCGGAAGCCAGACAATGGCACGATGGGGTGGTGACTTCAACTCATCAGACCGCAACCGCAACGCTGCACACGAACCGCGGCGACATCAAGATCGCTCTGTTCGGCAACCACGCGCCGAAGACCGTCGAGAACTTCGTCGGCCTGGCCGACGGCTCGAAGGAATACTCCACCGAGAACGCATCCGGCGCCAAGACCGGACCGTTCTACGACGGCGCAGTCTTCCACCGCGTCATCGACGGTTTCATGATCCAGGGCGGCGACCCCACCGGAACCGGCCGTGGCGGCCCGGGCTACCAGTTCGGCGACGAGTTCCACCCGGAACTGCAGTTCGACCGCTCCTACCTGCTCGCTATGGCTAACGCCGGCCCGGGCACCAACGGATCGCAGTTCTTCATCACCACCGGCCCGACGCCGCACCTGAACCGTCGCCACACCATCTTCGGTGAGGTTCTCGACGACGAGTCGCGCAAGGTTGTCGACGCCATCTCCTCCACCCAGGTCGATCGCTCCGATCGCCCGGTCGAGCCCGTCGTCATCAACAGCATCACCATCTCCTGAACAGGTAAACAACGAAGATGACTAACCCCGGTTGGGGCGGCGGTGCGAGTGAGGGCCTCCCGCCCCAACCGCGGTGCGTCCGCCATCCAGATCGACCCACTGCTCTCTCGTGCAATCGTTGCGGCCGCCCGGCGTGCCCTGATTGCCTCCGTGAGGCTGCGGTGGGCTACCAATGTGTTGACTGTGTAGCTGCCGGTCAACGCGATGTTCGCCCAGTGCGTGGCGTCGCGGGTAATACCGTGACCCAGGCGCGGCCGGTTCCGGTCGTGACCTACACGCTGATGGGCCTCAACGTCCTGGCGTTCTTGGCGACGCTCGTGCAGTCGCGCAGCATCATGAACAACCAGGTCGATTCGTCGATCTTTGCGAACTGGGCTCTCAACCCTGCTCTTGTTGCGGGCGGCGAGTGGTTCCGGCTGATCGGATCGGGGTTCCTGCATTTCGGAATCCTGCATCTGGCCGTCAACATGTATGCGCTCTACATCCTGGGCCGCGACACGGAGATCGTGATGGGCCGTTCGCGGTACATCAGCATCTATCTCGTGTCGTTGATCGGCGGCAGCGCGTCGGTGATGGCGTTTCAACCGGTCTTCGCGTCGGTGACGTCGCTGTCATGGACTGCCGGCGCGTCCGGCGCGATTTTCGGCATCATGGGCGCTCAAGCGGTTCTGCTGCTGCGCTTGCGCCGTAGCCCGGTCCCGATCATCTCGGTGATCGCGATCAACGTGATCATCAGTATTTCGCTGCCCGGCATCTCGTTCTGGGGACATGCGGGTGGTCTGCTGGCAGGCGCTGCGGCCGCTGCCGCATTCCTGTACGCGCCGCAGTGGTTGGGTGCGGGCCAGGATCGGGTGAAAGAAGTCCGGATCAGCTGGATCGCTTTTGGCGCTGTCACCGTGGTCACGATCGGAATCATCGTGATGCGCGTCGTGCAACTACGCGAGCAGGGACTGTTCCTCACCAGCAGCTAGAGATAGTGCACATAGCGGGATTTCTTCTGTGGAGACAATCCACATAGTGCGACGAAGCAATGAATTCTACTGTGGCTCGAGTCACTCGAGTAGAAGCGATGCTTCCGACCATTTTGAGGAGTAACCCCGCGATGACCTCCACCGATCGCGCCACCCCTGACGGCGCCGTCGCGCCAAGCGAGATCGAATCTCGTGTGGTGAAGAAGGTAGCCAGGCGGCTCATTCCGTTCTTGATCCTGCTCTATTTCGTGAACTATCTGGATCGTACGAACATCGCGTTTGCCAAGCTCACCATGAGCGCCGACCTGGGAATGACCGAGACGATGTTCGGACTCGCGTCCGGCCTCTTCTTTGTCGGCTATCTCCTGTTCGAAGTACCGAGCAACTTGGCTCTCCACCGATTCGGTGCCAGGTTGTGGATCGCACGCATCATGCTCACGTGGGGCATTCTGGCTGCGGCTCTGGCGTTTGTACCGAATGTGGGAAGCCTCTACTTCCTGCGAATTCTTCTGGGTATCGCCGAGGCCGGCTTCTTTCCCGGCGTGCTGCTCTACCTGACATTCTGGTTCCCCAAGAAGTACCGCGTACGACTGATGGGCCTGTTTCTACTGACCTTGCCGCTCTCGTCAGCTCTCGGCGCACCGCTCTCCGCCGCGATCATCCAGTACGGCGACGGCCTGTTCGGTCTGGCCGGGTGGCGCGTGATGTACCTGATCGAGGGCTTGCCCGCGGTGATTCTGGCGTTTGTCGTCTGGTTCTATCTCACCGATCGGCCCGCCGACGCCAAATGGTTGACCCTCGAGGAGCGCACGTGGCTCATGCGATCGATGGAGGACGAGGAACGAGAACTCGGCGACGCCGGTCACCAGTCGGCCGGAAAGACGCTGCGCGATCCTCGGGTCATCGGATTCGGTCTGGTCTACTTCGGCATCACGTACGGCCTGTACGCCCTGAGCTTCTTCCTGCCCAGCATCGTCGCCGGGTTCAAGGAGACATTCGATACCGACTTCTCGCTCATGGAAACCGGTTTGATCGTGGCAGTTCCCTACGCGATCGGT
This sequence comes from Rhodococcus sp. KBS0724, assembly GCF_005938745.2. Taxonomy (NCBI): domain Bacteria; kingdom Bacillati; phylum Actinomycetota; class Actinomycetes; order Mycobacteriales; family Nocardiaceae; genus Rhodococcus; species Rhodococcus sp. KBS0724. Next base: position 29,060 of record NZ_VCBX02000001.1, read on the forward strand.
GCGGTCGCGATGGTGCTGTGGAGTCGTCATTCCGACAGGACCGGTGAGCGGATGTGGCACGTCGCAGCGCCGACGCTCCTCGGGGCCGTGTCCATTCCGATCGCGCTGTACCTGGATTCGCCGTTCACCGTCATGATTGCCGTATCACTGACCGCGGTGGGCGTCCTGTGCGCGCTGCCTGTCTTCTGGTACCTGCCCACCACATTCCTCACGGGCGCGAGTGCGGCCGCCGGTATCGCGATGATCAACTCCATCGGCAACGCCTCGGGCTTCGGTGCTCCGTACATCACGGGATGGCTTACCGATCTGACCGGAAACGCCAAGGCGGGCCTGTGGGTGGTGGGTGCGGTGATGCTCTGCGCTGCAACTCTTGTGGTGGTGCTGGCAAAGCGATCTGACAAGCCCGCTCAGATCTGACCGAGCTTCCCCGCACTGGCACGCAGCCGGATCAGGAGCGCAAGATCGAGCGCCTGGTCGGGCTGACGCCATTCGGTGCCGATCAAACGGTCGATGGATTCGAGTCGTTGATACAGGGTGTTCGCGTGGATTGCGAGGGCCGTTGCCGTCGCGGAGTGCCGGCAATTGTGAGCCAGGTACGACGCAAGAGTGTCCAGCAGCGGAACACCACGCCTGGCTTCCTCCTCGAGGAGTGGACCGAGAGACCGCTGGGTCAGCATCTCCAGTTCGTCTCGACCGGTGCGGCTGAGCAGGATTCGGTAGATACCGAGCGAACTGGCGGCTTCGACGTGTGACGCCCGGCCCAGAGTCTCGAGAACGTCGACGGTGCGCTGAGCCTCCACGTAGGCCCGCGCCAGAGCTTCTCCGCCGACGGCAGGATCGGCGATGCCGACGGTGGGATTCTCGGCCGGTTGTACCCAGGCAGCAGCCACCTCGGTGGGTGTCATTCCCGGAATCATGGCAATGACGCGGGAACCATGCTCGGCAACAACGGTTCCCGGAGGAAAGGCGATCTCCTCGATACTTCGACGCGCCCGATCGACCGCGTCGGCAGGACGGGCCACGACGACGGTGTACGAGCGGTCCGGGTTGAGGCCGGCCAGCCGGAACTGCCCCGTCACCTCGGCCGGGGTCGGGGCGGGCCGAGTGATGAGATCGACCAGGAATGCGTCGCGGGCGCGGCGGGTGGCTTCCCGGGCCGCACGTTCGCCGACCAGTGCCAGCGCCAGCGCCGGGGCCGAGCGTTCGAGAACCAATCGCATTGCCGCAGTGGGTTCTTGACGCGAAGTCAGGAACAACACACCCAGGCGATCGCCGGCGCTGCGGACCTCGACGGCAAATAGGAACTGCTCACCGTCGATCAGGGTCAGTGCTTGTTCACGCCGATCTGCGGCCAGTATCTCGAAGGCGCGCACCACACTGCCCCGCACATGCTGCAGTCCGGTCGGGATTTCGCCTCGGCCGGTTACGAAGAACACCGGGCATCGCGTCGACGCCGACGCTTCCTGCACGAGTTCGCGAACTCCGCCGCCGCGCAACACAACGTGGGTCAGTGAGCGGTCCCACGTCAGCGTCTGTTCGAGAAGCGCTGTGCGCTTGGCAAGTTCGGTATTGGCGGCGTTGATCTCCGCGACCGTCGCGCGGTACTGCTCGAGGAGGCGAGCATTTTCGATAGCCACCGCCGCATGGGCGGCCAGCGCGGACAGTAGAGCGACCTCTTCGTTGCCGAAGCGTCGTTCCTGGCGCTTGCACGCGCACAACGCACCCAGGATCTTTCCGTCCACCTGCAGTGGAACGGCCAGCAGACCGCGCATGTTCTCGGCGCGAGCGGCGTCGTCGGCTGGTCCGATGTGGGCAAACGACGGATCGTTGCGGTAGTCCGGTGTCCATGCGGGAGAGGAGTTTTCGACAACCCGGCCAATGAGGCCCTCACGGAAGGGGACGGTGAGTCCGAGTAGTTGCGCGGTATACGCGCCGCTGGTCACTTCGATGATCAGGATGTCGTCGTGAATGAGCGCAAGATACGAGAGATCCACTCCGAGTAGCCGTTTTGCCTGGTCCACGATTTCCTGCAGGAGCGCGTGATGGTCGTGCATCGTGGTCAGCAGTGTTGCGATGTCGTTGAGTGCGGACAATTCGGTGGCACGCTGGCGGCGCTGGGCGAGGAGGCTGCGCAGCTGCAAGGCGGATCGTGCTGCCTGCTCGATATCGTGAACCTCGCCGGGCGGTGCGGCTTCGGCGAGTCGATCACGATGAGCGATCAATTCATCCGTTGACGCCTCGTTGAGGAGCATCTGTAGCCATTGTTCGTGCATCGTCACTCCCAGCAGTATCGCCTCAGCACTTTAACCTCAGCGCATGGAGAAAAGGCACATACATCGGCCGATTCCCTGGAGTAAATCTACATGGGCTGGCGTTTTGGCTGTCACTATCGTGGAGTTATGACTTCGCTTGATCAGGCCGCCGTCGACTCCGTCGCGCTCCGCGAGGCGATCGGCTCGCAGATCGACGCAGATCGCCTCATCGTGGATCCGGACATCATGGCGAGCTACGCCCATGACGATGCCGAATGGGCTCCGTACGCCATGCCGGTTGCCGTCGTGCGTCCCCGCACTGCCGAGCAGGTCCAGGCCGTTGTCCGCGCTTGCATCGCGCACGGTGCGCCGGTGGTGACGCGTGGCGCCGGAACAGGTCTGTCCGGTGGTGCCAACGCCGTTTCCGGTGGTGTGGTGATTGCCTTCGACGCGATGAACGCCATCAAGGAGATCAACACCCTCGAGCGGTTGGCTGTCGTGGAGCCAGGCGTGGTCAACGATCACCTGCGTGAGGCGTGCGCCGAGCAGGGCCTCTGGTACCCGCCGGACCCGGCCAGCGCTCCGTGGTCGACCATCGGCGGCAACGTCGCGACCAACGCGGGCGGTCTGTGCTGCGTCAAATACGGAGTCACCAAGGACTACGTGTTGGGCATGCAGGTGGTCACCGGTACCGGCGAACTCGTACGCCTGGGGCGTCGTACAGCCAAGGGTGTCGCGGGATTCGATCTTTCGGCACTGATGGTGGGCTCGGAGGGAACTCTCGGCGTGATTACCGAAGTGACCGTGAAACTGCGTCCTCAGCGCGATCCTGAACGCACGATCGTCGGCTATTTCGATTCCATCGTCGCCGCCGGAAAGGCTGTTGAAGCCGTTGCCGCAGAAGGCCTCACGCCATCTGCTCTCGAATTGATCGATCGGCAGTGCCTGCTGGCTGTCGACGCATGGAAGAACATGGGCCTGTCCGCCGACGCTGAGGTGGTGCTTCTCGGACGGATCGACACTCCCGGTGAGATCGGCGACGCCGAAGCCGAGCGAATGTTGGCGTGTTTCAACCGCTCCGGTGCCACGTGGAGTGCCCGTTCCACCGACCAGGAAGAAGCCGACGCACTGTTCTCGGCTCGCCGTCTCGCGTATCCCGCCCTCGAGCGACTGGGGCCGGTGCTGACCGAGGACATCTGCGTTCCCAAGGCTGCGGTTCCGGAAATGTTGGCCCGCATCGAACAGATCTCGGCCCGGCACGACACCCACATCGCAAATATCGCGCACGCCGGTGACGGCAACCTGCACCCTCTGTTGATCACGCCCCACGACGACGAGGCGGCGCGTGCCCGCGCTCAGGCCGCTTTTGCCGAGATCATCGACAACGCCCTCGAGTTGGGGGGAACAGTCACCGGTGAGCACGGCGTCGGCCTGCTCAAGATGGGCGGTCTGGCCCAGGAACTCTCGCCGGCCGTGGTCGCGATGCATCATGCGATCAAAGGCGCGCTGGATCCGCACGGAATCATGAACCCCGGCAAGGTGATCTGAAGAGCAGGTCCGTAACCGAATCGGTTTCCGGAGTTACATCACTGAAATGGCGGCTACCTACGCTGAGTTGAACCACTTGGTTCAACTCGGTTTCACATCGACGTAGGGAGTCGCGAATGTTCTCGTCTCAACTAACGCAGGCCAGTGTCGTTCCCCGGCGCGTGGACACCGTGGCGGCCGTCCGGGCAGCCATCGCGCTCGACGGCGCCGCGGTATTCGGTGGACTGCACACCGAGGCCGACGCCATTGCCTTTGCGTCGAAGCTCCTCGGTGACAAGTACATTCGCGTCGGGCGCCAGTTCGAGGCAACAGCCCGAAGTCAGAACGCGGAAGCTGCAGTTGTCGACGAGCAACCGGTGGACAAGCGTGGCCGCAAACGGTACTTCGACATGTCGTCGGATCGGATGACGGCACACAACGACGGCTTTGCGTTCGGCGACTACGCGCCCGACTATCTGTTTCTGTGGTGCAAGCAGCCGGCACTTCCCAGTGGGGGAGATTCGTTTCTGATCGACGCCGTCAAGCTCACCCGGCTGCTGGCACTGGATCCGTCCACGGCCGCGTTGGCGGACTTCTGCTGGACCGTGGACATCGACCATTCCGAGCCGAATTTCCAGCAGTCCACGTTCTCGCCCATCGCCAGGACGGTTGCCAGTGGTCGTGAGCAGGCGCGATACCACCCCTTCCTCGCGCCGATCGAGGGTGAATCCGAAGATGTGCAGTGGCCGATGGTCAAGCAGTGGAGCGAGGCCGTGATCCAGGTGCGCGACAGTGGACCGATGTTCCGCGCCGAGGCCGGCGAGATGATCTGCATCGACAATTACCGCGTACTGCACGGGCGTGACGGATACACCGATCCGAATCGTGAGTTGTACTCGATCTGGGGATGGTCGACCGACGCCGTCGCAGTTCCGCAGCAGGCCCTCGACATCGTGCAACCGGACCTTGCGGCGCTCGCTATGTAATCGGCTGCGCAGCAGAGTAAATGGTGGCGACGATCGACTCTGTCAGATGCCGGGCGGCGCGATCGACGATTGCGCTGTCCCCGGCTCCGATCAGCGTCATCTGAAACCCGCGCCACGCGGCCACGATTTCGTGTCCCAGAGTTTCGGCAAGTTCGGCGTCGACGCCGGTTTCGGCTATGGCGCGGGCAGTTTCGTCGGCCCACTCGTTGGCGACGCCCTCGAGGAGCGGGCGGTACTGCTTCGAATCGAACGCGGCCACCCCGAAGAGTTCGAAGAAGAGTCGATGGTACGCAACAAGTTCGGGGTCGGCGAGGATGTCCCACGCGCCGTGGAGACGGTCCGCGATGGGGATCTCGGAATCGCGGATCAGATCGAGGAGGTGAGCTATCCCGGGAAAGCGGAGCCCGGCGCGGCGTAGTGCCTCGAGGAGCAAGCCGGCCTTGCTCCCGAAGTAGTAGAGGACCATGCGATTGTTGGAGCCGAGGGCGCGGCTCAACCCCCGGAGCGTTGCAGAGGAGACGCCGAACTCGAGCACGTAATCGGCCGCGAGATCGAGAAGGCGGTCGCGCTCCGCGCGCTCTGAACTGCGCTCCGCGCTCTCTGGACTGCTCACCGCTCGACTCTACTTCTCGGGCGGTACCAAGCCGTGGACCGTGAGCACCTCGAGGACGTCCTCGGGGTTGGTGCCCAGATCCCAGCGGCCGAAGATCAACAGCTTCTCGGTGTCGGTCGATCGGTCGACTATGTCGATCTCGAGCATGGGGACGCGTCGACCCAGACGTGGGTAGCGCACCAGGCGTACCCGGTCGATCTGCGGCTGGGGAAACACGTGGCGCGCGAGTAGACGCTGCACGGCGATAGCTGGGGTGCCGTTGTCGTCGATCACGGCGAGTCGCGGACGCTGCTTCAGGGCAAGTCCGGCCATGACGAACAATCCGATCACGGCGAGGGCGAGAAGGAACCGTCCGGCGGTCTCCGTCGGCACCACGATCGCGGCGATCGCGAGCGCGATTCCGCCGGCGAACATCGCGTAGACGGCGCTCATCGGAGTGGCCCACGAGACCACGTCCGAGCCGTTGTCACGAGGCTGTGGATGAAATTCATCCTCGAGCATGTGGATAACTTCCTAGGTTGTCCACAGGAGTTATCCACACTGGGGATGAATGACACCCATGTAATTGAAAGCCGGTCACGATCAGGGAAAAATCGGGAACGCGCAGGTCAACGCCATTTCATGGTCATGATGAGTCCCACCACCATGAATCCGAAGCCGATCAGGAAGTTATACGCTCCCAAGTCGTTCATCCATGTGATCGAATCTGCGGCCAAGTAATACACAATCAGCCATGCCAATCCGACAAGCATGAAACCGAGCATCACCGAGACGTACAACGTGCTCGACGGACCCATCTTCACCTTGACCGGAGTGCGGTTCGCCGGGTTGATCGTGTAGTCGTTCTTCTTGCGTACCTTCGACTTGGGCATAACGTCCTCGCTCTTACGGTGTGACCTGCATATGTGTACCTACACGCTAACGTAGCTGGGTCCGGCCGGTCACGGGCCGACTGGGCATGACAGAGCGAGAATCAGTGACAGCGGAAAGTGACAGCGGAAGAAGCGGAGAGTGACGTGGGACAAACCGTCGGGTCCACCGGGTCGCGCACCTTCTGGCGCGTCGGTGTCCTTGTCGTCTGCCTCGTGGCGGGACTGATGGTCGCTACCGCTTCGCGCTCCGCCGAAGAGAATCAGCTTCAGGTCACCGACAGCACCAGGCTCTCCGATCTAGTGCGCAGCGCGCAGGCAGACGCCGACGGTATTTCCGCGACCCGCGACGAACTCTCGGCGCAACTGAACGCACTTCAAGTGGAGGCGGCGCGATCCGACGACGGCGTTGCCGAGGCGCTTGCCGAACTCGATGCGATGTCCGTCGACGCGGGTCTGACGGAGATGACCGGCCCCGGTGTGGTTGTCACCATGACCGACGCGCCCCGCAATGCGGATGGCAAGTACCCCGTCGACGCCACCCCGGACGACCTGGTGGTGCATCAGCAGGACGTCCAGAGTGTTCTGAACGCGCTGTGGGCGGGCGGAGCCGAAGCGGTGGGGATGCAAGACCAGAGGATCGTGAACACGTCGGCGCCACGGTGTATCGGCAACACCCTGCTCTTGCATGGTCGGACATACAGCCCGCCGTACGTCATGCGGGCGATCGGCAACACCGAACGGTTAGAGGCCGCGTTGGCCGGCGAACCGGGAATTCGGGTGTTCAAGCAGTACGCCACCAGGTTCGGTCTCGGCTACACCCAGGCGAGTTCGGGCGACATCACACTGCCCGCGTACACCGGCGGTTAGCGCGGGCGTTTACCCTGCTCTTATGAGGATTCTCGTCGTCGACAACTACGACAGCTTTGTGTTCAACCTGGTTCAGTACCTGGGTCAGCTCGGAACCGAAGCCGTGGTGTGGCGTAACGACGATCCGCGACTGACCGCTCCTGGCGGCCTCCACGCGGCTGCCGAGCAGTTCGACGGCATTCTCCTGAGCCCCGGCCCCGGCACTCCGCAGCGCGCGGGAGTGACCATGGACCTGGTGAAAGTGTGTGCCGAAACCAAGACGCCGGTACTCGGTGTCTGCCTCGGACATCAGGCGATCGGCGCCGCCTTCGGAGCAACCGTGGATCGTGCCCCGGAGCTGTTGCACGGGAAAACGAGCAAGGTTCACCACACGAACGTCGGTGTTCTGGCCGGTCTACCCAATCCGTTCACCGCGACGCGCTACCACTCGCTGACGGTTCTCGAAGACACCATTCCCGACGAACTGGAAATCACCGCGCACACCGAGAGTGGCGTCGTGATGGCCATGCGTCACCGCGAGCTTCCCATTCACTGCGTGCAGTTCCACCCCGAATCCGTTCTCACGCAGGGCGGGCATCGGATGCTGGCCAACTGGTTGACCGTATGCGGCGAGGCTCCACCGGAAGCGCTTGTCGCGGCCCTCGAAGCTGAGGTCGCATCGGCGCTCGGTGGAGCCCTGCCCGCAATACTCTGATCTAGCGACTCCCGGCTCAGCGGTTGGGAATTCCCAACGCGCCCACACTGACCGTGACAACCGCGTCCTTGGAGATCTCGGACCCGGCCGGCTGAGTCTGCGAGAGAACCTTGCCGACCATTTCCGGTACGAGTGTGGTGGTCTGCGTCTGCACCAACTGGCCGGCCGTTCCGGCCCAGCCGGCTGCCCGCAGCGTGGTCAACGCCTCGGAGACGGTCTTGTTGGTGAGATCGGGCATCGCGATCTTGTTGCCGTTCGACACCCGCAGCGTCACTGTCGAGCCCTTGGTTGCCGAGGTTCCACCGACGGGATCAGTGGAGACAACCTGGCCTGCAGGCAGCCCTGAGTCGATCTCGGTGATCGACACGACAAAACCGGCGCCTTCGATGTTGGGGCGCGCCACCTCTTCACGCTGTCCCGTGACATCGGGAACACGGACCTGTTCGGGACCGGAACCGACGGTGATCGAGACTGCCGAATCGAGCACTACCGAAACCCCGCTCGCCGGATCCTGCCCGACAACCTTGTCGACCTCGGCGATCGTCGACGCGGCCTGACCGATCGTGGGATCGAGTCGCAAGCCGATGGCGTTGAGTTTGCGTTCGGCGTCGTCCTGGCTCAATCCGGTCAAGCGCGGGATGGCGACCTGCTCCGGTCCGGTGGAGACGTCGAGCGTGACGGTGCTGCCCTTCTCGAGGTTGACTCCGCCGACCGGGCGCGTGGTGATCACGTTGCCCGGCGCAACAACCTTGTCGTTCTTGTTCTGGCGTTCGACGTTGAAGCCGGCGTTGCGAAGCGTCGCCTCCGCGGAATCGGCGGGCTGATTGGTCAGTCCCGTCGGAACGGCGACGTTTTCCGTCTTCGGTGAGTTCACCTGCCACAGGAAGGCGCCGATCAATGCGATGACGATGACGGCCGCGAAGCCCATCAACGCGTAGCGCAGACCCTTCTTCTTGGCTGGCGGCTCCGGTGCCCGCCTACTCGCGGCGGCGGTGGTGACGGGTGCGACGGGATCGGCAGCAGTGCGGAGATTTCCGGTCTCGCTGCCGACGGCCCCGAGAATCGTGGTGCGATCCTCGTCGTTCATCACCATCGGCGCGCTCGGACGCTGACCGCCGAGCACCCGAACCAGATCGCTGCGCATGTCGCCCGCGCTCTGGTAGCGGTTGGCGGGGTTCTTGCTCATCGCCTTGAGGATGATCGAATCCAGCTCGCGCGGAATGTCGGGGTTGATCTCCGACGGCGTCGGCGGATCCTCGCGGACATGCTGGTACGCCACCGCAACGGGAGAGTCGCCGGAGAACGGCGGCTGGCCGGTGAGGACCTCGTACAGCACACAGCCGAGTGAGTAGACGTCCGAACGAGCGTCGACCTGCTCGCCGCGCGCCTGCTCGGGTGAGAGGTACTGGGCGGTGCCGATCACGGCAGCCGTCTGTGTCATCGGGCTGGACGCGTCGGAGATCGCTCGCGCGATACCGAAGTCCATCACCTTCACGGCGCCGGCGCGGTTGATCATGATGTTGGCCGGCTTGACGTCACGGTGGACGATGCCGTTGCGGTGACTGAAGTCGAGGGCGGCGCAGACGTCCGCGATCACTTCCATCGCATGACGCGGCGCCATCGGGCCGTTGCTGCGCACGATGTCCCGCAGGGTGTCACCGTCGACGTACTCCATCACGATGTACGGCAGCGGTCCAGCGTCGGTCTCGGCTTCACCGGTGTCGTAGACGGCCACGATCGCCGGGTGATTCAGCGCGGCAGCATTGTGCGCTTCACGACGGAACCGCAAGTAGAACGTAGGGTCGCGCGCGAGGTCGGCCCGCAGGACCTTGATGGCTACATCTCGGCTGAGGCGGAGGTCGCGTGCCAGATGAACCTCGGACATTCCACCGAAGCCGAGAATCTCACCCAGCTCGTATCGGGAGGAGAGATTACGAGGTGTCGTCATTCGTCTTGTCCTAGCGGTTCTTCTGCAGCGTTTGTCGTGGTGGTTGTAGTTGTCGTGGTGGTTGTTGTCGTCGTGGTGGTCGGCTCGGTGGTGGTCGTCGTAGTCGGCACCGTTGTTGTCGTGGTGGTCGGCTCGGTCGTTGTTGTCGTGGGCCGCGTTGTGGTGGTGGTCGGCTCGGTGGTGGTCGTGGTCGGCCGCGTCGTGGTGGTGGTCGGCCGTGTTGTCGTTGTCGTCGGACGGGTTGTCGTCGACGACGTCACGACAGCCGGTGACGAGTTGTCAGGGCCGTCCGTCGCGATCCACACTCCGCCGATGATCAGCGCCAGAGCGATCAATCCACCGCCGGCCCACGCCATCGCCTTCTGGCCACTTGTCAGTCCACCTGCGCCGGCAGCATCGTCCGCGGCAATCGCGGCCGGACCCGCATATCCAGCGGTCGGCGGCATTATCTGAGTGGCACCGGTCGGCGGCAGCGTTCCGCCCTGGCCCAATCCCGGTGGCGGCGGACGTCTTCCAGCTCGGACGGCTGCGACAGCGTCGGCGAACTCGCCGCCGTTTGCGTAACGACCGGCCGGGTCCTTGGTCAACGTGATGTCGATGAGTTCGCGGATGTTGGGTGCCAGGTCGGCCGGCATGGGGGCCGGAATCTCCTGGACATGCTTCATCGCGACGGTCAAGGCGCCGTCGCCGGTGAACGGTCGCCGGCCCGACAGTGCCTCGTAACCAACGATTCCCAGCGAATACACGTCACTGGCCGCCGTGGCATCCTGGCCGAGAGCCTGCTCGGGAGCAATGTACTGGGCAGTGCCCATCACCATTCCGGTGCGCGTGACAGGCGCGCTCTCGACGGCCTTCGCGATACCGAAATCGGTGATCTTGACCTGGCCTGCGGGTGTGATGAGGATGTTGCCCGGCTTGACGTCCCGGTGAACCACGCCTGCATCGTGCGCAACCTGCAGGGCGCGACCGGTCTGCTCGAGCATGTCGAGCGCATGCGGAACCGCAAGACGGCCGACGCGCGCCAACACGGCATTGAGCGGTTCACCGTTGACCAGTTCCATCACCAGGTAGGCAGTGGAATCGCCTGAGCTGTCCCGAGTCTCGCCGTAATCGTAAATACCGGCAATGCCCGGGTGATTCAGTTGCGCTGTGGTGCGCGCCTCGAACCGGAAACGCTCCAGGAACTCCGGATCGGACGAGAACTCGGACTTGAGTACCTTGACGGCAACGCGTCGATTGAGGCGGGAGTCGGTGGCTTCCCAGACCTGGCCCATGCCGCCGGTAGCGATGAGACGGTTCAGTCGGTAACGATCGGCGATCAAAGCGCCATTGTTCAACGCCATGGTTCAGCCCCCTTGTATTCCGGCTGCGATAACTGCTCGACCGATCGGTGCAGCCACCGAGCCACCGGTAGCGGCCAGTCCGCGGTCGCCACCGTTCTCGACGATGACGGCGACTGCAACCGTCGGATTCTGAGCCGGTGCAAACGCGATGTACCAGGCGTGCGGCGGTGTTTCTCGTGGATTCACGCCATGCTCGGCGGTGCCTGTCTTGGATGCGATCTGGACGCCCGGGATCTTGCCCTCGCCGCCGGTGAAGTTCTCCGAACCGATCATCAGATCGGTCAGAGTGGCGGCCACGGTCGGTGAAATCGCCTGGCCCATCGACACCGGGGACGGCGCACTGAGCTCGGTCAGGTCCGGCGCCTGCAGTTGGGAAATCAGATTGGGGGCCATCCGCACACCGCCGTTGGCGACGGTCGCGGCGATCACGGCATTCTCCAGCGGCGTCACAGCGACGTCGCGTTGACCGATGCTGGTCTGCCCGAGGGCTGCGTCGTCGGGGATGTCGCCGACGGTGCTGTCTGCGACCGACAACGGGATGGCCGGCGTGTTGGGTCCGATGCCGAACGCCTTGGCCTCGTCCTTGATGGCGTCGGCGCCATCCTTGATACCCAACTCGACGAAAGCGGTGTTGCAAGAACGCGCAAACGCGTCACGCAGCGATGCCGTCGGATTGGATCCGCACGTGCTTCCGTTGTAGTTCTCGAGTGTGGTGCTGGTTCCGGGCAGCGTGATCTGCGGCGCCGCGGTCAGCTGATCTTCCGGGGTAGCGCCGTTGGTGAGCGCTGCCGAGGTGGTGATCACCTTGAACGTCGAGCCGGGTGGGTAGGTCTGGGAAATAGCCCGGTTCACCAACGGGTCGGCTGGATCCGCATTCAGCTCGTCCCACGCCTTCGTGGTCTCGGCGCCGTCGTGGCCCGCAAGCAGGTTCGGGTCGTAGCTCGGTGTGCTCACCATTGTCAGGATGCGACCGGTGCTCGGCTCGATCGCGACAACGGAACCGGTGTAGCCCTTGCTGGTCAACTGGTCGTAGGCAACCTGCTGCATCGCCGGATTGAGAGTGGTCACGACGTTCCCGCCGCGCGGATCCCGTCCGGACACCAGGTCGAAGAATCGCTGGCTGAACAACCGGTTGTCCGAACCGTTGAGGATCGGATCCTCGGTGCGCTCGAGGCCGGTGCTGCCGTATTGCATCGAGTAGAAGCCGGTCACCGGGGCGTACGGGTACGGATTGGGGTACTCGCGCAGGTACTTGTACCGATCCTCGGTGATGGCGGACGAGGCGAGTACCTGACCGGCAGCCGAGATCTGACCACGCTGGCGTGAGTACTCGTCGAGCAGCACCCGCGAGTTACGGGGGTCGGCTCGCAGGTCATCGGCTTTGATGACCTGGACGTATGTCGCGTTGGCGAGGAGTGCGACAACCATCAACATGACGGCCATCGCGACGCGGCGTAGGGGAGTGTTCATACGCGCGGCATCATCTCGGTATTGGCGTCGGCGATAGGGGGCGGACCCTTCTTCTTGGCAACGACCGGCGCGCGGGCCGCGTCGGAGATTCTGATGAGGATGGCCATCAGGAGGTAGTTCGCGAGTAGCGACGAACCGCCGTAGGACATGAACGGCGTCGTCAATCCGGTGAGCGGAATCAGTTTGGTGACGCCACCGACAACAACAAAGATCTGGATCGCGATGGTGAAAGACAAGCCGGCGGCAAGCAACTTGCCGAAGCTGTCACGCACAGCCAGCGCGGTGCGCAGGCCACGGACGATCAGGATCAGGAACAGCATCAGGACAGCAGCCAGGCCGATGAGGCCCAATTCTTCGCCGATGGTCGCGATGATGAAGTCGGTCTTGGCGAACGGCACCTGATTGGGACGGCCACTGCCAAGGCCGGTACCGGCGATACCGCCCGTTGCCAGGCCGAACAGTGACTGCGAAATCTGATAACCGGTATTGGCATAGTCTCCGAGTGGATCGAGCCACGTGTCGACGCGTACGCGGACGTGACCGAACAATTTGTAGGCGAAGAAGAATCCGATGGCGAGCAAACCGCCGCCGATCACGAGCCACCCCACGCGCTCGGTGGCGATGTACAGCATCACCAGCACGGTGCTGAAGAGCAGCAACGACGTACCGAGGTCGGTCTCGAACACGAGCACACCGACGGACACGATCCAGGCGAGCAGGATCGGGCCGAGATCGCGGGCACGCGGAAAGTCCATGCCGAGGAAGTGTTTGCCTGCCGTGGTGAACAGATCGCGCTTGGCCACCAGGACTGACGCAAAGAAGATGATCAGCAGGATCTTGGCGAACTCGCCGGGCTGAATGCTGAATCCAGGCAGGCGAATCCAGATCTTCGCGCCGTTCACGCTCGAGAACTTCGCCGGCAGGATCGCCGGGATCGCCAGGAACACCACACCTGCCAGACCCAGCGTGTAGCTGAACCTGGCCATCAACCGGTAGTCCTTCAAGAACACCAGCAGCAGAACAAATCCTGCAATCGCCAGCGCCGTCCACATAACCTGCTGGTTCGCATCCGGAGACGGCGCTTCGACGCCGTTGTACAGCGCAGTCTGTTGGTCGGCTAGATCCAGACGGTGAATCAGAACCAGACCCAAGCCGTTGAGCAACGCCACGATCGGAAGCAACAACGGATCCGCGTACGGTGCGTACCGCCTGATCGCCAAGTGCGCGATCAAGAACAGACCCGTGTACGCGAGCGCGTACTTGGCCAGATCGAGAGTGATCTTCTGTTCCTGGCTTGCCTCGACGAGCAGAAGCGACACCGTCGTGATGATGACGGCGAAACCCAGGAGCAGCAGCTCCATGTTCCGACGGGTCGACTGGACCGGCGCCGGAGCAAAACCTCCGGGTGGGCTCGGAAAAGCCGTCCCAGCAGTGGCGTTGGACGACATCAGTTGACCGTCCTGCAAGTCTGACCAGGGATGCCGGTCGGTGTCGGGGTCGGCGTCGGAGTGGTGGTCGTTGCCACCGGAGGCACAGGTTCACCCGGCAGCGGAGGCGCCGCTTCGGTAGTCGGAACCACCGCTGTGCCCACCGGGGGCGTCGTGGGAGTCGCCGCGGTCGTGGTGGTCGGAATCGATTCACAACGAGGTAGAAGGTCGCCGCCGATGAGACGGATCATCTGGCTCTGCGCGTCCGCGCGATTGCCCGACGGCAGCCCGGCTCGGACCTGTTCCTGCGCCGACGGCTGCAGATCGGTCACCTCGAGGACGTTGCAATCGGGCGGGATCTCGTTCGGGGAGACCAGCGTCAGGACGTCGTCGTCGCCGACACACCCGATCAGGTCAGCTTCCTGCAGCGAGTATCCGAGGACGGAACCGGGGATTCCGCGAAGTACGGTGACGCGGCCCTCGTCGGCTCCGACGTAGTAGTTGTTGCGGATGACAGTGCGCCCGATGACGGCACCAACTCCGATCACCGCGAGCAGCACAACGGCAATGACTACCCACCACAACCGGTTCCGCTTCTTCTTCGGCTCGGGTTCAGGCTGGGAGACAACACGTTTGGGTGTTGCGCGCGGGGGACGCATCGCGGCAGCGCGCCCGGCAGCGGTATTGGGAGGAGGAGTGAACTCCTCTTCCTCGGTGGACGCAGCGCCTGCGACGATGGGACGGGACTGTCCGTAATCGAGGTCGATGACGTCGGCCACCACGACGGTCACGTTGTCAGGTCCGCCGCTGCGCAGAGCCAACTCGATGAGTCGATCCGCGCACTCTTCCTGCGAGCCCTCGCGCATCGTGTTCTCGATGGTTTCGTCGCTGACCACGTCGGACAAACCGTCGGAGCACAGGAGATAACGATCGCCGGCGCGGGCTTCGCGCATCGTGAGCGTCGGCTCGATTTCGTTGCCCGTCAGCGCTCGCATGATCAGCGACCGCTGCGGGTGCGTGTGTGCCTGTTCCGCGGTGATGCGGCCCTCGTCGACCAAGGACTGAACAAAAGTGTCGTCTCGGGTGATCTGCGTCAGGTGGTTGTCACGCAGCAGATACGCGCGCGAATCACCGATATGCACCAGACCGAGCTTGCTGCCCGAAAAGAGGATCGCGGTGAGCGTCGTGCCCATGCCGTCGAGTTCAGGTTCTTCCTCGACATGATCGGCAATGGAGTCGTTGCCCTCACGCGTTGCTGCCTCCAGCTTGCCCAGCAGGTCCTCGCCGGGCTCGTCGTCGTCGAGATGCGCAAGTGCCGCAATCATCAACTGCGACGCAACTTCACCGGCCGCGTGGCCGCCCATACCGTCGGCCAAAGCCAGAAGGCGAGCGCCTGCGTACACGGAATCTTCGTTGTTGGAGCGCACCAGACCACGGTCGCTGCGCGCCGCGTAGCGGAGAACAAGGGTCACGGGCGCAACTCGATTACCGTCTTGCCGACACGAACCGGGGTACCCAACGGGACCCGCACAGCTGTAGTGACCTTGGCGCGGTCCAGATACGTGCCGTTGGTGGAACCAAGATCTTCGACGTACCAGTCGGCCCCGCGTTGGGAGAGCCGCGCATGGCGCGTCGACGCGTAGTCATCGGTCAGGACGAGCGTGGAATCGTCGGCGCGACCGATCATGACGGGTTGTGAACCCAACGTGATGCGAGTGCCGGCGAGAGCGCCTTGTGTGACAACCAGATAGCGGGGCACCTTCGTTTTGCCGAGGGAGGGGAGGACTTTCCCGGCGCGTGTGTACCGCTGGGGAACACGCACTCCGGAGCCGGCGTAGATATCCGACCGCAGCGTCCGCAGGACTGCCCAGACGAACAGCCACAAGAGGAGCAGAAAGCCTGCCCGTGTGAGTTGCAGAATCAGGCCCTGCACGGCTGTCCACCTCCTTCTATGGCTCGATCCCCGCCGCAGCAAGGGTTCGAGCGTTGTCGACTGGCAGCATCATATGGGGCGCGGGGCCCCGAAAGATCACGATACTGACACGGAGTGCCGGAGGCGCGCCGACGGACCGCCCTATGTTCGATTGTTATCGGAAAATTCGCCAGCAACCTTCGTCACACTCAGAGGATACGTACCAAGATCTCGGAGTGACCAGCGCGAATGATGTCGCCGTCGGCGAGTTGCCAGTCCTGAACCGGTGCGCCGTTAACTGTGGTGCCGTTCGTGGAACCGAGATCGGAGAGCATTGCCGTCCGGCCGTCCCAGCGGATGTCGATATGGCGACGTGAAACGCCGGTGTCAGGGAGGCGGAACTGCGCTTCCTGGCCGCGGCCGATGATGTTGCTGCCATCACGCAACTGGAAGTGACGTCCGCTGCCATCCTCGAGCTGGAGCGTTGCCGTCACTGCAGCCTGCTGGGCCGCCGGCGCGTATCCGCCCTGGTTGTAGCCCGGCTGGGCGTACGCCTGGGTCTGGTCGTAGTTGCCGCCCTGGTTGTTGTACGCCTGCTGGTCGTAGCTGCCCTGGTCGTACGACTGACCCTCGTAGGGCTGCTGGGTGTATGCCTGCTGGTCGTAGCTGCCCTGATCGTAAGACTGAGCGTCGTACGGCTGCTGCTGGTAGCCCTGCTGGTCGTAACCACCCTGGTAGGCCTGCTGGTTGTAACCGCCCTGGTCGTAGGACTGCTGATCGTAAGCCGGCTGCTGGTAGCCGCCCTGCTGAGCGTCGTACGGCTGCTGCTGGTAACCCTGCTGGTCGTAGCTGCCCTGGTACGCCTGCTGGTTGTTGTACGGCTGCTGCTGGTAGCCCTGCTGGTTGTAGTTGCCCTGGTCGTAGGGCGCCTGCTGCGGCTGATCGTCACCGGTGCGGTACCCGTCGCCCCGGTCGTACCCGTTTTGCGGAGGCGCTTCCTGGCCGCGCGGCGCGGGGTAGCTGCCGTCGTCGTGTGAGTATCCGTTGCGTGCCGGCTGCTGATCGGGCTGGCGACCAGCCGGTTCGCGGCTGGAATCGTAGCCTGAGTTCTGCGTCATGGTGCCGGCTCCTGGTTGTGACGGGACTGGATTCGAAACAGGGGGAACAATAGGTGCAGGTGATTGTGGCGGTCGAGACGATACCTGCGGAACATTGGACCGGGGCGACGGCTGATCGGCATCGTCGTCCGGGTCGACAGTGCCGCGGGTGCGGAACTGACCGGTATGCAATGTAGGCGACGGCTCGAAAGTCACCGAAATATCGCCATACGTCTGCCAGCCCTGATCGCGGATGAAATCCTGCAGATGCCGGCTGAAAGCCTTGATTGTGAGGTCGCGGTCGGCCGCCAATTCCTCGTGATCCGAATTGTTGATCGTGATCACATAGTGGTTGGGCGCAAGGAGGATTCCGCCGCCGAGATGCTCGACGCGGTCCCGCGCTTCCTGTTGGAGCGCAGCCTCTACTTCTTGCGGTACGACGCCGCCGCCGAAGACACGTGCGAATGCGTCACCGACAGCTCCTTGCAGCTTTCGCTCAAAACGCTGAACGATGCCCATCGGGGTCTCCTCTCGCTTCGCAATGACGAGTGGAAAAATGCTCGGCAACTAGCGCCGGCATCGCCCACTCGCGTGTCGTTCGAACTACTGTCAGGTTCCACGGTACTGTCAAACGGCTGTTCGGCAGTACCTGGCTCTGGTTCCTGCATGATATCGGTTCCTCATACTGAAGTACCCTGTGTTCTTCATTTCATGCTTTGACCAGCACGAATAGTAAGTTCAAATGTTGTCGTGATAATGTTTCGACGTTGCTCGGGCGAGTGGCGGAATGGCAGACGCGCTGGCTTCAGGTGCCAGTGTCCTTAGGGACGTGGGGGTTCAAGTCCCCCTTCGCCCACCACAGACGAGGCTACAAACTCTTTCGAGTTTGTGGCCTCGTTTTTTGTTGGTTGAGGTAGTCCGGAAATTACGCGTTGTTCTGTCGTCGGACCATCTCGTTGATCCAGATGGGTGCAAACGGAGACGTGCAGTTCGGGGGAGTCGGGTAATCCTCGAGTACCCGCAGCCGTTCGCCGATGTCGATTGCCTGGGGGCGGTACTCGGCGTGCTCGATCCCGATTTGAGCCAGGGTGTGGTTCATCGCCCACTGCAAGCGATCGGGTGCATCCTTCATCTCCGCCTCGATGACGTCGAGCAGACGCGCTAGGTCGAGGCCCTCGGGCTTCTTCGCCACTCGTTCGGTGGTCAGGGCCCAGCCGGCGCTCGCTACCACTGGATCCGGATCCTCTGACCAAGCCAGACGCAGTTCCTCGGAGTGCGGGTTCTTCTTCACTACGTAGTTCACGAGCCAGTCGTGAACCTTGGGCGTGCGGGCCTCCCGCAACATGGCGTCCAACTCGTCGCGGTCGAACGCCTTCGGACGGCAGATCAGGATCGCCAGCAGGCGCGCTGCGGTGTCATCTGTTTTCCACAGTTGTCGTGCAAGTTCCTGCTGCGTCTTCAGTCGCTTCGCGAGGGCACGCAATTTGCTGAGGTTCACGCCGTGATCGTCGCCGTGCTTCTCGTTCACCGCGCGGGCTTTCGGATCCTCGAGTGCGGCCAGTTCGGTCATGATCTCGGCAACTGTTGTATCGGCCACCTCAGCCTCCTGCCCTTTGCCTGTGAGATCTCAGTCTAGGAGGGAAGCGTCGTCGACCACGTCATCCAACGGCCATCTGCCGGCGGTTGCACCGGTCCGGCACGAAGGTTGGCAGCTTTCTCCCTGGACAGAGAAGACTCGCCGCTACGACCCCAGCCATTGCCTTCCCAGGAATGTTCGAGCACTGGCCGAAGATTGCCGGTGATGCGTTCGGAGAGTTGCCCAGCAGTCAGCGCCTCGGAGTATTCAGCCAACTCCCGCAAGGTGGATTCTGCGTCCTCACTGCACGCGTCGCATCCACATGAGGGGAGCGCAATGTGCTGCCACGCACCGGCGTCGAGGTACAGCCCGGGAAACGACGTGAAAGTGATCGTGAGCGGCGCCTGGTCCGTTCGAGCGGGAGTTATCCGCACAGTCTCCAAAATCGCAACAGTCTTCGACTTCGACGGCGCCGCTGGACCGCGGGAAATCGTCACGTCGAACCTCGATGCCAGATCGCGGATCAACTCTTCGGCAGCCGGCATCAACGGAGCGAATCGCTCCGGATTCGTCACCCGCCCGTATGCCTCTTCCGGTGGGTCGTCCAATGCCGTATCCCTCCGTCATGACCGCTGTGGTCACGCTACGTCACTTTTTGCCTGAAATGTCGTCCCCGCGGGGACGTTTCAGAAGCAACTCAGCCCAGGTGGCTTGTCGGTCGATCGCGCGACAGACACGGGACCATTTTCAGTGCAAAAATATCTCGTTGCGTTGTTTTGGTCAGCGGTTTCATGCGCGGTGAGGAATGCGATGAGCGGTCCGAAGGGAATTCAGTATCGAGTTGACCCGAAAGTGGCGCGTCGTCTTGCCGAGGAGCAGCGAAGCCGACAGTTACTTGTACGATGGCGGCAGATCGAATCTGCGGCGATTCGCTTGTCGGCACGTTGCCACGCACACGATCTTCCGTTCCTCGCAGTGGCGATTCCGACGGTGGCTGCCGACGACACCGCGCAGATGGAAGCTCTCGCGGATCAGCTCGAACATGAAGTGAATCAGTCGAATCGGCAGTTGGACGCGAAGGTGCGGGAGAATCGATCACGACGGTTCGATCACGATCTGGAAGCCGTTCTCACGGACCTCGCGGCAGTTGAGGAAGCGGCGCGAGTGGCGAGACCGGTCGACGTTGACAAGTCTGCCGATACTTCGAGGAATGCGTCGGATTGCACTGCTGCCGAGCGTCGTAAGCGGCTGTCGGATCAGGTGTCCCGCCGTCTCGGTCGACTTGTCGAACCGGCATCCGAAATCGAAGATTTTGCAGTGGCTGTCGTGACGGCACCGCTGGATCGTGCCCCGATGCTCCTCGACGAACTTGATGCGCAGATTTCCGAACGGAACGCCATCACGAATCGGGTCGGTGCGGATAATTCTCGGCTCGACGCGCTAAGAGTGAAGGCGGCTGCTTTGCAGGATGCCGCAGCAGTCGGCGGCCTTTTGGCGCAGGCAGCCAACGAGATCGAGTGTCAACGTTCCGCTGCTGCGATCCTGGACGCAGTGACGAATCTCGTAGATGCGGCGACTGCCCGCGTCACGGCAGAAGTGGAGCGCCAGTACGTGCTCGACGCGGTACGAGAGTCACTCGAGGAACTGGGATACGTCACCACCGAAGTTGACGGTGGTGGTCCGGACAGCGTGGTGTTGAGTCGCGCCGGCTCGACAACTCATGGAGTTCGCGCCCGAGTATCCGAAGGGGAGGTCGACCTGCACTCGATCGGTTTCGCCGACCGTAACGACAAAGCGGCGGATACGGCCGCCGATCAAGCGCTGTGTGGCGACCTCGATCCGATGTTGGGAGCACTCGAACGCCGTGGTGTGTCGCCGGGGCGGGTCCGCAGAATCCCGGCTGGTGTTCTCCCGGTGTCGCTTGTTCGCGTTGTCGAACCTCATGGGGACGGAATCCGAACCGCGCGTAAATCGACTCGTGCGCAAGTCCGGGAGACAGGGCTGTGACGGAAGTGGTGGCCGTGCAAGTTTCAGGGCTGACGCATCATGGTGCGGTGCGCACGAACAACGAGGACGGTATCGGCTGGCTCGGCTGGTCGCTCCGGGGTATGAGCCCAGCGGTGTGGGAAACCGACGTGCTCGTGACCGCACCTGTGACGCTTGTCGTCTGCGATGGCATGGGCGGTCACGCAGCAGGTGAGGAAGCCAGCCGACTTGCCTGTGAAATGCTCACCACTCCAGGTTATTTCGATCACGTTGCGGATGCACAGAGCGCGCGTGAGGCAGTTCGAGTGTTGGTGCAGCGAACATCGGATTCCATCAACGATCTGTCCGATCGACAGCCGTATCTGCGGGGCATGGGTTGCACGGTTGCCGGGGTAGTGATGTTCCCCGACGGAAGTGCGTTGGTATTCAACGTCGGAGATTCTCGTGTTTACTGCATGGATGGTGGCTACCTTGGTCAGTTGACCGTTGATCACCGATCAGCTGATACGAATGCACTCACTCAAGCGCTCGGCGGTGGGCGTCGGGTGGTCCTCGAGCCCGCGTTCTTCGAATGCCGAATACCGGGCAAACCTGGGCTACTGCTGTGCACCGACGGTCTTGACGATTACGCCGACGAACTCGACATAGAGCGGTTGATGGCAGGCGATTCGAACAACATCCTCTGTGAACTCCGAGATCTGGCCCTGTCCGGCGGCGGAGGGGACAACATCACCTTGGCACGAATCACCGCGCACAAGCGCACCGCGAACGGAGAAATGCATGGCTGATGTGACGCGTCTTGACGGAGGACGAGTTCCCGCACCTGCCACCAGGCTTGACGGTGCAACTCCAATTGCGCAGCCCTCAAACTACATTCGCGAGAACCTACCAACAAATCTCGCGCAGAAATACAGTATCGTTCGCGAACTGGGCCGCGGGGGCGAGGCGACGGTGTGGCTGTGCACGGATATCGTCGGCAATCAAGTCGCGATCAAGATGTTCCAGCATCCTCCGACCTACAGAACAGATTTCGATTCTGCCGCATATCGTGATCGATTTCGAGCCGAACACACGGTCCAGGTATTCGCCCGTGGACAAGACGACGGTGTCTCTTACGAAGTGATGGAGTTCTGTGCTCTCGGGACACTCGAAGATCACATGAACCGACACTCGGGCAAGATCACTCACGGAGATGCGGTCGACATTCTGAGGGAGTTGGCCGGGGCGCTGCACGGAATGCAAGGGCCTGACACGGGCATGAAATTGGTACACGGCGACATCAACCCGAAGAACATCCTGGTGCGTACCGATCGGCCCTTGGATTTAGTTCTCACAGACTTCGGCCTGAGCGTCGACCTCGCCGGACGGTCCAGGCTGTCGAACACGGGAAAGGGAACTCTCGCTTACAGCGCTCCTGGTGCGATGCGGTACTACACCCAGGCCGACGACTGGTGGAGTGTTGGCATGACGATGTACCAAATCATTGTTGGGCGCAACTACTTTCAACGGTCGGACGGGCATTGGATCAGCGACGATCGGATCGAGAACGAACTCACCGTGCGAGACATCGCATTGGGTGAGATCAATGAATTGCCGTTCACCGAGTACGAGAAGGAGCGGTGGCAGCTTCTTCTTGCCGGATTGCTCACCCGTGACCGTGAATTCCGTTGGTCGATGCGGGAAGTCGGCGAATGGTGCGGAGGTGGTGCACCGAAGGTGCATCGACTAATCGACGTATCAAAAGTTCCCGATTCGGAATTCGGTACCGGCACAACCCGGGAGAATCAACATTCCATACCGCCTTTTGCGCTCGCCGGTGTCGGGGAGTTTCGAGACCCTCGCGAATTGGGGGAGGCAATGGCCGCAGATCCCAAAGCTGCCGCACGTGCAGTCAGTGGTCGTCGAGCGCAAGTATTGCTGGCGTGGCTGAAGGACGAGGTGAAGACGGGGGCCAGTTATGCGGAGTTGCGAACGTACAGCGACCTGTGGGGACCCGACGAGATTGCGGTCTACTTCGTATCTCAGCTAGCGCCGGCCGCTACTTTGACGTATCGCGATCATCCGATCTCCACTCCTGGAGATTTACGGAAGTTAGCTCAATCAGCCAGCACGGTGACGGTCGTAAGCCGACTATTCGAGACCCATATTCTTGCGGGCATCGACGGTTCTTCCACGGAGCGTGGAAGATACAGGATGATTGATGCGAACTGGCATGACATGGTCGAGCAGGCGGACGATCAGGCCAGGTCTGCGAGGGCTTCGATTTCTTCCGACGAGCGAGCCGGACTCACTGCCAATGCACTGTTGATTGCGGCGTCGGACGATGCGGTTGCCCGAAAGTACATCGCGTCGGTGGCAAAGCGAGTCGAGCAATCAGTAGCGGCGCGTGAGACGTCCGGTTGGTTCGCTTCGATCAGACGGGGATTCGGTCAGTGAGGTTCTCAGCGAATAGCCAATCCATTGTTCCCCGCGTCCAATAGATTTGTCGAGACGGTGCGCCCCCATTCGGTGCGAACGTTGAGCCACACTTCTGCTGGGTCGTGATTCTGCACCCACGAGTTGGACGCGAGAACCTCATCATTGGCGCCGACGTATGTCCAACGGGCATCAGACGAGTCATCGAATTCGTCACCGTCAGTGAGGGATAGGTAACCCATATAGGTCCATCCTTTGTAGACGGAGACACGGTTGCACCCTTCGCCTGTGTATCCCTTGTCCGATCCCAGATACATCTGCCATAGCTGGTCCGGGACAGTCGTCCCCTCGGGTGCGCGGACAGTCAATTCCAGTGCATGGCCACACTCGAGATATCTTTGGGTGAAGGGAAATGCTGTCGAGGACAGCTTGGCTATCGAGTCTTCCTCGGCGCCGGCGAAGAGAGATTTCCCCGTGTTGAGAGCCCAAATTCCGCCGATGAGCAGCACAACACCGACTGATCCGAACGCCACTCGCGCCGTCCAGGGGCGGCATACGAGAACGCCTCCGACGATCAACGCGATCACAGACCATCCGGCTACCAACTCCGCCCAGAAATACGGCAGGAGTGCGCGGATCTCAGGCTCGAAAACCCCCGGGTCCTCCGAGAAGATTCGGCCGCGTAGCACGAAATGTCCTATTGCCCAGGGTATAACGATGCTCATCGCGGCCAGGGCGCCCAGCCGTACAGCTGTACCGTCGATCCTGCGGCTGCGCTGCGCGGCGGAAGTGCGTCTTGCCTGTTCTGCGGCGGCTTCTGCCTGTAGTCGATCCGCGGTTTGTTGAATTTCCGCCGCGTCCTGGGCGGCCTGCCGTTCCCGTACCTCTTCCTCGGCGCGTGGGAGTGTCGCATCCAACAGGAGAGCCTGTGCCACCACGTTGTTGTTCATCCTGGGTCCTCCTCGAGGTGGTACGAAAATTCAGTCGATCTGCAGGTCGAGGCTTACGTCAGCGGCCAGGCGTACAACTTGACCGGGTCGGACCTCGTATTCGGTTTGAGGGTTGATTCGAACCCCTTCGATGAAGATGCCGTTTGCCGATCCGGTGTCCGTAACATGGAAGCAGCTACCGTCGAATCGCAAAATCCCGTGTCGTCGTGAGAGATTCGGGTATTGCGCGAATATCGCTGCTTGCGGATAATCGTCATCTCGGCCTAACAGCAGTACGTCGTCTGCGGTGATGTCGAGCGTGTCGCGACTCCCGATGACAACATGGCCGACGCGACGCCGAGCGCTCGGACGGTCGATGACAGTTCTTGGGGACATCGCAGATTCCGACTCGTGCGTATCCTCAGACGTCGGTTCGGTCGGTGCTACGAGATCCCACAGGTCCATACCGCAACCCGGGCACTGCGCGAACACAGAACGATCGGCAACCGCATTGCACCCGCAGGTGACGAGGTCGGTTGTCATGACAGCCACGAGGTGCGATCGAGAGTGACGCCGCGGTCCGTGAGTGCCCCACGCAAACGCGTCATGTCATTCTGCAATGGAATTCCAACCATCCATATGGTGTGTTCGTCCACGTGAACTCCGATTTCCCGACGCTGATCGGCGTACGTTTCTTCACGGCTTTCCGCCGGATATCGCATGGCGCCCAATTTCGAACAGACTTCGACGACTTGGTTCGACGATCCGCGTAATGCACTGTCGGAAGCTAGTTCACGAATGTACGGACCGCTGACCACAACATCGACCGCCGTGCTCAACCAGGGTAGGGACTGAGCGAGTTCATCGGTTGTACGGCCGGAGTAGAGCAGTACGTCCACATCATTGGCGCGGGTCGCGCGCCACATCTCGATCCCGTTGAGCAGTATCCGAAGTGCATCGGGCTGATCTGTCGGTTCACCGCCCGAGACCGTAATCCCGTCGACGTCATCGAGCTCCCTCAACCAGTCCAGTACGCTGTCGATTTCGACGCGCATCGCTTCGTCAGCCGGCCAGGTATCGCGGGACACACAGCCGCGGCAGTGCACGGTACAACCTTGGACCCAGATGCCGGCGCGCCGTCCGAAACCGAGACTGGTTACCGGATAGTGAAGGCGGGAAAGCAGCATCGTCGTCACGACAGTGTCACCATCCATCCGGTGGAATCTTGTGTGATCGCGGTGACCGTGGCGTGGGCTGTGGAAATATCCATCTCGAACAGAGCGCGAGATAGGGGGTTGACTAGCATTGTCTCGACAATTGTTCCGACCCCACGACCGCCGAAATCCAGTCTTTCACAAGCTGATTCGACGAGTTGCTGAATTACGGAGTCGGCCACCGAGATGTGTGTCCCACTGATGCTGTGCACGCGCCGCGTGACGTTGTCGACGAACATCGGCACCAAATCTTCTGCTGTTCTCGGTGAGATGAAGTCGAAGACCACGATATTGTCGCCGATGCGGTTCAGTAGTTCAGGTCTGCCGATGTCTTTTGTGAAGTGCTCGGAGACAGCAGCTCTGATGGTCGACTCGATCTCGATATATGGCCGACCTCGGGAGACGACGGGTACCCGTTCGCCCTGACTGTCGGTCCGGTAGACACCTAGGTTCGACGTGAAGACGATCAACGCTTCGGAGAAGTACACGGTCGAGCCGTTTCCGTCGGTCAGTCGGCCGTCCTCGAGAATCTGTAGGAATTTGTCGAGGATCCTCGGATGGGCCTTCTCGATTTCGTCGAATAGGAGCAGGCTGAAGGGATTGTGCCGCACTGCATTCGTGAGTTCACCCCCCGTGTTGTGGCCGACATATCCTGGTGGTGCGCCGATCAGCCGGGCTTCGGCATGCTCGGATGAGAATTCGCTCATGTCGAAGCGGATGAACGCATCCTTACGTCCGAATACCAACTCGGCCATCGACTTCGCGAGCTCTGTTTTCCCTACTCCGGTCGGGCCTGCAAAGAACAGAATGCCTTGCGGACGGGAGCTGTCGCCTGACCCTTGTGCGCCGGTCAGGCCGGTCGTCGACCGAATCAGGATGTCAACCGTCTTCCGAATCGGCGCCTGCTGACCGAGAACTCTGCTCCCGAGATACTTGGCACCCTCGCGAATTCGCTGTTTGAGCGCGGGATCTTGCCAGGGATTGTCGGGCACCCCCACTCGGAAAGTGCGGATTGCGTCCTCGATCGACGTGGCCACGATTCGACGATCGATAGCGAGACGGTTGACCTCGGTGATGGACCGCAGAGTCAATCCGTTGGTTTGTGCGGCGTAGCTCTCGATTACAGCTTCACGGGCAGTTGGATCGAGATCGACACCTCCGGGTAGGGAAGGAACAAGGCTGGTTACTGCTGTCCGACGCTGACCAAATGTAGGTGCGGGGATGGATACGACTCGGACCGTATCTGTGGCGACCAACCAATGCGGTAGGTCGTTCTCTTGGTCGACAAGCCAGAAGACCGTGTTGTACAGCGGCGTGATGTGCGGCCCCGGAACCGGATTCCGGCGCGCGGTGGACAACAGTTTTTCTGCTACTACCAGGACACGATGAAACTCAGGATCGCTGAAGTCGGGTCCAGGCGTCAGGCGGGAGGCGTTGTCGATGACGAGACACATCGGTCGTTCGGAAACCGCAACTGATTCAAGGAGTTGTTGAAGTGCGCGAAGCTGGGTCGTTCCGGAGTCAGAGGCCTTCCGATCCAGTTGCGACAGTACGGCTGCAGCGCTGCCACTTTCGTTGTCGTGTAGTACGCGTGGTCCGCTGACGATATCGAAGGTGATCTGGCATGAGTGGCCGGCGATCGACAACAGGGTGCTCAATGCCTCGATGACAGTTGCAAATCGTGGATGCGGAGTGCCCGGGCGCGGAAGTATTACAAAATCGCGCAGATTGCCGGTAATCGCAACCTGCGGATTTGCGGCGAGTGCCACATCGATTTCTCGGAGCCAGTTGGGAAGATCCTTGATGTGCTCAGGGGTAAGAGTAGGCGCAGTCACGCGAGCAACCATTTTCCTGAGCCGGCCATGGCAGTTCTCCTCTTGTGGCGGAAATTGTCCAGGAACGGAGTATTTCATCGTTGATGGAAATCGGCTGTCGTTCGTTTGACCTACACGCGCAAGTGATCCGGGGGTTCGGTCCATGACATGAAAGCTCTCGACAACCCAGGAGACCCTCATGACAGTTCGCACACGTACAGCCGCTCTGGCACTTGCCGCTTCGGGACTTGTCCTCACCGGACTGACGGCACTGAATGCTCCGGAGGCCGCGGCCGCTATACGGACCGGCAAGGTGATACAGCAGGTTAACGTCCGCAATGCTCCGAATACGAACGGACCGGTGGTTCGGACGATTCCTGCGGGAACCAACGTCGGAATCAATTGTTGGGTACCGGGACAGGCAATCACCGGACCGTACCGGACAACTTCTACGATTTGGTACACCATCGACGGCGGTGGTTATGTCACTGACTCCTACCTCGAGACCGGTTCCAACGCTGCTGTGACTCCCCGGTGTTCCGCCCCCGCTCTTGTGGGTGGTAGAGCCATGGGACGCACCATGACAGTGAACGACGCTACTCCGGGTCAATGCACCTGGGGTGCAAAGAATTACTGGAAGCAAGCAACCGGCTATTACCCCAATATTCACGGCGATGCCAAGGCCTGGGCCAACGATGCACGTGCAAACGGGTGGACGGTGGTCGCCGACGCTCAGGCACGGAGCATCGTCGTGTTCCAGCCGGGCGTGCATGGTGCCGACCGCAACTTCGGCCACGTGGGGTGGGTCGATTCCGTCGAGAATCGTGCTGACGGTCGGTACATCCGGGGTCGTGATATGAACGGTTACGGGAATTTCGTGCTCAAGGACGTTCCAGGGATGAGTTACATACTCGCACCGTGATTGACACGCCCACAGGTCGTCAGATCACCGGAACCACGGTGGGTCCCGAGACTGTGCCGTAACGCGTATCCATCGAGCGCAGGTAGTGCTCGAGTGCGATCTGCCCCCCTGGCATTTGCAGTAGCGGAGGTGGGCGCATCGGGAGTACCGCGCCGGCGACGAGGGCACTTGCACCGCCCATGCCAAGACCAGCGTCGTCGGCGATCCGAGGTGTCGGCGATTCGATGTCGACATCGGTCAGGAACCGATCCGCCGAAATCTCGGCCACGTGCGTACCTGAGTTGATCGTCGACTCGACAAGCTCGCTCAAGAGCTGTTGATCGCCCAACTTGTCCGCCCACACGAATATCTCCGCCATCCACTGCGAAGCCGTTTTCTCCCAGGAGAGTCGACTACTGGCAATCTCGAACTGGAATCGCTGCGCGTTGACGTACTGAACTGCGGGCAGGGCGAGTTCGAGTGCTTCCCGGTGTCGTTCGCCACCGGCGGCCGCAATAATCGATATGGCAGCCAAGAAGTCGCACTTGGCAACATCGATCATGGTCCTCAGCGCCAGGAACAGCTCCCGTGCGGCACCTAGGTGCACCAGTGCAGTGCCGGGACTTCCTTCCATGATTTCGGCGCACGCAAGGTTACGTTGGCACCAGCCGACATTGCGTCTGTAGGCGAGATCGGAACCGAAGTCTTCGATGGCCTCGGTAAGCACGTTCTTGGCTCGAACGAAATCCGAGGTCATGAAAGCAACGACCCCGATATTGCACCGGCATACGGCCGCTCGCGCGTGTTGCCCCAGACCGGCGAAAAGTGCCGCTGCACTGGAGAACGCCGCCTCGGCAAGGTCGAAGTCTCCTCTCGCGACATGAAGGCCACCCATATTTTGGTCGACCATCGCGACTCGATCGATCGAGCCGAACGAGTCGAACGCCGCGCGAGCCTTGACAAACGAATTCTCCGCGTCGGCGAGCCTTCCGGCCTCGAGATAGACCTGACTGAGGTGGGAATCGCTGGTCGCAACCCCGTAGCGAATACCACTGTTCGAAAAGGCTTTTCGTGATTCGAGTAGTGCTTGCTCGGCATCGTCGTATCGACCCAAGGAGAGGAGGCACACG
Organism: Rhodococcus sp. KBS0724; assembly: GCF_005938745.2. NCBI lineage: Bacteria > Bacillati > Actinomycetota > Actinomycetes > Mycobacteriales > Nocardiaceae > Rhodococcus > Rhodococcus sp. KBS0724. The sequence goes on from NZ_VCBX02000001.1 coordinate 58,033, forward strand.
CCGATACTCTGTTGGCATGCGGCAGACTTCTCGACATTCTCCCCGTTCACGAATGCAGCTCGAGCGAACTCGAGCCCGTCAATTGCCGCCTCGTATTCAGCGTTTTGCATCAACACCAGAGCTAACTCTTGCCGACAATCCGCCTCCAACTCGGACTCGCCCAATCCCACGATCAGTGCGAGCGATTGGTTGACAAAGTCTTCCGCTCTGGATAATTCGAGCCCTTCTCGCGCGAGCGCGCCGAAGTATCGTAGGCATGTCGCACGAAGTACCGGCTCTTCCACGGCGCTGAACTCTGCCAAGGCCGAGATCAGTAGTCGCTCGGCGGAGACCAAGTCACCGAGCTGCATCTGGACTGTGGCCAAGTGCATGTCGCACGTGGCCACAGAAACGATGTCACCAAGGCGTGTGTGAGCTTGTCGCGCACGGTTATAGGCGTCAACTGCGTCGGAAGGCCTTCCCTGGTCTTCGTAGATCATTCCGAGGCCGACGTCGATACCTGCTGCGTCGTCCGGATGTTCGTCGGCAAACAGATTGCGCGCGGATACCAAGGATGTGATTGCGTCGTCGATCATTCGGAGATGCAACAGCAAGAGTCCCAACTGCCTGTGGCAGTGTGCGCTGCGACTTGGACGGTCTGTGCGCGAGTGCAGCGCGATCGCCGCTCGGTAGGACTCGACTGCGTCTGTCACACGTTTAGCCTCGAAGTAGAGGTCTCCGAGTTGTTCCCAGCAATCTCCCTCTGCATCAAGGACTTCAGCCGTTCGAAAGAAATCGATTGCGGCGTGCAATTCGATTTCGGTGTCAGCAAGGTCCTCGACAGTTGACGTGATTCCGATGAGGTACTGGCAACGAGCGGCTTCCAGACCCTTGTCGACTTCGCGGTAGAGTGTCCGCGCGATGGTGAACTGCGCCTTTGCGGAAGTGATGTCCTCCATCTCGAGGAGACACGATCCGGCACCTTCGTGGCAGCGGGCGGACTCCTCTATCTGCCCAGAGGCGAAGAATCCGCGTGCTGCCCGGCTGAACGCTGCGTACGCATGTTGGACAGCGCCACTGTCCTCGTACAGTTCGGCGAGCACACCGCAGTATGCGGCTCCGGTCTCGACATCACCCCAGGATTCGAAGAGGTCACATGATTTCTGGAGCCACACGATCGCCTCGCGCTTGTCACCTGTGTCCGCGAGAACGAGGCCGAGTTCGCCGGCGCAGTCTGCTGTCAATTCCGGATCGTCGAGATCTGTCAGCAATTCCAGTGCCTGGCGCAACGTTTTGATCGAATCTGCGAATTGTTCGATGTCCGCCTGTGCAATGCCGATCAATCGTAGGCAGTGTGCGATGCCGTGAAGTTCGCCTTCTCTGACACATTCGCGCTGTGCGGCCCGAAGAAGTTCCAGCGCGTCGATGGCGTTGCCATCGGCAAGAAGATCGAGTCCGTCTAGATACAGACGGCTCGGCCAAGGGTGGTGTTTCATATTCATCCCACTCGGTCGGGCATGAATTTGCCGATCGTCCATCGACCTATTCCGAATACAACTGCATACGTGGCAAACACTGTCAGTGATCCCACAGAATCAACCTCGTCGCAATTGGTGGACATTCCAGATGCCGACGAAAGTAGCACGATAAGTCCCAATGCGGTGCCGACGATCAAGAGTCCCGTCTCAGGCCTCGCTCCGATCGTGCTTCCCAAAATTACAGCCGCAATAATACCGAGTGCAAGTGGAGTGGAACCCGAGGTGACCCCGACAGGAGAGGTGAGAAACAGGACGACATCAATAGCGCCGAACCAGGCCAGGCCGGCGACTGCTGCGCCGTTTATATTCATACCCCCGATAACGAACCCGCACGCAGCGCTGAGGAATGCGATCGCGACGAACAGTGCAACTGCGCTTATCCGCAGCGGTACATTCGTATCTATTCCGCAAATACTTGGCTCAGTGAGTTCTGACATCGCCGGCACCAGGGCTATAAGTCCGATCACGGAGTAGAGCAGGTCGGCCCCGATGGATACCCCTGGTAACGAGCCGAGCAGGGCAACGACCAGGGCGAAAATGCCAACTGCCACTCCCACTTCGGCCGGAGAGCCAAACGTCGGACTCTCGGACGCTGACAGTTGCACAAGCGCACTCACTGCTATGAACCCTGCCAGAAATGAACGTCCAAATCTATTCGAATTCGATGACGATTTCAATGGGAAGGTTGACCCACCTGGGTGTTCAGCGCGCGATGCTCGCCCGCCGAGCACGAAATACACCACCATCATCAGGAAGGCTAGAACGATGACGATCGCAGTCATAATGGGAAGTGAGTAGACATTGCGACCAGTCCTTCCGTCCGATCCGATATTGGCGAGGTTTCGAATAGGAGGACGATCACCTGCTTGTCGGATAATGATGAAGGAGTTCAGCGCCGGCCGAAAGTCATTCGATGAGACTAATCTACGAAGACGTTTCAATAGGGAGTTGGTGACATGTCGGGGAGCAGTGACTGGGCCGTCAGTGGTTGGTGGATCGGCCGTGAACTCGGCCGTGGTGGTCGTGCCGAGGCAACCCTGACACGAAATGACCTGATCGAATTATGGGTTAAGGCTTCGGCGTCACCGAAACCGAATATCAGGCACTTCGCCGAAGATCTTACGACGTGGACACACGAACTGGGAGCCACTGAATGGGTCGAGACGATGACCACACCTGAGGTTGCGCGACGTATGCGTCAGGGCGTCAACGAAGTGGCAACAGGTGTCGAAATTTGGGACATGGTGAGCATGATTGCTGCAGAGTATGCGGATCCCTTCGCGCGATGCTCCGCCAATGTTGTTCGGGACGTGAGGGCAGAGCGTCCTAGAGGTCTGTCCACTGCAATGGTTGATTCCATTCGGCCGCTCGAAGAAAACCATCCACGCACCGCTGCGCGAAACGCCATGATCGCAACCGAGCAGTGCGGCACAGTGACATCAACTCGAGATCATGCCGATCGCTTTGTCGAGACCCCGCAGTCGTTCACGAGTGAGATCGTGGCCGCAGCTATGCGGGGGTACAGCGGAAAGTTGGTGGACTATCTGGATCGAATCGCCGACGATGACGGCAATGAAGACCTCGAAATCCTCAGCAGCGCAATCGAAGATATGACCATCAGATATGGTGAACCCGACGTTGCGGATCGCTCCCCGTCAGCAGAGGAAATCGAGTTTGTCGAGCAAACTCTCGAGTCCTATCTCAATCGACGAATTGTCGACACCGGAGATCTCGACAGGCCACTGATCCAAGGAAGCAACCTGTACACCAGCTACGACGTCGTGGGCGAGACATGGCGCCGTGCACGTCGAAATATGTTGAAGCTTCATATCGCCGAAATTGAACTGACCGATGACCTCGTGACACGCGTCTACAAATCGAATCGCCACCGTGCGACGCAGGATCTGCGCCGCAAACTGTTCCGATCAGCTGATCGGACGGCCCACGCGCAACACCCTGAGAGCTATGGTCCTGAACGCACTGAACTGGCGCTCGGCCACCGAGGTGTGTTGATGAGGCTTCTGTTCGCCCGCGCGCATAGGTACGTGATGGACAGCTCGATCGAGTCGAGTCATCCGTGGGGCAAAAAATACGAAGGGCCGCTGCCGTGTTGGGAACGCGAGGTAGTTCTCGACATACTGCTATCGGATGCCGAGACCGTGCTCGATGGTTCCGTCCCCGAGGTCGCAGCATTCATAGACCGAGGCGCTGTTCGGCCAATGGTGCGTCACCTGCTCGAAGTACGCAGACCCACGAACACCCTCGCCCCTAGTCCGACAAAATCGGTTGCGCTGGTCATGCAACTCTTACAGGGGGCCCTGGCAATGGCAATCAATGACGACGACATCTTTGCCGGCGACGGTATCGAACTCGTCGGAAAGAAGGCCGCAGGACAAACCTGGACGCAGAAATCTGCTGAAATCATTCGGAGGCTTCGGACACACCGCGACGAATGGACCGAGTTGACGGAGACGAACAAGTGAGTGCATCGAAATACTCGCGCTCGATACGACGCGATGGCGGCGATCTCTCTTGGGACAGTGACGTTGCTCCCGCGGTTGCAGAAGTTGCGGTGTCCATCGCACCCGGCGTTGTAGTAGTCGTCGACGCTGCGGACACGTCGACGGTCCTGCGTTGGCATGTGGCCGAGGGCGGTGGCATCAGAGCGCTGGCCGCGGCCTGTGTGGAACCTGGCCTTGGCGGAATCCTCGAACGTGCGGCCAGTGGCATCGAAAGCGAATGTGACGCTGTTCATCTCGATGCACGGTGGACTCGTCTGGGTCTGACCGCGGCCTGTGGTCGCTGGTCGATGGTTCGGATGAACGAGAGCGTACTGGTGTTGGACGGCGCTGCCGCGCGACATCGAATCGGCGATACCGCCGCGGCTGCTCGCCTTTTTGCGGTTGCGTCTGCAACTCTCGAAGGGTTGGGGGTGGATTGTTTGAACGGTGAGATGTCCAGCAGCGCAGCCAAAGAGATGGCGATCGTGACGCTGGAAGCGGCAGAAGCGGTATCCGAAACGACTTGGGGTTACGTTCTGATGGACCTCGCTGCCCGAGTGCAGGCCGCCACCGCGTTCGACGACGACACGCTGCGGCAGTGGATCGAAGATCTGGTGGAAACACAATCGTTGAGCTTGGTGGATACGGATATGGCCGGTGACGGAACTCGCTCTCGTGCTTCGGTCTTCAGTGGGTACATCGATCCGCATGTGGTACCTCCGCGGATTCTCGCGTGGCGTGGTGCGAGCACGCCGGATATCGAAGCGACTTATCGCGCCGAGGGGGAGACGGGGAGAGTGATTTTGTCCGCACAATTGGCGCAAGGCATCGATGCCCACTCCCGCGAAGCCGGAGAGATGTTGGCGTACGCTGCAAATCGCAGATCAGGGCAGCTTCTCGTGAGCGTTCCAATGGTGGCCGATGGAACCAGCCTGATCGGGATGATGGAGATAGACGAGGATTCCCTTTCCGACATATGTTTCGGGATCTTTTGTGCTTCTAGCGATCCTCGCGATCTCCGTGCCGGCGATTCGGCCGGTGTGCTGGTCGACGTCGATCGGCTCATGCTGGAAGCGTGGGGATTGCAACGCGCGAAGTTGACCGCCCTGTACGTCGCGAACTCGACGTCGGAGTCGGAGGCTCGTAGAGCTGTGACGTCGGCAGCGCGCGGATTCACTCGGGAGGCATTGGATGCGGCTGAATCAGCGGTGGAGAAATTGACTTGGCTGAATGATGAGTTCGGTCGCGACAGTCAGTCGTGGGGTGCCCTGCTGGAAAGCAGAATCGAGGCAATCGAGCGCTTCATGGCAGCTGTGGAGGATGACAGGGCTGAACCACCAGGCACGCAGCCGCTATTGGCCGAATTGTTGATCACGCCGTCGGACGACAATGACCGCTCGGACGGGCGATCGTGACTCTCAGGTTCGAGAATCGCTCGGTTGTTCTTGTGCGAGCCGCCGATGCGGGCCCCACGTACATGTCATGGACGTGGATGGATACTCCCGACGTTCCCCATGCCGAACGTCTGGACAGCGAGAACCTTTCCGCAGCCATGACAATGCTCGATCAAGCCCTGCTGTCGCCATTGCCGTTGGGCCGGGGAGAACAGTCACAGGTCGAGTCCAAAGAGGATGCGGCGAGTCGGGCGCTGTTGCAGGGTGCGTTCGCCAGCCTCGACGGTGAACGGAAATTGGCTGCGTTGCTCACCGAGGCTGCGCTTCCGACGACGTTGCGCCGACAGATCTGTGAGCGATTCGAATCCCACGGAACAGTCCACGTCAGGATCACCCCTAGTCCTCGGATCGCACGTGTTCCCTGGGAATTGCTTTTCGCAGACGCCGATCGGAGATTGCTCGACATTGCGCTGGTGACCTTCGATCCGCCGGCGACAGTTCACGCTCATCGAAGCGTTCTGCCTCCGAACTGGGAAGATGTGCGTCACCTTCCTCCACTGCACGTCCTCGATCCACGTCTGCCCCCGAGTGCCCTCGAGCACGGCTTTCGGCAAACTTTGTCGGGTTTATCGAAAAATGCACTGCTCGATGGTATTTCAGAAGAACTCGAGTCAGTTTTCGGAGATCAAGCTGTCAAGATAGACGTGCCGAGAAAATTCGACCGAATTGCGTTGTCAGACGCTCTGCAGGACGGGAGATCCCGGTTGTTCTACTTCGGGCATGTATCCTCGAGTCCCGACGAACCAGGGTCTGCGTCTATTCACCTGTTCGATACGGTTGGGCCTCCGACTTCTGGGCGTGGGCAATGGGGAATGGCTGAGCCATTTCGATCGCTGACGGCACCCGGTCACGCGGCGTCGCCCAGCCAAGACCGTCACTTACCCTTGTGCGCACTGGATTTCCTTCTTGGTACACAGCAGTGTTCGGACGAGCGAGTATGGAGTCGGTACGGATCGGATCGAAGGAATTACGGCTTCGAAATCTGGCCTATTCCATGTCGTGTAGCGCTCATAGCGTGTGAGGGTGGCGTGGATTTCCGATCGGCCGAGACTTTCGGTTTGGTGATTGCGTTGGTGGACTCCGGGGCTTCGCTGGTGACCACTACCCGCTGGACGCTTCCGACCGACAGTGCTTTCCACAGCATCGGAAAAGTGCGGCGATCAACGCTTCCCACAGTCGAATTAGCGCTGGTTGTCGATCGCGCACACAATGGGATCAACGCAGTGGAGGCCGTCACTCATTGGCAACGTGACCAATTGCGCTTGTGGGAATCCAACCCGGGTGATCTGACGTATTCACCGATCGTGTGGGCATCGCTTACGCACACTGTTGCCATAGCGCGACAGGTCGACTCCGGCGATTTCTAGGCGCGTGAATTCCAGGTGCGGTTGAACTTTCCGGAGTCGACCGAAGCGCTCAGTTCCTGAGGAATTGTGTGCGTAAGGTAGTTTCGCAACTTGTCGTTGACCGCAATTCCCACTGCCCCCGCGGTGCTCAGGTACGCAGCCAACTTGGCGTGATCGAAGTTCGGCGAGCTACCTAACTGACGCAACTCCGTCCAGGCGATATCTTCACGTCCGATCGTTAACTCTCGCAACATCTCCCACGCCGCCGACGCTATTGCCTGTAGCAAACGATCCTCGTCGATGTTCCCTCTGGGTGACCGGCATAATCGGAGGATTTCGTCGCGCACCGTGGCATATTCCGGGATTGCGACCATCATGTAGATCGACCAACGTGGATCGCCGTCGTCCATCGAAGACCCCCCGAGTGAGGCGGTGTGGTCGAACACCGCACGCCTCACACTAGGTTTCGATTTTCACTACGGATATCGAGTGAACGACCGACAGATACAAGTGAGACGCAGGAGCTGTCAGAGCTCGTCGATCCCGATAAGTCCGTCCTGAAGTGCCCGCGCAAGCAACGCGGCTTTGGTCGGTGCTGTTCTCCCCGCCTCGTCGTACTTGCCGCGAATTCGTGTGAGGTGAGTGTTGACCGTTCCCGGTGCGATGTACAGCCTTTGCGAGACTACGGATTTGGAGTCGCACTGAATCCAGGCGAGTAAGACTTCCTTCTCGCGTGTACTGAGGCCCGGATCGATGCGGCGTGGCCGAATGTCATTGTTGTTCGGGTTGTAGTCGCTGGAGGTCATGTAGGCGTCCTTGGTGTCCGGGTGCCACCTTTGGTGGCGATGGTTTCTTGACTTCTATGAAAAGCGAGATATTTCGGGACGTCACTCCCTTTGGTGATTGCATGTCCATTCACGTGACAGTGAACACTCTCAATTCGGAGCGAAAATGGGCTGTAGCTGGGTAAAGTGTTCTTCGGGATATAGCCGTGGAAAGTTGTTACTGGACACCGAAAGGGCAAGACATGTCGGACGATGCCACGGCCGTGCAATTCATCGATGCCGGAGTGGCATCGTTGACAGAGAACTCGCGGGATTTTCTCCGACGTGGACTGCGAATTGACGACGTTGTCAATCAGGCAGGTTCGTCGTCGGCAACGTTCTTTCGGAAATTCAACAGTAAGGCGGTTTTTGTCGAGGCCGTGCTTACGCGGTTGAGCGAATCCAATTGGAACTCGACCGACGAGGTCAAGGACATGGTGCGTGACCAGTTGCGGGCCTGCGGCAATTCGCTCCGCCCGGCAGTCACCGCGCTGGTTGCCGAAGCGTTCCGCCCGTTGGTGGACCCATCTTCCGTAACCGAGAATCTCTTGTCTCATGTCTTTGCACGCAATCACAGAGGAACTGCGCAGGCCGTGAAGAATGATTACGTTCAGCGCGACGCTCTGGTTTTGGCCGCATATGAAGGCTTGTTCGAACAGGCCGACGCCACATTCCGGAGGCCGTTTACCGCAAGGTCCTTTGCAGCGGCATTCAATGCCATTCTCGATGGGTTCCGGATTCGGAGTCTGGCGGACCCCGAGTCCGTGTCCGCCACGGTTGTCTCCGATGCACTGTTCGCTTTTCTCGGGGCAGTGGTCGACACTTCCGGGCGCCACCAACATCTCGACGACATGGTCGGCAACGTTGATGCTCCTTCCTCACTCGGACCACTGCCCCGAGATCCCCGGGCAGCTATTCTTGCCGCTGCCCGGGGTGAATTCGGGAAACGCGGATATTTCATGACTCAGGTAGACGACATTGCAGATAACGCGGGTGTTCCACGCCCGACCGTCAAGAAACTCTTCCCAACCAAGCCTCATATTCTTGTTGCAGCGCTACAGGGGAGGGTGGACATTCTTCGAGAAACCGTTGCCGACGATGTGTTGATCGGCCTGGACGAGATCACAATCGTCGAGAATTACATGCTTCGATGTGCGCAACTCGCGACAGACGAGACCGAATTCATGGACGCCCTGTTGGTCGCAGTCGCCCACGACACGTACGGTGAGCCGGAAAGTTTGCTGTCACTGAAGACGCAGCTCAACCTTCCGGCCATCATCGCACCGGTTGTTCAGCAAGGTCAGGACATCGGGTTGTTCTCGACTATCGGCACACCGATAGACATCGCCGCCGGTTTGACGAACGCTCTCCTGCTGCGTTGTTTCACCCGGCGGACCGAGACCCCTGAGGACAACGCCACTTTTGTCGGTGGGCTGCTGCTGCGCGGGTTGACCAGACTCTGAACGAAATCCGTACGTGGATCACTGGGCCATGAGTGCGGTAAACGCTCGTTCGTCGAGTTCGTTCCATCGACCGGTGGAGTTGGCGCCGTCGCCGAGCAGGACCTGGTCCAGATCGAAGCGGTATCGACGCGACGGTAAGTTATTGCCGCACACCAACAACCGTGCCGCCAGTGCCGCGACGGACCCCGCCGCAGTGGCAGCGGTGCCCAACTGTGGCCATGATGGCAAAGTTCGACCGACCTGGGTGAGCGAGTATCGAGTTCTCGGAGTGACCTTGCTTCCGACAATCGCGTTGGCTATCCGCGCTCGATTCTCAGGATCGCGCAGTTGGTCGTCGGTCAATCCGACCAACTCCCCGGCGTTGCCGTGAAACGGGGGATAGTCGGGATCCAGATCATAGCGCTCGATATCGAGAATCACGTTGTCGCCGTTATCCGTGGCCATCACGACGGGTATGCCCTTTGCCCGTGCGCGCAGACGAATGGCGACTTTCATCGCGAGGTCGTCCATTTCCTCTACGAGTACCGACAAGGATGCGATCCCGTTGCCTCCCAGGAATCGGTCCGATTCGGTTTCCGAGTACCCGCGCGGGAAGGAATCTATGTCGGTGTAGGGGTCAGTTTCGAGTAGACGGCGTTGCGCAAGAGTCACTTTCGATTCTCCCAAGTCGCAGACGGACGCAGCTAGGCGATTGAGATTGCTGGGCCCCAATGTGTCAGGATCCGCGATGCGAAACCGACGCGCGCCTGTCAAAGAGCACACGGAGACAACCGACGATCCAACGCTGAGTCCAGCCACCCCGATCAATGCCCGACTCCACGCGTGTTGCTCGTCGTCGTCCAGCAGATATCGGTTTCGAGTGGTTCGCAGTCGGTAGAAGTTCTCAGCGTCAGGCAACCGGACGATTGCCGAACGCCACGGGTAGACGACGTACCGACTTGCGCATTCGACGGTGTGCTCGTCATTCCACCTGTTCGGATCGCCATCGCCAAACGAATCGACGACGGTCAACTCCGAGCGGGCGGATTCCCAACCGTCGACAAATCGTAGACCCGATTCGGGTTGTAACAGAGTTCGAATGCGGTCGGAGTCTTGTGTGGGATGCAGTATTTCGATCATCATGCGCCTACCTTTTCCACCTGCGTTTGCTTGATTTCGTATTGAAAGTCGCTGCTTCCGAACAGGCAAAAGTGCACATTGGGCTTTGCGCGGTCACCCAAAATCTGCACTAGTTCGCGGTATTCGCTGCTAGAGGCGGCAAGAGCCTCGACCACCGTTCGTCGAACCAGTTCAGCGCATGCGGTATTCCCACGCGTGTCCAGAGTCTTGTCGCGTCGCAATTCGACTCGCAGCTCCAATGTGTCGCGCAGGTCGGGGCCGGGTCGCCGAGCGAGTACAGATTTTCCGGTGATCGTGTCGACCAACTGCGGGTGCGACAGCGCGGCACGGATGGGTTCGGGATACAGATTGACCGCATAGAACGACATGGCGACGTCGGTACGCCGCTTCAGGACGATGAAACCCGCTCTTGCGGATGATGTTCGAAGATCCAGGTCGTGGCCGAGTTCGGCCAGATATCGACTGGTGTCGTGCTGGCTCAGAATTCGGCCGATGTCATTGATTCGGTAGCGGATCAGCGGAATCGTATTGTCGACCGTGAACAGAAAATGACCCTCCTCGTCGATTTCCGTGTAGCGATACGAAGGGTCGTATTCGACGAGAGTCGACGAGGCGGCAGCACCACCGAACAGGGCCTCGTCGACATCGTGATGTTCGAGGGCAAGACGGCGTAAGGAAATCGATGTTGGCGTCTCGTGCCCCATCATCCCTGCGTCGGCGGTGCCGTAGACAAGGCATATGTCTTGCGGGCGACCGGACTTACCGATCAGATCCAGCACGCCGTCGCGCCAGGATTCTCCGATGCTCTCGCCGGCAAGCAGCAACTTAAGGTCCTGGTTGAGGACCACCGGATCCGCGCCGTCGAGAACGTCACGGACGAATGGTGGATAGCCAGCGATGACGACTTGATCGTGGTGTTTGCCGAGCGTTGCGATGTTCTCACGAACCGTCTCGACGTCCACCCCGGGAGCTATGACGGACAACGGGAACCCACGCTGATTCAGTTCTTCCGCCGCGCGCAATGTATAGGTTCCACCGATCCAGTTGCCCATCGCGAAGCAGACAACGAGCAACGTCGATCGCTTGTCAGCATCGAATTGCCGCATGATGCGCCCATGGAGCGCAACGCTGTGTGCCAGAGATGCAGCGGACCGTGGCCAGTGCGTCGGCCGACCGGAGGATCCCGAGCTCGACGACCAGATTCGTGCCCCTGTGACATCGCCGCCAAGCATGAGATCTTTCAGCTCGTACGCAGCAATGTAGTTACTTTTCGAAGTGGTGGGAATTTTCGTGAAGTCGTCCACGCCACGGATCTCGTCTGGATCGAATCCTTGTTCTGACAAGAATTGTGTGTAGGCAGGTACGACGTCAACCGCACGCCGGAAAATGGCCAATGCGTGATCGGCGCCTGGTGAAGTGGGTGACGAACTGGTCGGATGCATCAGGGCGGGTCCTTTCGTGTGGCGAGTTCTGATGTCGCCGTGCACACGAGAGACCGAACCCCCGGAGCATCACCGGGAGCCGATGGATGCCGAGAATCGTGGGGTAGTCAGGACCGGAAATCGCCCATGTCAGTCGATCGGACTATTGAACGGACGGTCAACTGTGGTGCAAGGTTTTTTGACGCAGCAACCACAAACGAAGGAGTTCGATATGGCGGAATGCAGGAAGTGTCACAGGCCGGTTCATGACTGCTCGGCGTGCAACGGAGGACGAGCGAGCGGCATGTTCGGAAAGCTCACATGCAGCAAGTGCAACAACACCGGCTCGACGTGCAATGAACACGGCGGGTACTGGAAGTAGAGCCCTCGGAGGGCCGCCCCGTATCTTCTTGAGAGGAAGTTTCGTGCAGATTTTCCTGGCTTTTTTGATCGTCACGATAGTGGGTTTTGTTTCAGCACTTGCAGTTGGCGGCGGGGCGGCATTCTGGTTTGCCATCGCATGGTTTGTGGGCCTGGTGATCCTCAGTTTGGTTCTCGGCGCATACGCCAAACGGCAGATAGATGTAGTGCATTCCGCTGATCCCCCGACAATCCAACAAGTAATCGAAAGCCATTTCAGTGGGGTTGGATGGAAGAACGTCCAGGGCGATGGTTTGATGAACTTCCAGTCGCGAGGGATCGGGATCAATTCGTGGAACTCGAAGAACCCCGTAGTGTCAGTCAGCCTTTCGCCGACTGTCGACGGCGGCACTGAAGTGTCAATCTGGATGTCGGAGTGGGTGACTCGAACGGGAATTGTTTCTTCCTGTGACAGAGTTGTTTCCAAGCGATGGACTTTGCTGAGGAAGCTCGCAGCACTCGAAGGTGAGTCCGAGGTTCGGTTGTAGCAGGATTAGAAGGGCTGTGCATCATGGGAATGTTCTCCCGAACCAAGGCGCCGACTACCGACTGGGCCACGGAACGCATTGCGGCAGTTCCCAACTGGGCGACCCACCAAAGCCTGCGGCCCGGACTATCCGACGTGGCACAGGAATTGGTCGACAGCCACTCGGGAAGTTCCAACGCCATCGACGTGGACAAGGTTGTTCATGCAATCGTAAACATTGTGGAATCCCTTGCTGTAAAACACCTTCCGGACAACGCGGATGCGATCAGCGCAATCGTGCGTCGTCCCGGGCCTGAACGCGACGACATCTGGAATTACTTCACTCATTGCGCTGCCAAAGGTGTTGCGGTGTCGGAACATATCGGCGGGATTCTGGTCGGACCACAAATGGCCGAAACTTTCGAGACCATGGCCCGAGAAGGACATTTCTCGAAGTCCGGGAATGTCACTCCTGAAGGCCTGCCGATTCTGTCTCCGGATTCGAGTGACACGACAACGTTGAGTGACCCGGGACTCGGTGAGAATGACCCGATACAGATAGCGTTCGGGCTGATGTCCAGCGTTGGTTTGAGCCTCGTCGTCTACGGTCCGTCAGATCTGGCGAGTTGTTTCACTGCCGTCGCCGGCGTGATTCCCGCGTTCCGCGGTTCTGTGACGGATGGTGGATGGCTTGGATCGTTCTCGAGCATCGAGAACGTGTTGTGGTTCGGGATCGAGAGCGCAGACAGTTCTGCGATCATCGTTACCGTTCTGCCGGATGCGGACTCTGGGCGGGTGCTCCGTGAATTCGTCAATCCACTCGGCGCTCTGGATGGGTCATGGTTCACCGCCTTGGCGCAGAAAACATTGGTGCCCAGCACCTTTGCCGATATCTTCGGCAGGTCGGTTCATCGTCGGATTTGGCACCTTCCAGGTCTCGAACATCTCAGACCACACGATCACGGACCGATCGAGCTTTCGTGGGATTTCAAGCGCCGGTTGGTGGGGGCCGGGTGGGACTCTCTCGACGGTGACAACTACAAGAAGGACGTACCTTCTCCGGAAGGTTCTTCGATTGTGTATTTTGCGCCGTGGAGAGATAAACACTGCGTCTTTCTCGTGCTCGGGCCTTCGGAGAACGGGCAGATTCCCGAGAACCTGCGCGGTGTCGATCTGGACGACTGCCAGATCGGCGTCGAGTACGAACACACCACCTTGATCAAACCGCTGTATTCGTCACCCTCGTTGTCGGATGTGCAGGCTGCGACGGAGCGTGTCCTCGACCGGGCGAGGTTCCTGTTCTCGAGCGAGACATCCAGTGTGCCGGATATCTTGACGTTGACCAAAGGTGCGAACACTCCCGTCCGGGCGCCCCTGATTCGTGTTGCGCTTGCGTGGCACGGCAACCCAGCCGAAGCCAATGTGGATACGTCGGCACTGCTTCTCGGAGCACACGAGAGGGTGCAATCGGATAGTGATTTTGTCTTCTACAACCAGTCGGTTCATGCCACCGGCGCTGTGGTTTACGAGTCTCGCCAGGTAGCGAACGGTGTTGACGGTTGTGATTCCATCCGGATGGATTTATCCCGCGCGGCAACGTACACCGACAAGATCGTGATTGTCGGATCGATCGACCGTGGGCAGTTCTCGGGTCTTCGTGGTCTCCATGCGACCGTCGTCGATCTGAGTACCGGTCATCCTGTGATCAACTTTCCGATTGACGGACTCACGTCTGAAACCGCGTTGGTGGTCGGAGAGCTGTACCGCCGCAACGGTGAATGGAAGTTTCGGGCAGTGGGGCAAGGCTATGCCTCTGGTCTGCGCGGTGTCGCAACGGATTACGGAATCAATGTGGACTGAAGTGCCACCTGCGCTGCGTTGTAGCCGCCCATCCCGTGGACGCCGCCGCCCGGAGGAGTTGCGGACGAGCAGAGGAAGACGCCTGGAACCCCGGTGGCATAAGGGTCCAACCCGAATCTGGGGCGGGCGATGATCTGTCTCGGGGTGTTTGCACCCGCAGAAATGTCGCCACCCACGTAATTGGGGTTGTAGGCCGCCATTTGCGGGACAGTGCGAACGTGCACCCCGACGATCCGGTCTCGGAAGCCCGGCGCGAAGCGTTCGATCTGCCGAGTGACGGACTCGGTGACGTCACCTGAATATCCATGCGGGACATGTGCATACGACCACAGGGGATGGATATCTCCCACTGATCGTGACGGGTCGGCCAGGAATTGCTGACCGACGAGAATGAATGGTGCGGAAGGCATTTCACCCCGGGCGGTCTGGCGCTCGACGGCGGCGATTTCCGGCATCGAGCCGGCGAGGTGCAGGGTGCCGGCTTTCCGGGCGTGCGGATTTGTCCACGGTACGACGCTTCCGTCTGAGTCACCGCGCACGGCGTAGTCGACTTTGTAGGCGGCTGGTCCGTAGCGGTAGCGACGGTAGGCGCGCGCAATGCGATCGGGCTGATGACCGTCGAGGAGTCGTGCCGCGGCGTCGGGTGCGAGGTCGAGCATCACGATGTCGTAGCCGGCCAATGAGGAGAAGTCGGTGACCCAGTTCCCGGTTTCGATCGTGTCGCCGAGGCTGCGCAGAATGGAGGCCAGAGCAGCGGCAATTGCGCCGGACCCGCCTCGGGCGACCGGCCAGCCATGTGCGTGGGCTCCGGCGGTGAGTATCAGTCCGCCTGCGCTGGACAGTGGGGTGTTCAGCGTCCCGAACATGTGGGCGGCATTGCCACCGAACAGTGCCTGGGCTTGCGGGGTCTTCCACATTCGCGCGAAGCCAGTTGCCGGAAGAATCGCGCCGGCGCCGAACCTGGCCAGTGTCAGCGGATGCTTCGGGACGTGGATGATCGGTTGAAAGACGTCCTGAACCAACGCGTCGAAGTGCTCCGAGAGATACCCGAACACAGAGCGCCACCGTTTACCGTCGACGCCCATCGCGTCGACGGTTCGGTTGATATCGCGCCACAGAACCCCAGCGGTGCCGTCGTCGAGTGGATGGACCAGATCGATTTCGGGCCAGAGCCACTCCAATCCGTGATCGGCGAAACCGAATTCCCGGTCGAGGCCGCGGAAGAACGGTGATGCCAGTGCGGTGGGGTGGAAGGCCGCGCAGTCGTCGTGGATGAGTCCGTCGACGATGTATTCGCTGCTGCGGGTGCCGCCGCCGATTTTGTCGGCGCCTTCGATGACGTGGACCGCGATTCCGTGTCGGGCGAGTTCGATTGCCGCTGCCAGTCCGTTGGGGCCGCTGCCCACGACCACCGCTGTTGTCATGCGGCTGAGCGTACGTAATTCACAGCGTCCGTAAATCGCAGGGAGCGTAGGGAAATCACACGAATGAGATTCCGTTAACAATTGATGCCACCACAGGCCTTGGTTGATCGATCAACTTTTGCTAAAGTTTCAGACACACTGGCCGCAGCTGATCTTTATCGCTGCGGCCAGTTGTTGCATTTATCGCACTTTTAGGCCGGTTGCCTGGGGATTCGGTATCCTGTGAAGCGGAACTTCTCTGCACGAACGCAGCCCTGAATCTTTCCGAGGCGCTCTCGGGCGTCCTGCATCGCCGCAGTTCAGAGCAAATATAGGGCTACCTTAGTTGCGCGCATGCTGGGGTTCTGAATTATCGTTTTCGTTACACGGTTGACTCGCAGAAGTTTCAACCGACTGTGCCGGTCACATCGTCGTGCCGGTGCTGCGGACTTGCATTGCAAGTTGATGACCATCAGCGTTGCTGGTCGTCGGTGCATCTTTATGGCATACGAAGGCTGGGTATGAAGCAACTTCCAGGCCCCCAGGGCCTCTATCACCCGTCCAATGAGCACGACTCCTGTGGAGTCGCATTTGTTGTCGACATGAAGGGTCGCCGCAGTCGCGACATCGTCGAAAAGGCGATTACCGCTCTGGTGAACCTCGAGCATCGCGGCGCGGCCGGCTCCGAACCCAACACGGGTGACGGTGCGGGCATCCTCCTGCAGGTACCCGACAAGTTCTTCCGGGCTGTCGTGGACTTCCCGCTGCCCGCCGAAGGCGCGTACGCAACGGGTATCGCGTTCCTGCCGCAGGGCGACGCCGAAGCGCACGAGGCTGCTGCCGCGGTCGAGAAGATCGTCGTCGACGAGGGCCTGACGGTTCTCGGTTGGCGCGAGGTCGGAACCGACGACTCGTCGCTCGGCGCATTGGCGCGCGATGCGATGCCGACGTTCCGCCAGATCTTCATCGGTTCCGAGGGTGACAAGTTCACAGGCATGGACCTCGAGCGTCGTGCCTACGTCGTGCGTAAGCGCACCGAGCACGAGCTCGGCAGTTCGGGCGCCGGCAAGGGCGGCCCGGGTAGCGAGACGGTGTACTTCCCCAGCCTCTCCGGCCAGACCTTCGTATACAAGGGCATGCTCACCACCCCGCAGCTCAAGGGTTTCTACCTGGACCTGCAGGACGATCGTGTCGAGAGTGCGTTGGGCCTCGTCCACTCGCGCTTCTCCACCAACACGTTCCCGTCGTGGCCGCTGGCGCACCCGTTCCGCCGGGTCGCACACAACGGTGAGATCAACACCGTCACCGGCAACGAGAACTGGATGCGCGCTCGCGAGTCCCTCATCGACAGCGACGTCTTCGGTGGCCGCGAGAACCTCGAGAAGATCTTCCCGATCTGCACCCAGGGCGCATCCGACACCGCTCGTTTCGACGAGGTTCTCGAGATGTTGCACCTCGCCGGCCGCAGCCTGCCGCACGCAGTTCTCATGATGATCCCGGAAGCCTGGGAGAAGCACGAGAGCATGGACCCCGCTCGTCGGGCGTTCTACGAGTACCACTCGGCTCTCATGGAGCCTTGGGACGGACCGGCCTCGGTGTGCTTCACCGACGGCACCGTCATCGGCGCTGTGCTGGACCGCAACGGTCTGCGTCCTTCGCGTCTGTGGATCACCGAGGACGGCCTTGTCGTCATGGCGTCGGAGGTCGGCGTTCTTCCGATCGATCCGTCCACAGTGGTCAAGAAGGTCCGCCTGCAGCCCGGCCGCATGTTCCTCGTGGACACAGCCCAGGGCCGGATCATCAGCGACGACGAACTGAAGTCGGAACTCGCCGCAGAGCATCCGTACCAGCAGTGGATCGACGAAGGTCTCATCCACATGGACGATCTGCCGGATCGCCCGTACACGTACATGTCGCACGAGCGTGTCGTGCTGCGTCAGCAGCTCTTCGGTTTCACCAACGAAGAGGTCAACCTGCTCGTCAAGCCGATGGCCCTCTCCGGTGCCGAGGCTCTGGGCTCGATGGGTACCGACACCCCGATCGCCGTGCTCTCCGCACGCCCTCGGATGCTGTTCGACTACTTCTCGCAGCTGTTCGCTCAGGTCACCAACCCGCCGCTCGACGCTATTCGTGAAGAGGTTGTCACCAGCCTCGGTGCCACGCTCGGCCCCGAGGGCGACCTGCTGCACCCGAGCGCTGATTCCTGCAAGCAGATCGCGCTCCCGCAGCCGATCCTGCACAACGACGATCTGTCGAAGCTCGTTCACGTCAACGACGACGGCGAATTCCCCGGCTTCCGCAGTGTTGTCATCCGTGGCCTGTACCCCGTCAAGGAAGGCGGCGACGGTATCCGTCGTGCGCTCGACGGCATCAAGTACCAGGTTTCGCAGGCAATCGCGGGTGGCGCACGCCTCGTCGTGCTCTCGGACCGTGAGTCCACCGAGGATTACGCACCGATCCCGTCGCTGCTCCTGACCTCGGCCGTGCACCACCACCTGGTTCGTGAGAAGTCGCGCACCAAGGTCGGTCTCATCGTCGAGGCCGGCGACGCCCGCGAGGTGCACCACATGGCGCTCCTCATCGGCTTCGGTGCTGCCGCAGTCAACCCGTACATGGCTTTCGAGACCATCGACGAGTTCCTGCAGAACAAGGAACTCGAGGGTCTGACCCTCGAGAAGGGCATCGCCAACTACATCAAGGCTGCCGGCAAGGGTGTCCTGAAGGTGATGTCCAAGATGGGCATCTCGACGCTGGCGTCGTACACCGGTGCTCAGCTGTTCCAGGTCATCGGCCTGTCGCAGGAGCTGACGGACGAGTACTTCACCGGTCTGCAGTCGCAGCTCGGCGGTATCGGCCTCGATCAGATTGCTGCCGATGTAGCTGCGCGTCACCGCGTCGCGTACCTCGACCGTCCGGAAGAGCGCGCTCACCGCGAGCTCGAGGTCGGCGGCGAGTACCAGTGGCGTCGTGAGGGCGAGTACCACCTGTTCAACCCGGACACGGTCTTCAAGCTCCAGCACGCAACTCGCACCGGCCAGTACGAGGTGTTCAAGGAGTACACGACTCTGGTCAACGACCAGTCGGAGCGCCTTGCGGCTCTGCGTGGTCTGTTCGACTTCAACATCGGCAAGCGGCCGTCGATTTCCATCGACGAGGTCGAGCCGGCCAGCGAGATCGTCAAGCGTTTCTCGACGGGTGCGATGAGCTACGGCTCCATCTCCGCCGAGGCTCACGAGACGCTCGCTATCGCGATGAACCGTCTGGGCGCTCGCTCCAATTCCGGTGAGGGCGGCGAACATCCGTCACGCTTCACGCCGGACGAGAACGGCGATTCGCGTCGCAGTGCGATCAAGCAGGTTGCGTCGGGACGCTTCGGTGTCACGTCGCACTACCTGAGCAACTGCACCGACATCCAGATCAAGATGGCGCAGGGAGCCAAGCCCGGTGAGGGCGGCCAGCTTCCGGCTCACAAGGTGTACCCGTGGGTGGCCGAGGTTCGGCACTCCACGCCTGGCGTCGGACTGATTTCGCCGCCGCCGCACCACGACATCTACTCGATCGAGGATCTCGCTCAGCTGATCCACGACCTGAAGAATGCAAACCCGCAGGCCCGCATCCACGTGAAGCTGGTCTCCGAGGTCGGCGTCGGAACCGTCGCGGCCGGTGTCTCCAAGGCACACGCCGACGTCGTTCTGATCTCCGGTCACGACGGTGGCACCGGTGCCACCCCGCTGACCTCCGTCAAGCACGCCGGCGCACCGTGGGAGCTCGGCCTCGCCGAGACCCAGCAGACGTTGCTGCTCAACGGTCTTCGTGACCGCATCGTCGTGCAGGTCGACGGCCAGCTCAAGACGGGTCGCGACGTTGTCGTTGCTGCTCTGCTCGGCGGCGAGGAGTTCGGTTTTGCCACCGCACCGCTGGTGGTCTCGGGCTGCATCATGATGCGCGTCTGCCATCTCGACACCTGCCCCGTCGGTGTTGCGACGCAGAACCCGGTGCTGCGCAAGCGTTTCAGTGGCAAGCCGGAATTCGTCGAGAACTTCTTCATGTTCATCGCCGAAGAGGTTCGCGAGCTTCTCGCGGAACTCGGTTTCCGCACGCTGCTCGAAGCAGTCGGCCAGGTCGACATGCTGGACACCACGCGCGCCCTCGATCACTGGAAGGGAAGCAAGGCAGGCAATCTCGATCTGTCGCCGATCCTCACCCAGGTCGAGTCCGCGTTCATGGACCAGGACGTCCACTGCACCGGAACGCAGGATCACGGCCTCGACAAGGCACTCGATCAGCAGTTGATCGTGTCGGCACGCAACGCACTCGACAAGGGTGAGCCGGTCGCATTCGAGTCCGCGATCACCAACGTCAACCGCACGGTCGGCACCATGCTCGGCCACGAGGTCACCAAGGCGTTCGGCGGAGAGGGCTTGCCCGACAACACCATCGACATCACGTTCACCGGTTCCGCCGGTAACAGCTTCGGTGCGTTCGTGCCCCGCGGCATGACCCTGCGCCTGAACGGCGACGCCAACGACTTCGTCGGCAAGGGTCTCTCGGGTGGACGCATCGTCGTACGCCCGCCGCTCAATGCAGCGGAAGGCTTTGTCGCCGAGGACAACATCATCGGTGGCAACGTGATCCTGTTCGGCGCCACCAGCGGCGAGGCTCTGCTTCGCGGTGTGGTCGGCGAACGCTTCGCAGTCCGTAACTCCGGCGCCACTGCCGTCGTCGAGGGTGTGGGCGATCATGGTTGCGAGTACATGACGGGTGGAAAGGTGGTCATCCTCGGAGCCACCGGACGTAACTTCGGTGCCGGTATGTCCGGCGGCGTCGCGTACATCTACAACCCCGACAGGGCATTCGAGAAGAACCTCAACACCGAACTGGTGGACCTCGAGGATCTTTCGGGCGACGACTTCACCTGGTTGAAGAGCGCCATCGAACGTCATCGCGACGAAACCGGTTCCGAGGTTGCGACACGCATCCTCGCGGACTGGTCGCAGCAGGTGGGTCACTTCGCAAAGGTGATGCCCCGCGACTACAAGAAGGTTCTTTTGGCCATCGCGGCCGCAGAGAAGGATGGCAAGAACGTGGACGAGGCAGTGATGGAGGCAGCTCGTGGGTGATCCAAGCGGCTTCATGAAGCACACGTCCCGCGAACTTCCGGTTCGCCGGCCGGTGCCGTTGCGCCTGCTCGACTGGAAAGAGGTCTACGAGGAGTTCCCGAAGGAAACCCTCAAGACCCAGGCCAGCCGTTGCATGGACTGCGGAATTCCGTTCTGCCATAACGGTTGCCCTCTCGGAAACTTGATTCCCGAGTGGAACGACCTGGTGTACAAGGACCACTGGCACGACGCGATCGAGCGTTTGCATGCGACCAACAACTTCCCGGAGTTCACCGGTCGCCTGTGCCCAGCACCTTGTGAGGCGTCCTGTGTTCTGGGCATCAACCAGGATCCGGTCACCATCAAGCAGGTCGAGGTCGAGATCATCGACAAGGCCTTCGACGAGGGATGGGTCAAGCCGGTTCGCGCGGCGCGTTCCACCAACAAGCGCGTCGCCGTTGTCGGCAGTGGTCCGGCCGGTCTGGCTGCAGCGCAGCAGCTGACGCGTGCCGGTCACGCAGTGACGGTCTTCGAGCGGGCAGACCGCATCGGTGGCCTGCTGCGCTACGGCATCCCCGAGTTCAAGATGGAGAAGCGTCACATCGACCGCCGTCTCGAGCAGATGGAAGCCGAAGGCACCGTCTTCAAGACCAACGTCAATGTGGGCGTGGATATCACGGCTGACGAACTGCGCGAGCAGTTCGACGCCGTGGTTCTCGCCGGCGGCGCCACCGCAGCTCGCGACCTGCCGATCCCAGGCCGCGAACTCGACGGCATCCACCAGGCGATGGAGTACCTCCCGATCGCCAACCGCGTTCAGCTCGGTGACCTCGATGCTCCGACCATCGATGCAAAGGGCAAGAAGGTTGTCATCATCGGTGGCGGCGACACCGGCGCCGACTGCCTCGGTACCTCGCACCGTCAGGGCGCTGCCAGCGTCCATCAGTTCGAGATCATGCCGCGCCCCCCGGAGACTCGCGCATCGCAGACTCCGTGGCCGACATACCCGTTGATGTACCGCGTGGCTTCGGCTCACGAAGAGGGCGGCGAGCGCCTGTTCTCCGTCAACACCGAGAAGTTTGTCGGTGAAGACGGCAAGGTCACCGGCCTCAAGGCTCACGAGGTCGAGATGAAGTCGGGTCGCTTCGAGAAGGTCGAGGGCTCGGACTTCGAGCTCGAGGCTGACCTCGTGTTCCTGGCCATGGGCTTCGTCGGACCCGAAAAGCCGGGTCTGCTCACCGATCTCGGTGTCGACCTGAACGAGCGTGGCAACGTGGCCCGCACGTCCAAGTGGAACACGAACGTCGACGGCGTCTTCGTAGCCGGCGACATGGGCCGCGGCCAGTCCCTGATCGTCTGGGCAATCGCCGAGGGACGTTCCGCAGCAGCTGCTGTGGACACGTACCTCGAGGGTGAGACGGCGCTTCCGGCTCCGATCCTCCCGACGGCGGCTCCGCAGCGCTAGTCGCACGAGACATACAAAACCGCACCCCACCACAACGGTGGGGTGCGGTTTTGTATGTGGACGACAAAAGCGCACGTTCGTAGCCACACCCTGGACCACGTTCAACCGCTATGCTGCTCAGATATCTGCGGTGAGTACAGGGGCCCGCCTGATTGGATACGGGGTTTTTGATGGGTGCGAAGCGCTTCGTTGCGATGTTGTCGGTTGTTGCGGCCGCCGGTGTAGTGCAGGCCGTCGGCGCACCGACGGCATCCGCAGCGCCTTGCCCCGAACTGTATGTCGTGGCGATTCCGGGAACGTGGGAGCCGTCAGGCGCTTCGCCCGGTGCAGGCATGCTCGCGCCGGTCACCAGCGGCCTCCCGTCGTCGGTACGCACCGACTACGTCACGTACTCGGCTACCGCCTTCCCGTGGGAATCAAATGTCTACGCCAGGTCGAAGAAGCAGGCCGTCGACAATGCGCGCGGCATGATCGGGGCGATGGCTGCATCGTGCGGTGACACTCGATTCGCGATAGTCGGGTACAGCCAGGGCGCCGACGCGGCCGGAGACCTCGCCGCCGAAATCGGGACGGGCATCGGTGTCGTACCGCCCAATCGTGTTGCCGGAGTCGGTCTGCTGTCCGATCCGCGTCGATCCGAGTCCGATGCGTTGGTCGGTCCCTGGGTTGGCGGAAACGGCGCCAGTGGTGCTCGCATCGGCGGATTCGGTTGGCTGTCAGCCGATACCGTCACTCTCTGTGCTGCGGGCGATCTGTACTGCTCGACGCCCGAAGATGATTTTGTGATGCGTCTGGCCGGATTCATGGCGCAGGTTTCCGATCCGACTCCGGCAACGGCCCTCTCGTTGCGTGACGAAGCAGCTGTGATCGTGCGTGACTTGATCACTGCGGGTGGACTTCCCGCACTCATGGCGCAACTTGATCCCGGCGCCAACAGCCGACGTGTCGATCAGTTGGTCGATTTCTACGGATCGCAGGTCCATACCGACTACACCCGTTACGTGGTCGACGGTTCGGGCACAACGGCTACGTCGTGGCTGCATAACTGGCTGGCGGGTAAAGCCTGATATCAGCAGTACGTGTTTTCTGCTGTCTCCACATAGATTTCGGCGATTCGCGCTGACGGCATCGGCGTGATCTGGGCATAGACGTCGCCAACTGCCTTGAATTCTGCGAGTACCTCGGATCGCGGCATGCCCTGGGCGATGGCGTTGCAGGTACCGTCGGCGTAGAGGATCTCGGCGGAGTCCATGCCGCTCGGCGGGATTCCCGCCAGTCGCAGTGCTGCGAGGTAGCGCTGACCCCGTTCACCGGCTCCGGCAACAATTTCGTCCGGTGAGCGTGCGTCGATCGGGGTATTTGCTTCGACAGCTGCCGGAGGTGCACTCGGCAGTGCCGGCGATTCGAGTGTGCCAGCTTCGAGTGTGCCGGGTTCGACGGTACTAGGCTGCTGCGCTTCGACCGCAGGCGTCGAGGTGGGAGAAGCCGCAGGGGCGGTCGTCGTCGATGTTGCTGCGCTCGCCGACGCGACGCCTGTTGCCGAACTCATTGTCTCGGTGGCTGATTCGTCACTGCAGGCACTGAGGAGCAGGCCGCTCGCGGCAAGGCACGCAATCAGGTGTTTGGTGTTCATCGCTCCTGAGTGTGACACACCGTATCGGATAAATCGTACATTTTAAGGAAATTTCCTTGGGGCTATTTTCGACTCGAAACTGTGTGATATACATCTGTCCAGGTTGTTACTTGTGAGTAAGAACACTCCACTGCGTTTGGTTCTGGCAGTCGACTACACAAGCAGCGACTGTCACTCCCACACGATTCGAAGGAGTCTCAGTGCACAACTCTCGGAAGAATTCCCGTGCTCGCCGCATCGGCGTACGCGCAGCAGTAATCGCCGGAACTGCCGGTACCGTGCTGGCAATGGCGGCGCCCATGGCGTCAGCTGACCCCGTTGCAGAGTCGATTCCCGGCGCCGCTGTGTGTCCGGCGACCGCCGAATCCTGTGTGTCTGTCGTGGTCAACAGCGGGACTTTCGAAAACAACGGCTTCAACCTGCCCATCGGTGACGGCGACATGATCATCGCTGCAGAAGCCGGTTCGGGGGTAGGCGATGAGACCGTTCTCTTGCCACGCGACGACGGTCATTTCGGTGTTTACGCCAAGCCGATGACTGTGCCAGGCGGAGTGCTCGGTATCGATCTGCCCTTCAACAATCTGTTCGGGCTGGCGGCAGTCACCGCTGAGGTGCAGGCGGTGGACGTGCCTGTTTTCAACGATCTGATCACCAACATGGACATCAGCCTGCCGGTTCGGATGAAGATCAACAACGCCTTCCTGGGCAACAACTGCTACTTGGGATCCGAGGCAGCGCCGGTGAACTTCCATCTCACGCCTACGGCCGACTCCAGCCCAGCTTTCGAGGTATTGCCGTCCGGTTCGTTGAAGGTCAGCCCCGTCAAGAGCGCGACAACCGACTTCGCTATTCCGGCTGCCAGTGGTTGTGGCCCGTTCGGTGTGTTGAATCCGATCGTCAATTGGCGAGCCAAGACGCCCGCAACTTCGGGAACGTCGCTCAATACCGTGTCGACGGCATACCTGTACCCGGGTGGTATCGACGGCAGTGATCCGCTTGACGATCTCGGTGGCGGAACGGGCTCACTCGGATCGAGTGGCAGCTCGGGCTCTTAGTATGCCGCACCTTCACGCCTCAATTCTTCTGCCGACCTGGCAGATTGGCCGCATCTGTGGCTGAAGTTCCACAATTCCAAAGGATAATGTAGTGCAGAATTCAGTAAAGAGTTCGCGGGCAAAGCGATTCGGTGTCCGCGTCGCAGTCGTAGCCGGTAGTGCCGGCACCGTACTTGCCCTGGCGGCACCGATGGTATCTGCGCAGGAGGCCCTCCCGCCGATTCCCGGCGCTGCGGTGTGTAACGACACTGTAGGTGCGCAGGTATGTTTGACCGTCGACGTCCTGAATGGAGCGTTCGACAACAACGGATTCAACCTGCCGATCAAAGCTGGGGACATGATCATCACGTCAGCCTTGGATGAGACCGCTGACGGCGCTGTCTTCACTCCTCGCGCTGATGGGCACAACGGTTTGTATGCCAAGCCCATGACAGTGCCGGGCGGGGTGCTCGGTATCGATCTGCCGTTCAACAATCTGTTCGGGTTGGCGGGTGTCACGGCTGAGGTGAAGGCGGTCGCGGCTCCGTCGTTCAACGGTGACCTGATGGATTTCGACATCAGTCTGCCCGTCAAGATGAAGATCAACAACGCCTTCCTGGGCAACAACTGCTACCTGGGGTCCGAGGCGGAACCGGTGAATTTCCGTCTGAAGAACGCGAATCCGGACGAAGCGCCGGAGTTCGAGGCAATTGACACGGCGGTGAAGTTCCTCGGCATCGAGAACGTTGCCGAAGATTTTGCCATTCCGAAGGCGAGTGGTTGCGGCCCGTTCGGCGTCCTGAATCCGATCGTCAACTGGCGTGCAAAAACACCTGCCACGGCAGGCACGTCTCTGGCGACTACGTCCGACGCCTACATCTTCACTCCTGGCTTCGAGGGTAGCGATCCGCTCGACGATCTCGGCGGTGGAACGGGTTCCCTGGGGTCGAGCGGTAGCTCGGGGTCCTGACCCCTTCGTGCGGTTGCTTCACATTTGCCCATAGCTCAGTATTGTCAGCGGCAAGACCATTGCCGGCTGTTCACTACTTATGGGAGATTCGCCGATGAATCATGTTCGAGTTCTGTCTTGGGCGGCTGCAGGTGCCATGGGAGTAGCAATAGTTACCGGCGCACCTGCAGTTGCCGAACCCTTGCCAGGGGCAACACCGTCGGTGGTGACAGTCGATTCGATTCAAGTCGCCCGCTCGTTGCCGATCGGCACCGAGGTTACGGTGTCAGGAACTGCGACTACATCGTCCGGGGACTTCGAATCCAGCTTTTACGACAAGGGATTTGGTCTCCAGAGCGGCAATTCGGGCATCTATATCAGTGATCCCGACAATTCGGCCGTATCTGTTGGTGACCGGGTTGAGGTCAGCGGTGTCCTCGCAGATCAGGAGGGCCTGCTTGTCGTTCGGCCGAATGCGGTCACGCGTCTTGGTTTCGCCACGGCGGTACGGCCGGAACGGTTGCCGCTCAGCGCAATCGGTGAGAGCAGCGAGGGGCGGCTCGTTAAATTGTCCGGCATCGTCAGCGCGCCCGTCGTCGATGATCTGCCGTACGGACACAAGATTGTGGTGTCGGGAGCCGGAGGAAGCACCGTAATCTTTGTGAACACTCAGGCGGGTATCGACCCCGCGTCAATTCTGGTTGGCCGACCGATCACCGTCACCGGCTTCAGTGGACAGTATGCGGACACCTATGAAGTACTGCCCCGCTCGAAAGATGACGTGCAACAAGGATTCGCGGGAAGTCTTTCATTCGGAAGCTGACAGCCGCCTCATAGAGCATTGAGGCGGGCTCCGACGCGCATGGAACTCGGGTAGAACCGGCTGAGTCGGTACCCGAGTTTCGCTTCGGGGGTGACGGGCACAATTGCCTTGTTGGTCCGCACTGCCTTGACGATGGCGCTTGCCACCCGGTCGGGTGTGAAGTTTCGGCGATGGTAGAAGTTGTCCGCCTTGGTTTGATTCCGAAGTTGTTCCGCTGCAGTCGTTCCGGCGAACTCGGTGGTCTTGACGATGTTGGTGTCGACAATGCCGGGGCAGATGGTGCTGACGCCGATTCCGGACGGAAGCAGCTCTGCGCGTAGACAGTCGGAGAGCATGAACACGGCAGCTTTGCTGGTCGAGTATGCGGTCAATGCTTTCTGCGGTGTGTATGCCGCGGCGGACGAGAGGTTGACGATGTGTCCGCCGGAGCCGCGTTTGATCATCATCGGCGAGAAGGCGCGGCAGCCGTACACAACTCCCCAGAAGTTGATGTCCATGACTCGCTCGAATTGTCCCTGTGTGGTGTCTGCGAAGGTTCCCGAGAAGCCGATGCCGGCATTGTTGACCACGATGTCGGGAACTCCGTGGTGTGCGGCGACGGTTTCCGCGAATCGAGTCATGGCTTGCTCGTCGGAAACGTCCACCTGATACGCGTGGGCACCGCCGCCGAAGACTGCGTCGGCTCCGCCGACGCTCGCGGGCGAGTTGATGAGTGCGGCTGTGTCCTGGGCGCTTTCGAGGTTGACGTCGCACACAACGAGGATTGAGCCCTCGGCGGCAAAAGCGAGCGCGGTCTCGCGGCCGATGCCACTGCCTGCTCCGGTGACAACCACTAGCGTCCCGGTGAGGTCGCGTAGGCGTCGTTGCAGCTTTGCTCCGCGTCGCCAACTCCCGACATCCCTGATCAGTCCCATGTGGTTCAGTTTCATGCGTTTCCCCCTCGTTTTGCGCAGCTTAGGCTATTTTGCGAAACACTGTGTCTCAGGTCACAAACTGTGAGAACTTCGCATCACACCGCAGTTATACGACCGACCTGGAGGTTTCGATGAGCCGCAATTCCCGATCAGGTAGTCGCGGCGTGGCAGTTGCCGCGCTGGCTATCTCTGCAAGTTTGTTCCTTGCCTCATGTGCCGGAAATGACGACAACGGGGGCGGGGGCGGGGGAGAGTCGGCCGATTCCGGGTCGTCGTTGAAGATCGGAATGGTGAACGAGCAGGCCGATCCAGGTTCGCCCACCAAGGGTGGCACCCTCACCTTCAGCGGCTACTCACCGGTGACGACACTCGATCCGGCCAAGGCTCAGGTATCAGGCTCCACCGGTGGCAGCGAGCTCAGTGCAATCTATGACGTGCTGATGCGATACGACCCCATCGAGCAGACGTTTGTGCCCCAGTTGGCGCAGTCGCTCGAGCCGAATGACGAAAGCACCACGTGGACGTTGAAGCTGCGTGACGGCGTGACATTCAGTGACGGAACACCTTTCGATGCGCAAGCCGTTACTGCGAGTATCAACCGCTACATGACGAACAAGGGGCCGCAGTCGGGATTGTGGATCGACAAGGTCGTCTCGATGGACACGCCGGATGCAACGACGGTTGTCTTCAACCTGGTTGATCCGTGGACGGGTATCGAGCCGATGCTCTCGACCGGTCCCGGCATGATCGTTGCTCCGGCGGCGCAGCAGGGAGATCAGTTCACGCCGATCGGTGCCGGTGCGTTCACGCTCGAGAAGTTTGCTCCCAACGAGGAAATGCTGCTCGCTGCTCGTGCTGACTACTACGGTGGCGCGCCGAATGTCGACAAACTCAAGATGGTCAGCATTCTCGGTGCGCAGCCCACTTCCGAGGCCCTGAAGTCCGGCGGTATCGATGCGGCGTACATACGCACGTTGGGGCCGATCCTCGATCTGATCGAGAACGGCAACCCGGGCTTCATCGACATTCCCTCGCTCGGCTATATCGCAAACGTCAATATGGCTCCCGGTCGGCCCGGAGCGGATCTGCGTGTGCGCCAAGCGATGACGTACGCCGTCGATCCGGCGACTTTGGATGTCCGTGCCAACGACGGTAAGGGTCTGCCGGGTCAGGTTATCTTCCAGGACACGTCGCGCTGGCACAACGATGTTGCTCCGATCGGTGTGGATCCGGCCAAGGCGAAGGAACTGCTCGATCAGGCGAAGGCGGACGGTTACGACGGCAAGATCAGCTACCTCACGATGCAGGAGCCGTCGGCGCAGGCCACGGCGCTCGCTGTGCAGGCGATGCTCAATGCCGTCGGTTTCGACGTCCAGATCGAGAACGTCAACAACGTCGGTGACTTGGTCAAGCGGATGTATGCCGATCGCGATTACGACATGGCGACCGCTGCTCTCAACCTCACCGAGGCGGACCCTTCCGAGCGTCTCTACACGGGCCTCAAGACCGGTGGACGTAACAACACCACGGGCTACTCGGACGCCGAAATGGATCAGTTGCTCGACGAGTTGGGTGTTGCAATCAGCGACGACGACAAGAAGGCCGTCCTCGTGAAGATTCAGGAACGGGCCAACGAGACCCTGCCGTGGCAGGTATGGGGCACCGGACCGGCTTTGGACGTGTGGAATCAGAACGTGCACGGACTTCAGCCGAGTCTCGACGGGATCCTGCTCTTCGACGAGGTGTGGAAGAAGTAAGGCGCACCGGCCTTGGCCACGGACTTTCCACTGAGTGGGACTAAAAATTAATACTTGTGCCTTAGGTCACAAACTGTGACAGCTTCGCATCACATCACAGTTTTAGTCCGATCTGGAGGTTCGTAAATGAGTCGCAGTTCTAGGCGCGGCAGTCGAAAGGTCGCGGCAGTCGCACTGGCTGTTTCCGCCGGTTTGTTCTTGTCCTCGTGTGCCGACAGTGGAGCGGACGGCGGCAGCGGCGACGCGCCGGAATCCGGCTCGGCTCTCACGATCGGTCCCGTCAACGTTCAGTCGAACGAGGGTGATCCGGTCAAGGGCGGAACGCTGACGTTCAGCGGTTATTCCGCGGTGACGAGTCTCGATCCGTCGAAGACGCAGATTGCCGGCTCGGTGGGCGGATCGGAGCTCGGGGCGATCTACGACACCCTGCTTCGCTACGACTCGACGTCGCAGAAGTTCGTTCCGAAGCTCGCCAACTCGATGGAGCCGAGCTCGGATTTCAAGACGTGGACGCTCAAGCTGCGTGACGGTGTGAAGTTCAGTGATGGCACCCAGGTCGACTCCGCTGCCGTGTCGTCGAGTCTGGCTCGGTACGTCACCAACAAGGGGCCGCAGTCCAGCCTGTATGCGTCGAAGGTTACGTCCGTCGACACACCGGACGCGTCGACGGTCGTCTTCAATCTGGCCGATCCGTGGACGGGTATCGAGGCGCTTCTCGCTACCGGCCCCGGCATGATCGTTGCGCCCAGTGCGCAGCAGGGTGACAAGTTCACCCCGATCGGCGCGGGTGCGTTCACGCTCGAGAAGTTCGCTCCCAACGAGGAGCTGATTCTCGACGCCCGTGAGGATTACTTCGCCGGTGCTCCGAATGTGGACAAGTTGCGAATGATCAGCATCGTCGGTTCGCAGGCTACGAGTGATTCGCTCAAGAGCGGCGGCGCGGATGTCACGTACATGCGCTCGCTTCCGAACGTGCTCGATCTGATCGACTCCGGCTACCCCGGTTACGTCGACATTCCGTCACTGTCGTACCTGTCCCTGATCAACACCGCTCCGGGTCGTCCGGGCGCCGATGTGCGAGTGCGTCAGGCACTGGCTCTGGCCACGGATCCCGTTGCACTCGACAACCGACTCAACGAAGGTAAGGGCCTTCCGGGGCAGGTCATCTTCCAGGACAGCTCGCGCTGGCACAACGACGAGGCTCCGATCGGCGTCGACCCGGCCAAGGCCAAGCAGCTTCTCGACGAGGCAAAGGCCGACGGTTTCGACGGCAAGATCACGTACCTGACCCTGCAGGAGAACTCCGCTCAGGCGATGGCTCTCGCGCTGCAGTCCATGGCTAACGCCGTTGGCTTCGACTTCCAGATCGAGTACGTCAACTCGGTTGCCGATGTCGTCAAGCGTTTGTACGTCGACCGTGACTTCGACATGTCGACCGGTTCCGCCAACCTTCCGGAAGCCGATCCGTTCGAGCGTCTGTACTCGAACCTCAAGACCGGTGGCCGAAACAACGCGACAAGCTTCTCCGACGCTCAGATGGACACGCTGCTCGACGAGTTGGGTGTGGCAACGTCCGACGACGCGAAGAAGGAGGTCCTTGCCAAGATCCAGGCACGCGCCACCGAGGTTGTGCCGTGGCAGATCCTCGGAAACACGCCGTGGCTTGGTGTGTGGGCCAAGAACGTTCACGGAGTCCAGCAGAGCATCGACGGAATCATGTTCTTCGACGAGGCGTGGAAGACCAACTGAAAAAATGTGAATAACTGAATACGGAAAGACCGAAGCCGGAGATGCGCACTGCGTCTCCGGCTTCGGTGTTTTTCGCTTCGGTGTATTTCGGGGTATCTAGCCCATCAGATCGTGGACGTAGCACCAGCGCCAGGACTCGCCTGGTTCATGGGAACGCATGACGGGATGCCCGGTCTCGCGATAGTGGTTGGTGGCGTGTTGGTGCGGGCTGGAGTCGCAGCATCCGACGTGGCCGCAGGTGAGGCAGATTCGCAGATGTGACCAGTTGTCCTCGCCCAGTTCGGCGCATTCTTGACAGACTCCGGGAGTTAAAGCGGCCGGGTCGGTTTCGGGCGTTTCAGTCAATTCTTCGCAACCGCTTGCCACCGGTTCGGGTGCCGGTGTGCGGGATGCGACGCGCTTCAGGATCTTTTTCATCACTATCCATAGTGCACGGTGGCCGCTGATCCTGCATGCTGCCAGAGTGAACGGCATATTACTGGGGGTTGTTGTAGCGGCTTTGCTGGTCGCAGCGGTTGCGCGTCGATTCGGATTGTCGTCGCCGTTGATACTGGTGGTCTTCGGGTTGATCGCGTGTCAGATACCCGGCGTACCGGATCTCGAGCTCGATCCGGATCTTGTTCTGTTCGTGGTGTTACCACCGCTGCTGTACTCGGCGGCGTTGGACAGTTCATATCTGGCATTGCGATCGAACCTGCGCCCCATCGGGTTTCTCGCGGTGGGCTTGCCCCTCGCGACGACGGCCGCGGTCGGCTTGGTCGCGTATCTGATCGTGCCGGAGTTCTCGATTGCCGCCGCGCTGGTTCTCGGTGCGATTGTGGCACCGCCGGATGCGGTGTCGGCGAGCGCAATCGGACGCAGGCTCGGACTGCCGCGTCGGATCATGACACTCCTGGGCGGTGAGAGCCTGCTCAACGACGCGACCGCGTTGACGGCATACAAGGTGGCTTTGGCGGCCGCTGTGGGCACGGGCGCGACCTTGGCCAGCGGTTTCGAGACATTTGTGGTTGCCGCGCTCGGCGGTACGGCGATCGGACTGGCGGTGGGGTTCGTCATCGCCAAAGTGCGTGGAAAACTTCGTGATCCGGTGATGGAGAGCGCAATCGGCTTGGTCGTGCCGTTCTTCACCTACCTGGCTGCGGAAGAGATTCACGCGTCCGGCGTCATTGCCGTGGTTGTTGCCGGACTGTTCCTGGGGCAGCGCTCCACTCGGGCCAGTTATGCGACGCGCCTGCAGGATACGGCGGTGTGGAAGGCCGTCGACCTCATCCTGGAGTCGTTTGTGTTCTTGTTGATCGGGCTCCAATTGCCCAGTGTGGTGAGCGGATTGCAGGGGTACAGCACGTCGATGGTGGTGTGGGCGTCCATTGCGGTGCTCGCGACTGTTGTTGTGGTGCGGATCGCGTGGGTCTTTCCGTTCACGTACCTGCCACGGTGGTTGTCGCCGCGGATCCGGGCGCGAGAACCGGATGTTTCGGTTCGATCGGTATTTGTCGTGTCGTGGGCCGGTATGCGCGGAGTCGTGTCACTGGCAGCGGCTTTTGCCATTCCTTTGACAGTGAACAGTGGTGAGGAGTTCCCGGGACGGTCCCTGATCTTGTTCCTGACTTTTGTTGTCGTCGTCGGAACGTTGCTCCTGCACGGTCTTTCGCTGCCGTGGGTGATCCGGACGCTCGGCGTCCAGGGAGAGGAAGCGCAGTCCGACGCAAGAGCGGAGGCGGCGGCGCAGGACAAGGCGGCGCGGGCAGCGGCGGCGCGATTGGACGAGTTGGTCGCTGAGCAGGACGGCGGTGTGCCCGCGGTGCGAGATCGAGCCGCGGACATCTTGCGGACCTGGAACACGCACCGAGCCAACTCGGCGTGGGAACGGCTCGGGCGTAGCGACGACGATCTGGGGGAGAGTCCGTCGGCGGCATTCCGGGCTTTGCGTCTCGAAATGATCGATGCCGAGCGCACGGTATTCATTGCCGAACGCGACGGCGGCCGCATTGATGACGAGGTACTACGGAAGGTACTGCGTGAGCTCGATCTGGAGGAAGCCACCCTAGATCGGGACTAGCTCGGGACTAGACCGATAGGTCTCTTTGTTTTGGCGGAAAATGCAGGCCAGGGCCTATTGACATAACCGTTGAGGACCGCAACTTAACAAATTCCACTGAGCGGGACTCGCTCGAACCATTCTGTGCGTCGCATCACACACTGTTTCTTGTTCAACAAGAAGTCACAGTTTTTCCTGCCTTGGAGGCATCAGAATGAGTCGTAGTTCCCGCCGTGGGCATCGCAGATTAGCTGCGGTCACGCTGGCGATCACCGCAAGTATGTTTCTGGCGTCGTGCGCCGACAACGGCTCGAGCGGCGGCGGTGAATCTGTCGAGTCGGGTTCCGCGCTCAAGATCGGAATGGTCAACGAACAGGCCGATGCCGGCACCCCGACCACCGGTGGCACGCTGACGTTCAGCGGCTATTCCGCAGTGACATCACTCGATCCGGCGAAGATCCAGGTTGCCGGCGCTACGGGTGGCAGTGAGCTCAGCGCGATTTACGACGTACTGATGCGCTACGACCCCATCGAGCAGACGTTTGTGCCTCAGTTGGCGCAGTCCCTCGAGCCGAGTTCGGACAGCAAGACGTGGACGCTGAAGCTCCGTGACGGCGTCAAGTTCAGCGACGGAACGACGCTCGATTCCAAGGCAGTGGTCGACAGCATCAACCGCTACGTCAACAACAAGGCAGCGCAGTCGAGCCTGTGGGCAGCCAAGGTTGCCTCCATGGACACCCCAGACGCAACGACGGTTGTCTTCAACCTCGTCGATCCGTGGACCGGTATCCAGTCGATGCTCTCCACCGGCCCCGGCATGATCGTCGCTCCGGCTGCGCAGCAGGGTGATCAGTTCACTCCTATCGGCGCAGGCGCATTCACGCTCGAGCGTTTTGCTCCCAACGAGGAACTCCTGCTCGCTGCCCGCCCCGATTACTTCGGCGGCGCACCGAAGGTCGACAAGCTCAAGCTCATCAGCATCGTCGGAGCTCAGCCCACTTCCGAGGCTCTCAAGACCGGTGGCATCGACGCGGCCTACATGCGCACGCTCACCCCGATCCTCGATCTGATCGAGAACGGCAACCCGGGCTTCATCGACATCCCGTCGCTCGGCTACATCGCAAACGTCAACATGGCGGAGGGTCGCCCCGGTTCGGATCTGCGCGTTCGTCAGGCAATGGCGTTGGCCATCGACCCCGAGACGCTCAACACCCGCGTCAACAACGGCAAGGGCCTGCCCGGCCAGGAGATCTTCCAGGACACCTCCCGCTGGCACAACGACGTCGCGCCGACCGGTGTGGATCCGGCCAAGGCCAAGGAACTGCTCGATCAGGCCAAGGCCGACGGTTACGACGGCAAGGTCACCTTCCTCTCCATCCAGGAGCCGTCCGCGCAGGCAACCGCTCTCGGCGTGCAGGCCATGCTCAACGCCGTCGGATTCGACGCGCAGATCGAGTACGTCACCGGCGCAGGCGATCTGGTCAAGCGTATGTACGTCGATCATGACTACGACATGAGCACAGCAGCTGGTTCGCTGTCCGAGGCCGACCCGTTCGAGCGTCTCTACACGGGCATCAAGTCCGGTGGCCGTAACAACGTCACCAACTACGCCGACGCCGAAATGGACGTCCTGCTCGACCAGCTCGGTGTTGCCACCAACGACGAGGACAAGAAGGCTGTTCTCGCCAAGATTCAGGAACGCGCCACCGAGACGGTGCCGTGGATCGTCTGGGGCAACGTCCCGACGTTCGACGTGTGGAACCAGAACGTTCACGGCCTGAAGCAGAGCATCGACGGAATCATGCTGTTCGACAGCGTTTGGAAGTCCTGACTCGAACTGAACGTGTCCGGCCCCGCGGGGCCGGACACGCTTGACAGAGACGAATGAGATACGAGGAATTGCTGTGAAGTGCGAGTTGGCTGCCCGAAGGAGACGAAAGCTATGAACATCGGCGCAATCGGTAAGAAGTTGGGCCAGCTCGTCATTGTGCTCCTCATCGTCAGTTTCGGAACCTTCGTTCTGGCGTCGTTGATCCCCGGTGACCCGGCGGTCGCGGTATTGGGTGAGGGTCGTACCCCCGCCGAATACGAGGAAATGCGTCAGCAGCTCGGACTCAACGATCCACTCCTGGTTCGTTATTGGGACTGGCTGACGAGCGCCCTCACCGGCGATCTCGGTACCTCGCTGGTTCCGCCGCAGCAGGAAGTCCTCACGGCAATCGGCTCGGCTCTCCCGGTCAGCGTTCAGCTTGCAGTGATGGGTCTTGTCATCGCTCTTGTTGTCGCTGTTCCGCTCGCACTGTGGTCCGCCCATCACGAGGGTGGCGTCATCGACCGCGTCATCAGCGCCGCAACGTTCGGTGTCCTCTCGATTCCGAGCTTCCTGGCCGGTTTGCTCCTCATCATGGTGACGGTCAACTGGCTCGGCTGGTTCCCCCGCTCGCAGTGGGTGCGCATCGGTGACAGCATCTCCGGAAACCTTTCGCACGCAATACTTCCCGCAATCACCATCAGCCTTCTCGAGATGGCGATGTTCACCCGCGTTCTGCGCAGCGACCTCGTGACCACCCTGCGTGAGGATTACATCCTCGCCTCGAAGGCCAAGGGCATGCCCACGCTGCGCGTCCTGTTCAGTGACGCACTGCGCCCGTCGTCGTTCTCGCTCATCACCATGATGGGTCTGGCGCTCGGCGGCATGATCGGCAGTACCGTCATCGTCGAGACGCTGTTCTCACTGCCCGGAATGGGCACACTCATCGTTCGGGCTGCACAACAAGGCGATTCGCCGATGCTGTTGGGT
Source organism: Rhodococcus sp. KBS0724 (assembly GCF_005938745.2). Classification (NCBI taxonomy): domain Bacteria; kingdom Bacillati; phylum Actinomycetota; class Actinomycetes; order Mycobacteriales; family Nocardiaceae; genus Rhodococcus; species Rhodococcus sp. KBS0724. The sequence goes on from NZ_VCBX02000001.1 coordinate 94,088, forward strand.
GCGGTGGTCGTGATCGCCGTCATCTACGTGGTCGTCAACAGTGCGATCGACGTTCTGTACACCTATCTTGACCCGAGGAGTCGTCGTGTCCATGTCTGAAGTGACGCCCGACGGAGCGGCCCCGTCGCCGGCCCCGTCCGAGGTGATGACATATCGGCAGCAGACCGTCCTGCTGGCACCCGGTCCGATAGAAACGCTGGAGAAGCCGAAGAATCTGGTCCTGATCGGCACGATCCTGACCGTCGTCGGTATCGCTCTGCTCGGCACCGCCCTGTTCGGGTCCGGCATCATGATGATGGTTCGTATCGTCATCGGCCTGGCCTCCCTCGTGTTCCTGTTCAAGGGACTGGGAAAGGTCGGTATCGCAAAGTGGGGCAGCCAATTCGACCTGTCGTACTGGTTGGCCTGCATCTGGCTCGTCGCTCTGGTTGTTGCGGCCATCGTCGCGCCGCTCCTGCCTCTCGGTGAGTACAAGGACACGGTCAAGACTTTGGCCGAGCCCGGCTTCGCGCCTCCCAGCCTGCTTTCGGAGCATCCGCTCGGTACCAACAACTTCGGACTCGATCTCCTGGCCCGCGCGCTGTACGGAGCGCGTGCCTCGCTGACCGTCGCAATCTGTGCGGTGCTCATCGGTATCGTCATCGGTGGCACGATCGGCGTCATGGCCGGATACTTCCGGGGCAAGATCGACGCGGTAGTCGGGATCCTCACCAACTCGCTGCTCGCAATTCCGTCTCTGGTTCTGCTGATCGCACTTGCTGCCGTCCTCACGTCGAACCTGCGCAACATCACGCTGGCACTGTCGATCCTCTGCATTCCCAGCATGGTTCGAATAGCAAGAGCCAATACGATAGTGGTCGCCCAACGCGAGTTCGTCCTCGCGGCCCGGGCGATGGGTGCCACCAAATGGCGAGTCATCTGGCGAGAGTTGGTACCCAACGTTCTTGTTCCCGTCGCAGCACTCGGCCTCGTTGCCGTGTCCGGCCTGATCGTCGCGGAAGCATCGCTCAGCTTCCTCGGACTCGGCATCGCACAGCCGGATCCCACGTGGGGCAACATGATCGCAGAAGGCCAGGGCGGCATCGTGGAGAAGCACCCGTTCATCGTTCTGGTGCCCGGCGTCTTCCTCTTCCTGACGGTGTTCTCGTTCAACCTCATCGGTGAGAAGTATCGGAGCAAGCTGTGACCACTTCAGTGACAAATGGCGTACCGCTGCTGCAAGCGGACAACATCCGAACCGTATTCGCGACTCCCCGAGGAAAACTGCGGGCCGTCGACGGTGTGTCGATCCACGTTTCCGAGGGTGAGACTCTTGGCATCGTCGGTGAATCGGGTTCCGGCAAGTCGGTTCTCGGCCGCACCATCATGGGCCTGCTCCAGAAGGGGCCAGCTCTCGACATCACCGGAACGGTCACGTTTGCCGGCCGCGATATGGCGACGATGAAAAAGTCCGAGATGAAGCACTTCTGGGGCCCGGAGATCGCCATGGTCTTCCAGGATCCGATGACCTCGCTCAACCCGTTCAAGCGTATCGGCACGCACATCACCGAATCCTTGAAGTTCCATCTCGGACTCAAGAAGGACGCGGCCCGCGACCGCGCCGCGGAACTGCTGTCGATGGTGGGAATTCCGGAGCCGAAGCGTCGCCTCGACCAGTACCCCCACGAGCTGTCCGGCGGTATGCGCCAGCGAGTGGTGATCGCGATGGCTCTGGCCTGCGAGCCGAAGTTGCTGATCGCGGACGAGCCGACCACGGCATTGGACGTGACGGTGCAGAAGCAGATCCTGGATCTGCTCGCATCGCTCAACGACAAGCTCAACATGGCCGTGATCCTCATCAGTCACGACTTGGGCGTGGTGTCGGGACGTTCTGATCGCGTCGCCGTCATGTACGCCGGTTCCGTCGTGGAAACCTCGGCGACGGAAGAGCTTTTCTCACGTCCACGGCACCCGTACACCGAAGCGCTGATGGCCGCGATTCCGCGACTCGATTCGCCGACGCACACGGTGCTGCAAACCATTCCGGGTGGACTGCCGGACATGACAAAGCCGATGGCCGGTTGCCGCTTTGCAGCTCGCTGCAGGTATGCCCAAGACGACTGCTTGACCGGCGACCCGGCACTCGCGCTCGGTGGACCGGGCGACAATACGTCGGACGGCCATTCGTTTGCGTGCCATTTCCCCGTCGACACCCCTGAGGGCACAGCGGCATTGGTAGCCAACGAGAAGGCCGGCAAGACCGCAGCGGGTCTATCGCTCGCAGTGAAGGAGATGGTCTGATGACTGCAGCAATCGATACCAAGAAGCCGTCAAAGCTCGACGACGCGTTGACCGTCGAAGATCTTGTTGTCGAGTTCAACGTCGGCAAGGGTCAGACAGTGCATGCCGTCTCCGGAATCAGTTTCACCGTCGCCGCGGGTGAAACTCTCGGTGTGGTCGGTGAATCCGGCTGCGGTAAGTCCACCGCCGGGCGAGCCATCATGCAGTTGCCTTCGCCGACATCGGGTTCCATCCGACTCGGTGACGTCGAGATGACAACGCTGGACTCGGAAGAATTGCGTCGCAGCCGCACTCAGCTGCAGATGATCTTCCAGGATCCGATCTCCTCTCTCAACCCGCGCCGCAAGGTCAAGGCGCTCGTGACCGAAGGGCCTTCGATCTGGGGCGGTGAGGACAAGGCCGCGATCGAGGCCCGCGCCCGCGCCGTCCTCGCCGAGGTCGGTCTCGACCCGGACGTGGTCTGGGACCGCACACCCCGCGAGTTGTCGGGTGGTCAGTGTCAACGTATCTGCATCGCACGGGCTTTGATGCTCGACCCCAAGGTGCTGATCTGCGACGAACCCGTCTCCAGTCTCGACGTCTCGGTGCAGGCGCAGATCCTGAACCTCCTCGAGGATGCCAAGAAGAGGCACGGGCTTTCACTGCTGTTCATCGCGCACAACATGGCCGTTGTGAAGAACATCAGCGACCGCGTGATGATCATGTACTTGGGCCGCATCTGCGAAATCGTTCCCGCAGAAGACATGCAGAACCGCGCGCTGCATCCGTACACGCAGTTGCTGCTGTCCTCGATCCCCGATCCCGACGCAACAGTTACCGCGGCGCAGAACGTCGAACAGAAGGTCATCGAACTTCCGTCGCCGCTGAACCCACCGAGTGGTTGCCGATTCCGCACCCGGTGCCCGCTCGCCACGGATCGCTGCGCCGAGGAAGTTCCGGAGCTACGACTCGTCGACGGCGGACACCAGGTGGCGTGCCACAACGTGTGAGATGAGCTAGACGCGCAACATGTTTCGAACGTGACCGGTTTCGTTGACCGACGCAACCCGACGGTTGCCGTTGCGGGACACGAGAACACGAGTGACGGAGACGTACTCGATCGGGAACGTCAGCGGACGCTCCAGACCGAGTAGCTCCTGCAGAACGATATTGACGACGCCGCCGTGGCAGAACACCGCAACGGTGGCGTCGTTGTCTGTGGCGGCGACGATGTCGTCGATCGCTCCGAGGACACGCACGCGGAATGCGTCGGCGTCGACCGATTCGGGTAGCCAACCGGCTTTGATCCGCTCGTAGGTTTGCGGTGCTCGCTCCAACACCTGGTGCATCGGGATGTAGTGCGATTGCTCGGCGTCGTACTCGGCCAGCCCGGCGTGCTCGGTGACCGGTAGTCCGAGAACGTCCGATACCGGAGCCGCGGTTTCCAGGGCGCGCTTCTGGGGGCTACTGAACAGTCCCGTGATCCGGTACGGGGCCAACGCCGCAGGCAGTCGGTGTGCCTGGGCGTGACCCTCGTCGGTCAGCGCGGGATCAGCACGACCCTCGGTGACCTCTGCCAGTTCAGGGAGCGCGTGTCGGATCAGGAGTAGTTGCACACGGGACACCTTGCCAGACGGCGGTGTCGGCGGGGATCGTGCCGTTGCCGGGGAGCGGACCACTGGCAAGCAGAACCTCGCCGTCGGGAAGCGGGATCGATTCCGAAGAGGTGTTCACGACGACGCGCAGTGTACTGCCGCGCCGGAAGTCCAGAACCTGATCGTTGTCGTTGTCGTTGTCACCGCTCATCCAGGTCAGCGGCTCGGTGGCCAGCGCCGACAGACTGCGCCGTAGCGCCAGAGCGCTGCGGTACAGCTCGAGAGTGGAGTCGGCATTGCCCGTCTGGAACTCGACGGTGCGCTCACCCCAGCCTTGTGGCTGCGGCAACCAGGGTGCTTGATTGGCATTCGCGGGGCTGAACCCGTACGGCGCGGTGTCGCCCGACCATGGCAGTGGCACACGGCAGCCGTCGCGGCCACGTTCGCGGTGTCCCGTGCGTTCCCAGATCGGATCCTGCAACTGATCGTCCGGGATGTTCTCCACCTCGGCGAGGCCGAGTTCTTCGCCCTGATAGATGTAGACACCACCGGGGAGCGCAAGCATCAGCATCGCCGCCGCACGTGCGCGGCGCTCGCCGAGTTCGAAGTCGCCGGGGATGTCGCGGATCTGGCTCAGGAACCATGTACGCGAATCTGTCTGCGGCCTGGCATATTTCGACAGATGGCGAACGCCATCGTGGTTGGACAACACCCAGGTGGGAGATGCATTCACCGCGGCATGCGACGTGATCGTCGTGTCGATGACGCTGCGCAGAGTCGATCCGTTCCACGGTGCGAGCAGGAAGTTGAAGTTGAACGCACTGTGGAGTTCGTCCGGGCGCAGGTAACGAGTGAGGCGGGCGGGGTTGCCCACCCAGGCTTCGGCGACAAAAACACGCGGCGGGTCGTAACTGTCGGCCACCGCACGCCACGAACGGTAGATGTCATGCACCTCGTCGCGGTCGAAGTGCGGATGCTCTACCGGTTCGGAACCGTCGGCGGGGATCGGCGTGGGATATGTCAGCCCGTTCAGGTCGGGCAGATCTGCGTCCTTGCACAGTGACTGAGCAACGTCGATGCGGAATCCGTCGACACCACGGTCGAACCAGAACCGCAACGTGGTCTCGAAGTCGCCGCGGATATCGTCGTTGCGCCAGTTAATATCCGGCTGCCCCGGTGTGAACAGGTGCAGGTACCACTCACCTGGATTGCCGTCCGAATCCTTGATCCGTGTCCATGCGGGACCGCCGAAGGAACTGACCCAGTCGTTCGGGGCTTCGTCGCCGGCCGCGCCTTTGCCGGGGCGGAAGTGGAACCGGTCGCGCTCAGGCGATCCGGGCTGCGCGAGCAAGGCTTCCCGGAACCACGGATGGGCCTCGGAGACGTGATTGGGCACCAGGTCGAGGATGACGCGCATACCGAGATCATGAGCTTCGGTGATCATGGCCTCGGCCTGCTCAATCGTTCCGAAAGACGGTTCGATGCTGCGGTAATCGGAGATGTCGTAGCCGGCGTCCTCCATCGGCGACGGGTACCACGGATTGACCCAGATCGCGTCGACACCTAGCTTTGCCAGATAGCTCAAGCGATTTCGGATTCCGGCGATGTCGCCGACGCCGTCACCATTTCCGTCGGCGAAGCTGCGGATGTAGACCTGGTAGATCGCGGCGCTGCGCCACCAGTCGTTATCGCGGAAAATATTGTCAGGCAAGGTGTTTCTCTTCTCGGTAGGGGTGTTACGGCTCAGTAGGCTCTTACAGAACGAGTAGCGGTCGCAGAGTGGTCTCGGCGATCTTCAATCCCGTTTTGATGCGCTCTTCTCCGCCGCGCCAGACGGGGTCCTCATGTTCCACGGACAGCGTTCCGGTGAAGCCGTGCTCGTACAAAGCGTCGACGATGGGGCTCCACTCGATTTGCCCCCGTCCGGGGACTCGATATCGCCACCAGCCGGCATCCCAGGGGTTCTCGCGAGCAGCTTTGCCGAAGATCCCGTACCGGTTGAGTCGGTCTTGCCGGATCTCGACGTCCTTGGCCTGCGCGTGCACGATCCGGTGTGCATACGGCGCGATAGTCGTCAGAGGATCGATGCCCTGCCACACCAAATGCGAAGGGTCCCAGTTCAGATAGAGACCCAAATCGAACATCCACTCCCAGAGTTCGGGGGAGTAGGCGAGGTTGGCCGGGTAGCCGTCGGGATGCCACCCTTCCATCGGGCAGTTCTCGATGGTGATCTGCACGTCGCGTTCGCCGGCGTAGTCGACGATATCGCGGAAGGCTGGTTCGGCGTCGGCCATGTTCTGGGCGACTGTCCGTGTCCAGTCGCGGCCGATGAACGTTCCCACGTACGGCACACCGAGCGTCGACGCCGTGTCGATCACACACTTCAGGTGGGTTCTGATTACCTCGCGGCGAACCGGGTCGGGGTGAAGGTTGTTCTCGTAGTACGCGAGGGCGGAAATCGAGAGATCATGCCGTGCCAGGAGGTCCCAGGTCTTGTCCGCCTCACGGGACCCGAAAGTCTCGACAGGCAGATGAGCAGCTTCGTAGAACTGTCGCCCGACGCTCGGCCAGGTGGCGACTTCCAACGCGTCGTAACCGGTTTTCCCCGCCCACGTGGCAATTTCCTCGAGGCTGAGCATCGGTAGGGCCGCGGTCAACATACCTAGCTTCACTCAACTGTTCTAACAGGTTGAGTGCGTTCGAATTTCGGAAGTCTTGGTGAGTGAGAAAGACGGAGACTCGAGTCGAAACGTCCCCGCGGGGACGTTTTCGGCAAACCTGTCGGTACCGGCGGCTAAGGTCGACGCACATTCGCAGGGTGGGGGAACATCATGACGGAAACAGACAGGGAAACGGTCGATCGGCTCGGTACCGAAATCTGCGCACTTGCCGGGCATATTGCTGCGGCAACGGCCCGATTCCTTATTTTGGTGGCGCGGTTCGACGAGACTCGCGGCTGGACGGGGCCAGGCCTGCATTCCTGTGCCCATTGGCTTTCGTGGAAGTGCGGGCTGAGCCAACACACCGGACGCGAATATGTCCGGGTTGCAAAAGCTCTCACCACATTGCCGACCATGCGTGCTGCGTTCGAAGAAGGCCGCCTTTCGTATTCCAAAGTGCGATCTTTGACGCGCGTTGCCACACCGCTCAACGACAAACAGATGGTGCGACTCGGTACGAGTGCTCCGGCCGGTCAGATCGACCGTCTTGTTGCCGGATTGCGCAAGGCAACGAGTGATGATCAGGGTAAGCCGAAGCTGGACAGGTTCGAAACCCGATGGCACTGGGATCCGGACACCGGCGACTTCGTTTTCCGGGGACGCCTAGCAGCCCAAGACGGCGCAAAGGTATTGGCGGCGTTAGCAAATGCGGAGCGGGACCGCACGCGCACCGGTGACGAATCTGAAGAGTCTGAAAAGCCTGCAGAGCCGCAAAAACGCCCACCGCGCGATATCGGACCAGCGCTGGTCGCGATGGCTGACATCGTCTCGGTAGCAAAGGATGCCGGTAAGCGTAGCCGTCCAGCCGAAGTGGTGTTTCTACGCGAGGAGAAGGTTATGCGAGTGTCCGGTGGGCCTGCGCTCGAGGACGCTGACGCCGACGAAGTGCTGTGTGATGCACGGGTGCGGACGGCAAGCACCAAGCAGAAATGCATGCTCAGCCTTGGTCGGCGGACTCGCATCACCAGTGCAAAGCAAGTGATGGCGCTCATGTACCGCGACGGGTGTTGCCGCACACCAGGATGTGGACGAACTCGATTCCTGCACGCTCATCATGTTCGATTCTGGCGCGCTGGCGGGAAGACTGACCTGGACAACCTGATCATGTTGTGCGGCACGTGCCATCGGGCGTTGCACCGCGATGAATTCACAATTATCGCGCGGGGCGAGCAGCAATTCGAGTTCCGTCTTCGTGGCGGTTCGGTGATGGAACCGGCTCCGCCGTCAGTGGGTTTCGCGGATCGATTGCTCAGCGGAGAGGTTGCTGACGATGCGATAGTGCCCGACTGGGGCGGTGACGCTCTCCACTTGAATCACGCGGTCAGCGTCATTCTGGACGGTTGGGCTGCGTGAGTAGCGGCCTGTGGAGAGTCACTGTTGCCAATGCCAGCAGTCGGTCGTCCGCACTGGCGTCCACTAATTGGATGCTCAGCACGGCGTGATCCGAAGCGTCGCGGATCACCGTGCCATAGGATCGCGCGGGTCCAGTGCGGACTTGTGACAGGTAGTGCATCTGCATGTCTGTTGCAACCAGTTCGGGCCGCATAGCCTGGGCTGCTGATTCCACGAGCAGTGCCTGCGCGCCACCCATGATCGTGCCGATTTGATTGACCACAAACGGTGTGAGGTCGAGTTCGAGAACGCCGGCCGAAGCATCGATGACGCGCATTCCGAGTCGGGAGTAGATCGTTCCCTCGACCGCTTGGGTCGGATGCTCCCTGAGTGTGCCGATCCACTGGTCCGGGGTGTACGAATCCGCGTCGCCCGCGGCAGAACGAGGAATGCGGGCGAAGGTGACAAGTCCACGAGCAGCGAGTGTGGGTCCGCTGCCCGAGTCGATCGCCTCGGCCAACTCGCGGAGGTCGGTGCGGCCGTGGCCGTCGTAGACATCGGCAGAGACGATGATCGTCTTCTTGCCGATGCGCACGAGCTTACTGTCGACAACGATCGGTCCCTCGGTCAGCGGACCGGCGGAATGTAGCGAGAGATCCTGGGTTGCAGTCCAATCGGGCCGGCAGGCCACCAAGGCTGGGTCGGAGGTTACATAATCGGCGACGGTCATCAGTACTCCCAAGGAGGCCTGGCCCGCGTGTGATCGCAGCTTGTCGGTGAGATCGGCCCGCATCAGCGAGCGCTCCGGTGTCGCCTGAAACGAGGCCAGTCCGAAGTCGGAGGTGAAGGTTTTCAGGCTGGCAAGCACCTGTAGCGACGAACCGTTCGCAAGGACCATAAAAATGAGAATAGCATTCTCATTCGACGGATCGAATCAGATCGGCGAGTTGGTCTGGCTGATCGATCATCGCGTGATGGTGGGCGGGACGCAGGACGTGGAAGCTCCCGCCCAGGTAGGTTGCGAGCCGCTGTTGTTTGGCCATCCAGGACACCGACCACGGTGTCGAGTGCCCGGTGTGGGCAGCTACGACGCTGATGCCGATGTCCGGCAGTCGGTGATCATCGGACTCGCGTAACTTGTTGAGCTCCATGGCCATATCGGTGTATGCGACGTATTCGATCATGGCAGCTTCGAGGTAGTGCGGTTCGCGGTAGATGTGACGAACCCATTCGGCCATTGTGTGCGACGGGCCTGTCGGTGGCACTGACTGGTTGAGAATTTTTCGGGTGGTTGTGCCCAGAAGTCGTTGCAACCCAGTTGTGCTGAAGGATGTGGCGGCCGCATGTGAGGCTGCCAGAAGGAGGTGGCGGGGGATGATTCGCTTCGGGTTCTTCTCGGCGCTGGAGTCGAGTAGGAGGATGCCTGCCGTCCGAGCGGGGAACAGTCTGGCAAAACCTTCGACGTAGAATCCGGCTATCGAATGGCCAACTGCCACAGCAGGTTCAGTGATTCCGACGGCATCGAGAACGTCGGCGATGCGTTGCGCTTCGCTGTGCCCGGTCGGGACTTCAAAGGATGGGTCGCTGAGTCCGAAGCCCGGTCGATCGAACCGGATCACGGTGTGGTCGCGGCTGAGGTTGCGTGCGCAGTCGTCCCAGTCGAACCAGTTGCCGGCCAGTCCGCCGCAGAGGACGACGGCGGGTCCGTCGCCCTCTACGAGCACGTGCAGGCTGTCCCCGCCGACCGTCATCAACTCGCCCGGTGGTTTCACGTGGAACAGTCCCGGCACCAGAGCCTCGATTACTGGCGTGGTTTCGCGAGGGGGAACGCCAAGGTTTCGCGGATGCTGCCGCCGGTGATCAGCATGACAACACGGTCGACGCCCATTCCGAGTCCGCCCGTCGGTGGCATCGCGTGTTCGAGAGCTTGGAGGAATTCCTCGTCCAACTCCATGGCCTCTGGGTCGCCGCCGGCCGCCAGCATCGACTGCTCGGTAAGACGATTGCGCTGATCAACCGGGTCGGTCAGCTCGCTGTACGCCGTTCCGAGTTCCACTCCCCACGCCACCAGGTCCCATTTCTCGGCGACGCCGGGAATGTTGCGGTGCGGGCGGGTGAGCGGCGACATCGAGGTGGGAAAGTTGGTGTAGAACGTCGGGAACTCGGTGAAGTCCTCGACCAGGTGCTCGTACATTTCCTGTGCCACGGCACCGGCGTCCCAGTTGGACTGATACGGAATTTCGTTGTCGTCGCACAATTTTTGCAGCTTTTCCAGGCTTGTCTCCGGCGATACGTCGACGCCAAGTTTTTCGGCGACGGCCCCGTGCATCGTCTTGACGGGCCACTCGCCGGAGATGTCGACCTCGACCAATTCGCCGTCGGGTCCTGGCCGCATGATGATCTCGCGTCCGAACGCTGCCACGGCCGCGGCCTGGATGAGCTCGCGGCACATCCGCATCATGCCCTCGTAATCACTGTGCGCTTCGTACGCCTCGAGGATCGTGAATTCGGGGTTGTGTTTGAAGTCGACACCTTCGTTGCGGAATACGCGTCCGATCTCGAAGACCTTTTCCATACCGGCGACGCACAACCGCTTCAGGTACAACTCGGGCGCGATGCGTAGGTACAGATCGAGGTTGTACGCATTGATGTGCGTCAGGAACGGTGCAGCGTTGGCGCCGCCGTGAACCTGCTGCAGGATCGGCGTCTCCACCTCGAGGAACCCGCGGTTCCCGAGCGAATCACGCAGCGACTTGACGACGGCACTTCTGGCTTCGAGCAGGTCGCGGGCCTTGGGGTTGAGAGCGATGTCGAGGTATCGCTGGCGGACACGAGTTTCGGGATCCGACAGACCCTTCCACTTGTCGGGCAGCGGATGCAGGCACTTGCCGTTCATGCGCCATTCGAGGGCGACCAGCGACAGTTCACCCTTGCGGCTACGACCGATGGTTCCGCTGACCTCGATCAGGTCGCCGAGATCGAATTCGGCGGCGAACTCCGTCAACTTCTCGCGCCCGACGTGGTCCTGGTCCACCAGTACCTGAATGTCGCCGGACCAGTCACGCACGTCGGCGAATGCAACACCGCCGTAGTCACGGATCCGGAGGATTCGCCCGGCAATCCGTACCCGGGTGCCTTCCGGTGACTGTGCTGCCGCGGCAATCGTGTGTGTCGGGGGGTAGGCGACGGGATACGCGCTGATGCCTTCGTCGGCGAGCGTCGCCAGTTTGTTCATCCGGACGCGAACCTGCTCGGGCCGTCGTGGTCCCGGTGCTGCCACCGCCGGTGCGGAGTCCGGCAGGCTGCCGTCGGCGTGCAGACCTTCGGCGGTGACCAGTGCAGCTGGCAGCGTTTCGTGAATTCCGGTGTGCTGGGTTGCCTTGCTGGATCTGCGACTGACGGTAGGTAGAACAACAAAGCCTTCGGCGATCGCCGACGCAAATCCGACGCGGGGGAGTTCGCGATTGTCCTCGAAGCACAGGAAGCGCGGCGCCCAGTCCGGCTGATACTTCACGTTGGAGCGGTACAGGGCTTCGAGCTGCCACCAACGGGAGAAGAAGACCAACACCGATCGCCAGATACGCAGGATCGGTCCGGCGCCGATACGGGAGCCTTCCTCGAACACGGATCGGAACACCGCAAAGTTGAGCGAGACTCGGACGATGCCGAATTCGTCGGAGCGCGTGGCAAGTTCGGAGACCATCAACTCCACAACACCGTTGGGTGCGGTCGGCTTACGCCGCATGAGGTCGAGGGAGACGCCGTTCGATCCCCACGGGACGAGCGAGAGCATGCCGACGACGGATTCGTCATCGGTTCCTTCGCCCATCACGGCTTCGACGAGAAGGCAGTCGCCGTCGAGCGGATCGCCCAGCCGGCCGAGTGCCATGGAGAAGCCGCGCTCGGTTTCGGTGTCGCGCCAGTCGTCGGCGCGAACGATGGCGGCGGACATGTCGATCGGGGGCACGTCGCGGTGGCGTCGCATCCGGACGGTCACGCTGCCGCGTCGTACGCGAGTGACGGCCTGGCGCACCGGGCGCATGTCGCGTCCGTTGAGATTGAATTCGCGGGTACGCAGGATCGCCTCGTCGCCGAGTTGCAGGACGTTGAGTCCCGCACGCTTGTAGGCGGTGGCTCCGGTTTCGCTGGCACCCATGACGGCGGTGGCCCAGCCGTACTTCGACGCAAGGTCCTGCCAGGCTTCGATGGCGTGCGGCCAGGCTTCGGGATCGCCGATCGGATCGCCGCTGGCCAGGCAGACGCCGATCTCGACGCGGTAGGTGACCGCGGCTTTGCCACTCGGAGCGAAGATCGCGGCCTTGTCGCGGCGGGTGGCGAAGTAGGCGAGGGAATCGTCGGCACCAAAACCTTGGATGAGTCCGCGGATCGCGGACTCGTCGTTGCCGGTGAGCGCGTTGTTGGATCGTTGGGCGCGGAAGAGGGTGATGACGGCGGCGAGGAGGGCCATTGCGCCGAGGAGACCGAGGATCGTGTTCACGAAGGCGTGGGGGTGGCCGTCGAAGACTTCGTTGTCGACCGCCGCTGCAGCAGTCACACGGTTCAGTGCCCAGAGGAATCGCTGCCCTTCCGGGAGCGAGCCGGGGAAGAGTGCTACCAGTCCCCAGCCCAGCAGGGTAGCGATCGCCATGCCGCCGATCAGGACGCCGAGAGCTTTCCACCCCGCGCCGCGTCGTACGCGGGTGTAGAACTCGGGACGGGCCGCGATCAGAATTCCGATGATGATCAGCAGCACCACCGCGGCGACGGCGTTGTTCGGATTCTTGTCGGTGATCGTGGACGCGATGTCGGTCAGAGCGATCAGCGCAAGATAGATCGTCAACAGCCACCACGCGATGCGTTTGCGACTGGCGAGTGCGGCAGCGAGCAATCCGACGACGAGCGCCCACGACAAGCTCGTATCCGGTGCATCGAAGTAGTAGTTGTCGATGTATTCGCGTGGGACCCGGACGATATGGCGCAGCGTCGGCGAAAGACTCCACAGGAAAACGAGGACGGAGAAAACTCCGAGGATCAAGCCGGAAATGTGCGGGACCTGGCTCAGTCGGCCCGACTGGAATCGGCGTGCCTTCCGGGGATTTTCCGGCGGAGTTTCAACCAACTCCGCGGTTGTATCCGTTACCTCGCTGATAGGTGCCATCGAGCTTCCTCCCATGCCGGTCAATCAGTCCCACTGTTCAGTGTGGCCGTTCATGTCCGGTTTTGTGCGAGGAGCAGAATGATTGCCATGAGTGCCAACATTCCCGCAGTACCGATCCGCGACGAAATGATCCGTCTCGGCCAGTTCCTCAAGCTCGCCAACCTCATCGAATCCGGCGCAGAAGCCAAGGAAGTCATCGCCGACGGCATGGTGTCGGTCAACGGCGAGGTGGAGGACCGTCGCGGTCGTCAGCTCCGTGACGGTGACGTGGTCGAGATCGGCGGGATGGCCGCCAAGGTGGAAGCTCCCGCCTGATCTCGACCCACACTTCTAGCTTTCGCGGACGACTACCCCGTCCTGGTCGCTGTAGACGATCTCACCGGGATTGAAGGTGACACCACCGATTTCGACGGGCACGTTCTTCTCGCCGGAACCGGTCTGCGTGCTTTTGCGCGGGTTGGTGCCGAGAGCTTTGACGCCGATGTCGAGGGTCCGAAGGATCGCGGAGTCACGGACGGCGCCGTTGACGATCACTCCGGCCCAGCCGTTGTCGACTCCGCGACCGGCGATGATGTCGCCGACCAGAGCAGTGTGGATGCTCGCATCACCGTCGACGACGAGGACGCCGCCGTTGCCCGGTTCGCTGAGGGTCTGCTTCACCAGCAGGTTGTCCTGGAAGCACTTGATGGTGGTGATGGGGCCGGCAAAAATTTCACGTCCACCGAACGTCGTGAACTGCGTGTCGCAGCTACGGATGTCGGGTCCGATTTCGTCGGCAAGGTCAGCAGTGGCTACAGGCTCGGTCATGCACGACAGAATAGTCGCCGACGAGAAAATGGCTTCTACGACTTGGCGCACATCACTTTCCGATAGCCTGGCCCCGAACTATTCGATCCATTGCAGTTGGCGACCAGGAGTATTCTGTGACGATTTTTGCGATTCTGGACTTGCGGTTGAAGAAGGAAAGCCTTGATAACGCTCGCGAGGTAGTCGGGAGAATCCTGGCTGAAACCCGTGCGTTCGACGGTTGTGAAGGCGTCGACGTCGTGATCGATGCCGAGGACGAAGCGCACTGGCTGTGCGTGGAGAAGTGGGCGTCTCCCGAGGCTGATGCCGCTTACCGCGAATGGCGAGCGGGTCCGGGAGCTATCAAGGATTTGGGACCGCTTCTCGCCGGGGCACCGGGTCTGGGTAAGTACGCGTTGGATTCCGCGATCTGATCTTCCTTGATCACGTTCGGCCACTTCAGGCTTGCGCCTGCTCACTCGGCTTGGCGTGCTTGACGGGACATCCGGTGGGGAAAGTTCCGAGTTGATCGACCTTGTAGCCGGCCGGGTAGCTGCGGATATTCGGAAGATCGCGGGCGAATTTGCGGGTGGTGCGCGGTGGGAAGAATCGCAAGAGGCGGCCGCGTGCCTTGAGGGCGCTCCGGGAGAGCGCCCTCACCACCGCGGGTGGACGCTTGTACCCGAACGCCTCGAGTAGGTGATCGTCCATGAGCGAGTAGGCGAATGCCTTGATCAGGGGCTTCGGCGCCAGGTTGTTGGGCGGGAACGTGCACATGAGTTCGAGTGTGGAATCGGCGACAGCCCGGGCTCCGGGATCGAACGAAAAGTGTTCGCGCTCATACTCGTCCAAGAGTTTTGCGAATCCGTCGTAGGTGGCGGGCATGTCCTTGATGTTCATGTGACGGCCGAGTTCACGGTAATAGAAGGTGGATCCGGCTATTTCGTTGGGCGTCAGCGGGCGCCAACCGTACGACTCGAGCCAGCGGACCGGAGTGACGACAAAAGTGGCCAACACGTAGCGCATGTCGTCGTTGGAGATGTCGTACGAGCCGTGCATCTGATTCATGCGGCGAACGCTCGATCGACCTTCGTTGCTGCCCAGGCCGTGCTCGAGGACTGCGTCGAGAATGAGGCTTGTGTCGTCGTAGCGTTTCTGGACCCGGTCGGTGAATTCGCCGGTGGAAAAGAGTAGTTTGCCGATCGACGGCACCGCGTAGGTGCGGAACAGTGCAAAGCTGAGGGCCTGGTTGATATCCCAGGGAAACTCTTGAGCAGCAAGAATGCGAGACATCTCTTCGTAGTCGGTCTCGGGATCGAGTTGATCCGTGCGCGCGCGAAGGTCGTAGCGCTTCATGTGAACACTCCCATGGCTTCGGTGTGAGCTGTGCCACCGAGAGTAGTTCTGACAACGCATGTTGTCTAGAGGTGTCGAATTGCCACCGTTCGGTCGTTTCGGGTGTTGTACCAGGGGTATCCGATCAGGGAGTTGTCGACCCGAGGAGTTTCCATGAGTACCTCCCGCACCGCCCGAATTCTGGCAGTCGTCGGATTGCCGATCGTTGCGTCATTCGCTTACGTGGGCACCGCGTCGGCGGATCCACCACATCCGTTCGGTGGTGCTGCCGTGACCATCGGTTGCCCCAACCAGGGGTCACTGGCATCGATGACCGGTCTCACGGGGCAGTCCGGGCCCGAAGCAAATCCGCCGATCGCGAAGGGCGACATACGCTTCGAGTCCTTCCCTGCGGCCGCACCGATACCGGCCGCCGGGCAGGTCACCGTCGCGTGGGTCAATACCGACACCGGCAAGGCCGGAATCGTCGATCTGATGGGGACGTACCCTTACCTGTCGGCGACTGTGAATACCGGCGTCGGCAACGTTGTTGCGACCGCTTTCGGTTCCATCAACTGGGGCAGTAGCCCTATCTGCCAGAGCAATCCGACGATCGGCCGGTTCATAGCCTGACTTTTGCAGCAGTGGCGGTATCGCGCGATTATCTGTCATCTCGGAGATACCGCCACGGCCCTGTAGCCACATATTCTGAAATATATTCGGTACAAGCATATTTCGGAATGCGGAAAAGGTGGCGACGTGAACGGGTCGAGCGCGCGTCAGTTGATGAGCCGGATGCTCGTCGAGAAACGTCACAGCCTTGCGCCCGAAATGGTCGGCATGCGCTGCGAGGGTGCTCGCCGCATGCACGGCCTCAGCAGGCGTGACGTCGCGCAGATCGCCGACATCAGCTTCAATCACTATCAACGGCTGGAACAAGGCACATCCGTAGGTGTTTCGGCTCCGGTCATGGCGCGTATCTGCGATGCATTGTTAATGGAAGGCGACGAGAAAGCGCGCATGCTGGCGTTGCACCAAGCATGGGCGCGTCCGCGTCATCCTCTGACTGGATCCCGAGCGCCTGGATCTCAAGCCACGGGGGAGATTTCCGGCAGGCAGCGCTCGAGTTCGGCCGGCGTGTAGAAGTAGCTTCCGCTTGCAACCGGCGTGCATGGCTCGGCAAATGCGGTTTCACGCTCGTTGTAAAGCATGCGAACCAGTTGTGCGTTGTCCGGTCCGGCAAAGACGTCCCACTGGATGTTGGCGCCCATCGGGCTTACCTGCTCGCCGCGCCACGGGTTGTTGTCGTACGTGTAGAGGGTGCCCTCGGGTTGCGCGACCGTGCTGCCGGGAAGCTTCAGTAGCGCAGCAAAGGGGATGATCGTTTCGGCGTGTGCAAATCGAAAGTCCGCTCCGGGCAGCGAATCTGCACTCGAGTGCTCTTTCAGGCCCGCCAGGAATTCATCGCGGAGCACCGACGCCATCCGGTAGGTCACGTCCTCGCCGACAAATCCCGGACCCTTGGCGTAGAAGTCCTCTGCGTCGTTGGTGTACGCCAGCCACTGGGCGTCGTCCTGGTCGATGAAGCGCCCGAAGTTCCAGTCGCCTTCCTCGGACATGCCCGGGGTGATGATGTACGTGTTGTAGAGCATGTACGCGGCGTCGACCTCATTGTCGATCTTCTCCGAGCCCTTGCCCCGGTCGACGAGCGAGAACTCCCCGGCGACAAGACGATCCACGAAGCTCTTCGAGTACAGCTTTTCCATCATGTGACGCGACACGTCGCGAGTGCGAGGCAGGTTCTCGATCTGCTCGTCCACGGCTTCGAGGCGAGGATCGGAATCCTCGTATTCCTTGTAGTCCTCGTTCAGATCGGAATCGTGGAAGTAGAGGACATCCGGATCGGACGTCACGGCTCCGATATTTCCGGCGACGGCCGGGACGGCGGTGCTCACACCTTGGGCGAAGTTGGCGGCGCTGTCCACTGCGCGGTCTACACCCGAGGACGTCAGGGTGATCGCGCCGTCCTGCTCGGCGATTGCGTCGAACAGCTGCGGAAGGCGTTCTGTCACACGCGCACCCATCTCGCGATGCTCGGTGACGCCGAGACCACTCAGGTTGCCGTAGCCCAACTCGTCATTGGCGGCCATGAGCTCGCGAAGTACGGGTCCGAACTCCTTGCCGGCGGGAGTCAGGGCGTTCTCAGCCTCGGCGATCTCCCACAGTTGCAGGCTCAGGTCATCGTATTTCAGGCTCGAGAGCGCGCGGGAACCGTGGCGTGCAACGCTTTCCGTGTACACGGGAGTGAAACCCGCGGGCGCGGCCTGGAGTTCGCCGATGCTCTGGCCGGGTGAATACGGCGTCTTGGACGTGAAGCCCCCGACTGCAGGGGTGCCCGGAGCTTCGGAAGATCCGGAGCTGGAACCGAAATCCAGTGATCCGAAGGGTGATGCGCCGGCAATGGCCGAAGTGCCAGTCGTGACGAGCATGAGTCCGACAGCGCCTGCGGCTGCCAGCAAACCGAAGCGGGGGCTTCGCATGGTGATGATTCCTTTCTGATCGCGCCGATATGGCACGACGAACAGGAAGTTAGATCGGCTAAGCGTCTGTCAGTAGCCATAGGACAGACGTCCAGGTGGCCGGAGGGTTAATAGTCGGTTTCACAGGGCCAGTCCGGCTGCGCTTTTGATAAACAGGACCGTTGCTGCGGCGAGGATGATGTAGGTGGTTGTGCGGCTCAAGACCGCCAGGGAGATTCGCCGCGCCATCTGCGAGCCGAGCAGGTGTCCGCACACCAACAGTGGCGACAACGCCGCTGCGGTGAGCAATTCGTTTCCGGTGATACCGATCTGGAACTGGAGCGCGACAAGCGTAGCCGCCGCCATGACGAGAAAGATCGTCGACAGCGTGGAGCGCAGGGCGGCAGCATTGTTCGGTCGATAGGTCAGCGACAGTGGCGGACCCGGCATTGCCGCCAACGCGCCCATGAATCCGGCTGCGGCGCCGGCGCCGGCCAGTGTTCGCCGCGACCCGGTGACGGACTTGCCCGCGAGCATCGCGGCTCCCGCGGCCAGCGCGAGAATCGCCACCAGGAGTTGAACCGACGCCGTATCAACGCGTTGGATGAACCACAGGCCGACGGCGATACCGGGAAGCATTGTGATGGTTGCGATTCCGACTGTGCGGGTGTCGCAGTGCCCGCGTTCTCGGGTCACCACGAGCAGCATCATCGGAATGGTGAGAATCAGCAGCGGAGCCGGAACAAGCCACGGGGCAATCAGAATGAGGGCGGGCCCGGCAATCAAGCCGAAACCCGAGCCGGTTGCCGATTGAATCGCCGAAGACGCGACAAGTACGCAGGCAACCAGGAGAAGGATCACATTCCCATTCTCTGGGCGATCTGGCACTGACGGAAGATCCAGATCGTGGGAGTATTGAGGGGGCCAGAATCAGGAGGAGCCGGTTGCGATCACACGAAAATCTTGGCGAGTTTCTCGCGGGCAGGTCGGTGTATCTCGACTCTGCTACCAATACGCCGATGTACCGGCGCGTTCGGGCGATGCTCGAAGACCTCCTCGCGCGCGGAGTGTTCGACGGTGGTCGGCCCATGCCGTCCACCCGCTACCTGGCGCAGGAACTCGGTGTTTCCCGAAACACGGTGGCAGCGGCCTACGACGAGCTGATCGCGCTCGGAGTGATCGAGAGTCGTCCTCGTAGTGGTCTTTACGCCGCAGCTCCGCTCACTCGAACACATTCTCCGCAGTCGCCGTCTCCCGCCCCGGCGGTGGACTGGTCCACGTTGATTCAGCCCCGGGAGAGCGTCGAGTTCACCCGCACTCTTGGGCATCCCGACGCTTTCGACTATCCGTACCCGTTCATCAGTTCTCAGCCCGAACTGCGGTCATTCCCGGTCCGCGGTTGGTTGCGCGCCGCGAGCGAGGCGATGACGGGCCCGCATCTGCGATACAGCGTGCGTGACGCCGTCGATCAGGACGACCCGCTACTGGTCGAGGCGCTGCGCAAGGAGATTCTCCCGTCGCGCGGTATCGAAGCGGCGGCCGACGAGATCTTGGTGACCAGTGGAACCCAGCAGGGTTTGTCGTTGATTGCCGACGTTCTGTTGCGACCCGACAAGATCATGGGGTTCGAGAACCCCGGATACCTCGACGCGATGCATATTTTCAAGCGCTCCGGAGTGGAACTGTCTCCCATACCCGTCGACGGGCGCGGTGCAGTGTTCGACAGCTCGACGGTCTTCGACGCCATGTACCTCACGCCCAGTCATCACCACCCCACCAACGTCACGTTGAGCCTGCCTCGCCGCAAGCTACTCCTCGAATTGTTGGAGGAGAGAAACGGTTTTGTGATCGAGGACGACTACGACAGCGAATTCCGCTTTCGCGGAAGACCGACACCGTCCCTCAAGTCCTTGGGGGACAACCGCCGGGTGATCTACCTCGGTTCCTTCTCGAAGTTTCTCTCCGCGGGCCTACGCATCGGGTACATCGTGGCGGATCCGCCTGTCATTGCGGCACTTCGAGCGGAACGGCACCATCGCACCAAACACCTTCCGGGACATATTCAGCGGTCGCTGGCGCTGTTCATCATGTCCGGCGACTATCACAAGGTGTTGCGCTCCCATCGCCGTCGGCTCAAGCAGAACTGGGAGATCATCACCGAGTCGATCAACAAGTACATGCCGCGAGTTGAGACGCCGTCGTTTCCTCCGGGCGGTGTCAGTGTCTGGTACACCGGTCCGGAGGATCTCGATGCTGCCGAACTCACAGAACGAGCAGCCAAGCAGGGAATCCTGGTGGCCGACGGCTCCCGCTACTTCTTCCCGGGGACAGGATCCCGGAACTGCCTGCGACTGGGTTTCGGTTCGATAGACCAGAATTCGATCGAACCGGGGATCGCACTGCTCGGCGGAATCGCTCACCGACTGCTGGATGAATCACGCTGAATCGGTGAGTACTGAATCAGTGAGTACTGAATCAGTGAGTGAGTCCTCGCGCTCGGTGGGCCCGGGCGACGCGACCGACCGCCAGGGTCATCGCAGCGCGTCGTAGCGTGGTGCCGGTAGTCGCAGCCTGATCCAGCACCGCAGCCCAAGCCGCAGTCATCCGATCATCGAGTCCCCGCTCTACCTCGGCGAGAGTCCACCAGTAACCCTGTTGCGCCTGAACCCATTCGAAGTACGAGACAACCACGCCGCCGGCGTTGGCCAGGATGTCCGGGACCACCAGCACCCCGGCCAGCCCGAGGACGTCGTCGGCCTCGGCGGTGGTCGGCCCGTTTGCACCTTCCACGATGACGCGTGCCTTGATGCGATGTGCGTTGCCGCCGTGGATAACTCCTTCAACTGCAGCGGGAATCAGGAGGTCGACATCGAGTTCGAGAACGGCGTCCGGGTCGATCGGCTGTCCGCCGGGGAAGGCGGCGACGGACCCGTGTTCCGCGACGTGGGCTCGCAGTAGGTGCAGGTTCAATCCGGCAGTGTTGTGTACCGCGCCGAATCTGTCACTGACAGAGACGATCCGGACTCCGGCGTCGGCGAGATAGTCGGCGGCATCGGCCCCCACCTTGCCGTAACCCTGGACGACGGCAGTGGCCGAGTTCGTTGCTATGCCTTCTCTTTTCAGTGCCAACAACGCGATGTGCGCTACACCGCGCGACGTCGACGTCCGACGGCCGAGCGAGCCGCCGAGATCAAGAGGCTTGCCCGTCACCACACCCGGGACACCACGGCCCCGAGTGGCGGAATAGGCATCCATCATCCAGGCCATCGTCTGCTCGTCGGTGCCGATGTCGGGAGCGGGAATATCGTTGTCCGGACCGATGACCGGTGAGATGCCCTGGGTATAGGTTCTTGTCAGCCGCTCGAGTTCGGCAGGGGAGAGAGTCAGGGGATCGACGTCCACTCCACCTTTTGCCCCGCCGTACGGAATATCGAGGAGCGCGCACTTCCAGGTCATCCACATCGCCAATGCGCGGACCTCGTCGAGGTCTACGTCTGCGCTGTAGCGAATCCCACCCTTCGCCGGCCCGCGCGCGATGCTGTGTTGCACACGGTATCCGGTGAACACTTCTACGTCGCCGTTGTCGCGGACCAGGGGAACGCTGACGGTCGTCTCGCGTCTGGCGGACCCGAGGATGCGGTGCAGGCCATCCGGATACCCGAGGGCCGTCACCGCCTCCGCGAGTTGAGTGCGCGCATCGTCGAGCGCACTCGTGTGGACGGCCGACGCTGTCACCGGGGACCGTCGTAATAGGAATCGGCGACGTCGAGCGCTGTGTCGAGCATGGCAAGTGCGGCGTCGACCTGCGCCTCAGTCACAGTGCACGGCGGGACGACGTGGATGCGGTGGTAGTTGTTGAAGACGAGCAATCCGGCGTCGCGGGCGGCGGCCATCGTCTGGCCGATAGCGGCGTTGGTGCCGCCGTACGGTGACAGCGGCTCATGCGTCTCCCGGTTCGTGACAAGATCGAGTGCCCAGAAGACACCGAGACCGCGGACGTCCCCGATGCTCGGGTGCTTGTCCGCGAGGGCAGCCAGGCCCGGTCCGAGTGACGTGCGACCGATGAACTCGGCATTCTCCACAATGCGTTCCTCGTGCATCGTGGTGATGGTTGCGACGGCGGCGGCGCAGGCGAGCGGGTGGCCGGAGTACGTCATACCGCCGGGGTACGGACGCTCGGCAAACGAGTTGTAGATCTTCTCGCCGACGATGACTCCGCCGAGGGGCACGTAACCGGAGTTCACGCCCTTGGCAAACGTGATGAGGTCGGGGACGACGTCGTAGTGGTCGATTGCCAGCCACGCGCCGGTGCGACCGAAGCCGGACATGACTTCGTCACAGATCATGACGATGCCGTATCGATCGCAGATGTCGCGGACACCCTTCAGGTATCCGGGAGGCGGCGGCATGATTCCGGAGGTGCCGGGAACGGATTCGACGATGATCGCGGCAAACGCGGCCGGGCCTTCGAAGCGGATCAGGGTCTCGAGGTGTTCGAGAGCTCGCTCACATTCCTGTTCCTCTGTCTCGGAACGAAATTCGGATCGGTACAGAAACGGGCCGTGGAAGTGAACGGCACCCGAGTTGCCGTAGTCGTTCGGCCAACGACGGTGATCGCCCGACAGATTGATCGTCTCGGCGGTGGCGCCGTGGTAGGAGCGGTAGGCCGAGAGGACCTTGTACCGACCGGTATGCAAGCGCGCCATACGAATTGCGTGCTCGTTGGAGTCCGCGCCGCCGCTGGTGAAGAACACCCGATCCATACCTTCGGGAGAAATTTCGGCGATCAGGCGCGCTGCCTCCGACCGTGCCTCGTTTGCGTGCGCCGGCGCGATAGTGCAGAGCTTTGCAGCCTGCTCCTGTACTGCCGCGACAACCTTGGGGTGCTGGTGACCTACGTTCGTGTATACGAGCTGTGACGAGAAATCGAGGTATTCCTTGCCGTCGCCGTCCCACAGGTAGCAGCCGTCTGTGCGCTCGACCACCATGGGCTGCAACGACTTCTGTGCCGACCACGAGTGAAAGACGTGTGCGCGATCCAACTCGTACGTGCGTTGCGACGTGCTGATTGCGGGAGCTGCCATGGCAGAAACCTCCTGATCGAGGGTTGGAACTTCTTGAGTCCACTCAATGATGGGGAACCGTTGTGGTCCTGCGCCAGATCCAGATTCGAGGGCATCTCCTGGGGCCAGTTACACGATGGAACCTTCGCGTTAACACGAGACGGCTACGTTACGACTGGCCCGAGAAATTCACTACTCAGGTGGCACTGGAGTGGGTGCCAGATCGCGAGCACACTGGTGAGCAGTTCGTTCCATGCCATCGGGATCGTGGGTCTGCGGATCTCTCAGGGCCGAAACATCATTCATCGAGGAGTTCACAAACTATGTCCGTCATGAATACTCCAGTTGCCGTGGTTACCGGGGCCAGCAGTGGCATCGGTGCCGCTACGGTGCGCCACCTCGTCAAAGCGGGTTTCGACGTGGTGATGGGTGCACGCAGAATGGATCGCCTCGACGAGTTGGCCCGTGAAACAGGCGCTCGCGCTCTGCCTCTCGATGTGACGGACGTCGAATCAGTCGACGCCTTCTGCGCGGTGATCGAGCGCTGTGACGTTCTGGTCAACAATGCGGGCGGCGCTTTGGGTGCCGACAGTATCGCCGACACCGACGAAGCCGACTGGACTGCGATGTTCGACGTCAACGTGCTCGGTGTTCTGCGCGTCACACAGCGACTTCTCCCGCGCCTTCGCGAGAGCGGAAACGCGACTGTCGTCACCATCGGTTCGATTGCCGGACGCGAGCCCTATCTCGGCGGAGGTGGATACAACGCCGCGAAACACGCTGTGACAGCGCTCACTCGGGTTCTGCGCCTCGAACTGCTCGGTGAACCCATCCGCGTCTGCCAGATCGATCCCGGCATGGTGGAGACGGAGTTCAGTATGGTGCGCTTCGGTGGCGACAAGGATCGAGCCGACGCGGTGTACGCCGGCGCCGATCCGTTGACCGCGGACGACAT
This sequence comes from Rhodococcus sp. KBS0724, assembly GCF_005938745.2. Classification (NCBI taxonomy): domain Bacteria; kingdom Bacillati; phylum Actinomycetota; class Actinomycetes; order Mycobacteriales; family Nocardiaceae; genus Rhodococcus; species Rhodococcus sp. KBS0724. The sequence continues at coordinate 117,810 of NZ_VCBX02000001.1, forward strand.
TGCGGACTGCGTCGCCTGGGTAGCCACTCGCCCGAGTCGAGTCAACGTCGACTCGATGCTCGTACTGGCTCGCGACCAAACCTCAGCTCAGCGAGTGCACAGGAGGACCGCATGACCGCCACAGTTTCATCCAGCTCGACCGAAGCTGCGCCGATACCCCCTTCTCCACCCGCGGTGGCCGCGAAGAAACGCACACCGATCTTCACGCCGGAACGAGTGCGCTCCATCGGAGTCCGGATTGCGGCCCTGGTTGCGTTCCTCGTGGTGTGGTGGGGTATTACCGCAGCCGGTGTTATCGACGAATTATTCCTTCCTTCACCAGATTTGGTGTGGGATGCGTTCATTCGCGCCAACACCTGGCATCAGGTGGCGCCCGGCGTCGACCGCGAGGTACTCGGCGAACAGAACTACTTTCTCTGGGAACACCTGATCGCCAGCGGTCAGCGCATAGCGGCCGGCGTCGGCGCGGCCGTTATCGTGGGCCCGCTGATCGGTTTTGCGATGGGAATGTCGGTTCCGATCAGAACCTTCGTGGAGCCGTACCTGAACTTCCTGCGTGCGTTGCCGCCGCTCGGATACATCGGCCTGCTGATCGTCTGGTTCGGAATCGGTGACACGTCCAAGATCTGGCTGCTGTTCCTCGCCGCCTTCCCGCCGATCGCGATCGCCACACTCAACGGCGTCACGTCGGTGAAGATCGATCAGATCAACGCCGCAAAAGCTCTGGGGGCGAGCAGAACCCAGGTACTGACCAATGTGGTCTTTCCGTCGACGCTGCCGGAAGTGATCAACGGTATTCGAATCGCAGTCGGATTTGCGTGGACCACCGTGGTGGCCGCGGAACTCAACAACGGCATCCCGGGAATCGGCGGGTTGGCGTATCTGGCCGGCACGCAGCTCAACACACCACTCACAATCGCATGCATCATCGTCATCGGTTGCGCCGCACTTGTTCTCGACTCCGCGATCAAGGCAATCGGAACACTCGTAGCGCCATGGAAGGGTAAAGCATGACCGGTCAGTCGAGGCGTATGGTAATCGCAGTGGTTTCCGCTGCAGCTTTGGGAACAACCTTGACCGCGTGTGTCGAAACGGGTCGTGGTGAGATGAGCCGTTCGATGGACAGTTCGGTGAGTTGCCCTGTCACAGTCGATGAGTCGGTGACGACGTCGGCCCGTATCGGGTATCAGGACATCCCCAACGGTGATCTGATCGTCAAGGATCAGGGACTGCTCGAAGCGTGCATGCCCAACGCGGACATCACGTGGAGCAAGTTCAGTTCCGGTCAGGATGTAGTGCAGGCCTTCGGTTCCGGAAGTCTGGATCTGGGGACCTTGGGTTCAAGTCCGGCGACAATGGCGTTGTCGGCACCGCTGAACATCCCGATGCAGGTCGTCTGGATTCAGGACGTGATCGGCGAAGCCGAATCGCTGGTTGTCAAAGACCCGTCGATCACCACATTGGAAGGGTTGCGGGGCAAGAAAATCGCGACACCCTTCGGCAGTACGTCGCACTACAGCTTGCTCGCTGCCCTCGGTGCGGCGAACATGGCCGCCGATGTCACCCTCATGAGTCTGAAACCGGACGCGATGCTCGGAGCGTGGCAGGGTGGACAGATCGACGCGGCATGGGTGTGGGATCCGACGCTGTCGAAGTTGACGGCCGACGGTCACATCATCATGAGCAGTGCCGATGTCGCGACACAGGGAGCTCCCACATTCGATCTCTCGGGTGCTACCACTGAATTCGTCTCGGCCAATCCGGAATTCATGCTCATGTGGACCAAATTGCAGGACTACGCGGCCGGTCGGATCAATGCCGATCCCACTGGTGCCGCAGTATCGATGTCCGCTCAACTCGGTATTGCCCCCGACGTCATCAAGCCGCAATTGGCGGGCTACACCTACCTCTCGGCAGCCGAGCAGGCCGGACCGGCTTTCCTCGGTGGCGAGTTCACCCAGAGCCTTTTCGGCACTGCTGAATTCCTTCTTCAGCAGGGAAACATCGACGCAGTAAGCCCCAGCAGTACGTACGCCGAGGGAATCTACACGGACGCAGTGACGAAGGTGGGCCAGTCATGACAACCGCAGCTACAGACCTCAGCACTCGCGTTGTACTCACCGAAGTTCGGAAGGAGTACGTCACCGCCGGTGAATCCGTACTTGCACTTGCCTCCACCAGTTTGACCTTTGAACCGGAAGAATTTGTCTGCGTCGTCGGACCGTCCGGTTGTGGCAAGACGACCCTCCTGCAGATGCTTGCCGGTTTTCAGGTGCCGACCGAGGGAACCATCATGGTCGGGAACACTCACATCAAGGGGCCGGACCCGGATCGCGGTGTCGTGTTTCAGCAGGCAAATCTGTACCCGTGGCTGTCGGTTCGAAAGAACGTCGAGTTCGGGCTGAAGATGCGGGGAGTTCCCCGCGCCGAGCGTGCCGCCGAAGCCGATCGGATGCTGGAAATGGTCGGTTTGAAGTTGTATGGTGACCGTAAGCCCTACGAGCTGTCCGGCGGCCAACAGCAGCGCTGCCAGATTGCCCGTGTTCTCATCACAGATCCGCGAATTATCTTGATGGACGAACCTTTTGGTGCACTCGATGCCATGACGCGTGAGAAGTTGCAGCTCGAGCTGCTCGACCTGTGGCGTGAGCGTCGTAAGACGGTCTTCTTCGTCACTCACAGTGTGGAGGAGGCGATCTTCCTCGGAACCCGAGTGATTGTGATGGGGGCTCGACCGGGTCGGGTCATCTACGACCGCAAGGTGTGGTTCAAGAGTGACAACCGCGAACCTGTCGACACCGCCATCCGTTCTACCCCCGAGTTCGTGGCCATGCGTGACGAAGTCGCAGCCAAGATCTACGAGGCGCAAGGCTTGATCGGCGCAACGGTTGCGTTGCACTGACTTTCAACCGAACTGACCTTCAACCGAACTGACTTTCAATCACATGGAGGAGTTTTCGTGAAGCTCGACCGCAAGAAGTGTTTGATCCGAGTATCCAGTGGAGCGCTGGCCCTGTGTGCGGCGGCATCGGTTGTGGCCTTTTCTGCCCCGGCGTCGGCCGAAGGGTCACTGTCCTTCGGGAACCCGCAGGCACCACAACTGTCGCCGGGAACGTTGATCACCGCGCACAACCTCACCGAATCTGCAGCACTGCCCAGTGCCGCGAAGAACGAACGCATCACCTACATGTCCCAAAGTGCGTCGGGCGAGCCAATTCTGGTGTCCGGAGTGGTCGCGATTCCCAAGACACCTGCCCCGGCGGGTGGTTGGCCGGTGATCAGTTGGGCGCACGGCACAACCGGTGTTGCCGACGCCTGTGCACCGTCGGCGGATACTCCCGCCGGTCCGGTGCACGACTATCTGTCGGTGGTCGACCAGACTCTCGACCAGTGGGTTAGCAGTGGATACGTCGTCGTCCAAACCGATTACGAGGGTCTCGGCACTCCCGGTGGGCATCCGTACATGAACGGGACCAGCGCAGCCAACACCGTGACCGACATCGTTCGAGCCGCTCGGCAGGTGGACGATCAGGTAGGCAAGGACTGGTTTGCGATGGGCCACAGCCAAGGTGGGCAGGCAGCGGCCTTTACATCGGCGATCGGCAAGGATCGGGCTCCGGAGCTGAATCTGAAGGGTGCAGTATCGATAGCCCCCGGAAACGGCACTGCGCAAATTCCGGCACTGGTCGCGTCGGGCAACGAGGCAATGGCCGGGGGAGTGCCATTTGTTCCGGTCATCCTTCTGGGCGTCCAGGCAGTTGATCCTTCGGTAGTTCCCGAAGACTTGCTGTCGGATCAGGCTCAGCCGCTTCTCGAGGCTGCTCGGACGGGGTGCCTTGCGGCAGTGCGTGCCGTCCCCACCGTCCCGGTCGCTCAGATCTTCCGTGAGGGTGCAGATCTGACGGCGTTGACGGCAAACCTGAACGAGCAGGAACTGTCCACGGTGACCCCGAAGGTGCCTACGCTGTTCGCGCAGGGAACCACGGATGTCCTTGTCTCGGTGGCAAGTACAACCGGTGCGGTCAAGGATTACTGCGCCAAGGGCTCGGACATCGAGTTTAAGACCTATGAGGGCGCCGATCACCGCGGGGCGATTGCGGCGTCCTACAACGACGCGATGGACTTCACGACAAGAATGCTCGCCGGCGGAGAGGTGAACCCCGGGGCGTGCTGACCGGTATCTCGAGTCGTCGTGATCAGGTGGTTGTACGTAGTTCCCGACGCAGAATCTTCCCGGTTACGGTTTTGGGTAGTTCTTCCACGAGCACTACGGAACGCGGATACTTGTACGCCGCCATTCGTTTCTTGCAGTGGTCGATGAGGTCGTCCGGGGTGACGGAAGCGCCTGCAACGAGGCTGACAAACGCCTTCACGGTCTCGCCTCGGTACTCGTCGGCGATCCCCACGACAGCCGCCTCACGCACTGCCGGGTGTTCGGCAGGAACGTCCTCGACCTCGCGGGGCCACACCTCCCGGAAATGCGCTCAACACGTTCGTCGATTCGAACGTCCTTCTGTCGATCGTGGTGCACCACCAGCCGCACTGTCACGGGCAGAAAGAGAACGGAGGGGTCTTCTGGGGGTACTGTCTGTTCCCGCGCATTGTTCCCGCGCAAAAACGGCGACTACGTGAAGAAGCCGTTCATCGAGATGACCGGCCGGGAAATGTTGGAAGAGACGCTCGGGCATCTCGAAGCGCTGGACGAGAGCGGTGGGCTGGCCGAGCGCAGGCAAGAGATCATGGACAGCGTCGTCAACTCGATACCCAGCTAAATGCCCTATGCCAGTGCATTGTTCAACAGGCGAGCAGTCGGAGACCGGCCGTTGGTCGTCCCGAAGCACTCGAAGAATCTGGCGTTCGTCAGTCAGTTCGCCGAATTGCCGTTCGACATGGTCTTCACCGAGCAGTATTCGGTGCGCTGTGCCCAAGTGGCGGTTTACACGTTCCTGGGAATCCCGGAAGACAAGCTCACCAAGATGCACCACTACGAGAAGGACCCGAAGGTTCTCGCCAAGGCTGCCGTGACGATGTTCCGCTGAGTGATGCTGCGTGCTCAGCGACCGTGACGCTTCTCGTAGTCCTCACGAGTGCGATCGGCGCGGCGCTGGGCTTTCTCGTTCATCAGTTCGGGATCGAGGCCGTGGCTCTGAAGGCGGTGACGGCGGTAGATGTTGCCAAGCGCCACGACAAAATAGGCCAGCGGGATGAGGAGTAGCGCCATCATGGCGAGGGGAATCCAAATCGGCCCCGGAATCAGAAGAAACAGCAGGAGGATGAGCGCCGCCGGCACCGTGAAACGAACTATGTAGCGAACCTGCGCGCCAGGACCGACAAGATCGTTGCGAACCCAATCCTGGTACCTGTCGGGGAGTGTTTTACCCAGAAGGTATCCGCAGTACTGGAAAAAATTCGGGCGGGTCGATTCAGCCATACCTCCAGGATAGTTGCCGGTAGTGCCCGATTTACCCCGGTGCCTGGAAAGTGCGACGGTAGGTGCTCGGTGAGACGCCGAGTGCATCGCTGAGGTGTTGACGCATCGAGGTGGCGGTTCCGAATCCGCAGCGGGCCGCGATCGTGTCGATCGAGAGATCGGTTTCTTCGAGCAGTTCGCGGGCGCGATCGATCCGCCGAGCAGTGAGCCAACGGCCCGGGGTTGTCCCGACCTCGTCGCGGAATCTGCGGCTGAAGGTGCGCACGCTCATGTTGGCGCCGTTCGCCAGGTCCGTAAGGGTGATCGGTTCCCCGAGATGCTCAAGTGCCCAATGTCGGGCCACGGCAGTAGATTCGGAAGGCTTGTCGGCCAGTGGGCGCCGAATGTACTGGGCTTGCCCACCGTCACGCCACGGCGGTACGACGCACCGCCGGGCGACGGTGTTCGCCACTTCCATGCCGTGATCGCGCCGCACGATGTGTAGGCACAGGTCCACGCCCGAGGCCACACCGGCGGAGGTCAGGATGTGGCCCTCGTCGACGAACAGGACGTCGGGGTCCACTTTCACCTTGGGGTAGATGCGCTGGAAGTGATCCGTGTTGCGCCAGTGAGTGGTGGCTCTCAAGCCGTCGAGCAGGCCGGCCGCGGCCAGGATGTACGAGCCCGTGCAGATCGACACGAGTCGGGTCCCAGGGCGAATGTATTCGAAAGCCGCCGCCAACTCCAGGGAGAGGTGGCCGTCCTCGTAGGCGGGACCAAGTTCGTACGACGCCGGAATGACGACGGTGTCCGCAGTGGCGAGCAGTTCACTGCCGTGGTCGACAGTGATGCTGAAATCGGCGTCCGTTCGCACGGGCCGGCCATCGATGGTGCAGGTGAGGATCTCGTACAACGGCTGGTCCTGCGCGTCGATCGCACGTCCGAAGATGCGCGCCGGGATGCCGAGTTCGAAGGGAATGACGCCGTCGAGGGCGAGGACGACAACTCGATGCGGTCCGCTCATGGCCTGATTCTTTCATATATTGGCAATCTGGCCACTGTCGCGGACCGGCGAGGTACAGCAGAATCCTCTTGTGACTTCTGAGATCGCTCTCCCCGAATCGGGTGCACAGCGGGTGCGCCCGCCGCGCTTTCACCGTGCCTGGTCGGTGGCGATCGTGGCCTTCCTGGCGTTGGTCGGTGCTGCCAGTTTCCGCGCGGCGCCGTCCATTCTGATCGACCCGTTGCACGAGGATTTCGGCTGGTCACGTGCCAGTATCTCGGCTGCGGTGTCGGTGAACCTGGTCCTGTACGGACTCACCTCGCCGTTCGCGGCGGCGCTGATGGAGCGCTTCGGTATCCGCGCTGTTGTCACCTCGGCGTTGGCGTTGATCTCGCTCGGCAGTGGTTTGACGATTTTCATGACATCGAGTTGGCAGCTGATCCTGCTATGGGGCGTTTTTGTCGGCTTGGGCACCGGATCGATGGCGCTGGCCTTCGTCGCCACCGTCGTCGACCGTTGGTTTGTCGAGAAGCGTGGGCTCGTCACCGGCATCCTGACAGCCGGCGGCGCGGCCGGTCAGTTGGTGTTTCTGCCCGTTCTGGCAAAGATCGCCGAAACCTACGACTGGAAGAGCGTCGCCTTCACGGTCTCCTTTGCAGCCTTGGCCGTCGTACCGTTTGTGCTGCTGTTCCTGCGTAACTACCCCTCGGACGTCGGGACGACGCCATACGGAGCACCTGCCGATTACGTCGCGCCCGCTGCGCCGGTTCATCAGCGTGGCGGTGCTGGGGGCCGCGCAATTTCCGTGCTGGTCATGGCTTCGAAGACCAAGGTGTTCTGGCTCCTCGCCGGCACATTTGCGATCTGCGGCGCGAGCACCAACGGCCTTGTCGGTACGCACTTCGTTCCGGCGTCGCACGATCACGGCATGCCGATCACCACCGCCGCGTCTCTGCTGGCGTTGATCGGAATTCTCGACATGGTCGGAACCATCGCGTCGGGGTGGTTCACCGACCGGGTCGATTCACGCAAACTGCTCGGCATCTACTACCTGTTCCGCGGAATCTCGCTGCTCTTCCTGCCGTTGCTCCTTGCGAACACGGTCAACCCGCCGATGATCGCGTTTGTCATCTTCTACGGGCTCGATTGGGTGGCGACGGTTCCGCCGACCGTCGCGCTGTGCCGTCAGCACTTCGGCGCCGACGCTCCCATCGTGTTCGGCTGGGTTCTGGCGTCGCACCAGATCGGTGCGGGACTGGTGGCATTCCTCGCGGGTCTGGTCCGCGATCAGATCGGCTCGTACGACGCGGCTTTCTACGTGGCAGGCGCCCTGTGCGCGATTGCCGCCGTAATGTCTCTGATGATTGCAAAAAGGCGCACTGTGATCGGTACCACCGAAGAGGTAAGTTATACGTAACTCCAAGAACTACTCACCAGTAGGGGTACCGAAATGCCAGCTCCGTCCGCTGCGACCTTCTCGCGGCTCGCCGAACTGATCGCCATCGACAACGCTGCCGATCGCCCGACGAAGTCCATCACCGAGGTGTTCACCGGCAAGGAGCTGGCGACCATCCCCGTGGGCACCGCCGACGACGCTCGTGCCGCCATCGCTCGAGCCCGCGTCGCACAGAAGGAGTGGGCAAAGCGTCCCGTCCTCGAGCGAGCTGCGATTTTTCATCGCTACCGCGACCTCATCCTCGAGAACCGCGACGCACTCATGGACATGGCTCAGGCCGAGACCGGTAAGTCGCGTGCGGCTGCGCAGGAAGAAGTGCTCGACATTTCGATGACGGCACGCCACTACGCGCGCGTCGCCCCGAAGCTGCTGCGTCCGCGCCGGGTATCGGGCATGCTCCCCGGCCTGACCAAGACAGTTGTGCGGTACCAGCCCAAGGGTGTTGTCGGCGTCATCTCGCCGTGGAACTACCCGATGACGCTGGCGGTGTCCGACGCTATTGCCGCGCTCCTCGCCGGTAACGGTGTTGTTCTCAAGCCCGACAGCCAGACGCCGTACTGCGCTCTTGCCTGCGTCGAATTGCTGTACAAGGCAGGTCTTCCCCGCGATCTGTTCGCCGTAGTTCCCGGGCCGGGTGGCGTTGTCGGAACAACGCTGGTCGAGAACACCGACTACCTCATGTTCACTGGCTCCACCGCAACCGGGCAGTTGCTCGGCGAGCAGGCCGGCCGTCGCCTCATCGGGTTCTCCGCAGAACTCGGTGGCAAGAACCCGATGATCGTTCTTGCCGGGGCAGATCTGCGTGAGGTCACCGACGCAGCTGTGCGCGCGTGCTTCTCCAACTCCGGCCAGTTGTGTATTTCCATCGAGCGCATCTACGTCGAAGAGTCCATCGCACCCGAGTTCACCCGGATGTTCGGTGACCGCGTCAGGAAGATGAACATCGGCGCCGGGTACGAATTCGGAATCGAGATGGGCAGCCTCGTCTCCGAAGCCCAGGTCAAGGCCATTTCCTCGCATGTCGACGACGCCGTGGTGAAGGGCGCCACCGTCATTGCCGGCGGCAAGGCCCGCCCGGATATCGGACCGCTGTTCTACGAGCCCACGCTCCTCACCGGTGTGCCCGAGGACGCGGAGTGCTACCGCGACGAGACCTTCGGCCCCCTCGTTTCGATCTACCCCGTCAAGGACGCCGAAGAGGCAATCGCCGCCGCAAACGACACCGAGTACGGTCTCAACGCCAGTGTGTGGGCGGGAAGCAAGGCCGCTGGCGAAGCGATTGCCGCGCGAGTGCGCGCCGGAACCGTCAACGTCGACGAGGGTTACGCCCCCACTTGGGGCAGCACCGCTGCGCCGATGGGCGGCATGGGAGTCTCGGGCGTCGGACGCCGTCACGGTGCCGAAGGTCTGATCAAGTACACCGAACCGCAGACAGTTGCGACCACCAGGGTCATGAATCTTGGTGGACCACGCGGAGTTCCGGCCAAGTTGTGGGCCAAGATCATGCCCCACGCCATCAAGATCATGTCCTGGGTTCCGGGCCGGTAGGGGTGCGAGTGGATCGCTCGAGCGCGTACATCGAAGCCGCGCCTGACGCTGTTTGGGCTTTGGTCAGCGATCTAGAGGGAATCGGTCGTTTCAGTCCCGAAAATACCGGTGGTGCATGGACTTCCGGTAAACCAGGCACGGTGGGTGCAACATTCAAGGGCACCAACAAGCATGGTCTGGTGCGGTGGAGCACGCACTGCACCGTCACCGAAGTTGTTGGTGGGCAGAAGTTCTCCTTCGAAGTGGACGAGTCGAAGGCGCGATGGAGCTTTCTCGTGGAGCCGTCGGGAACGGGAACTCTGCTCACCGAGACTCGTGAAATCTTTGCGACGGCACCCCTGTATGTGCGGATCCTGTCCGGTAGCGGAGTTCTCGGCCGCGACCGCGATCAGATCATCCAGGCCGGGATCGACACCACCCTGGCGCGAATCAAGATGCATCTCGAGCAGTCGGCGCATCTCGGAAAGTAAGACACGGTAGATAACGGGGCAGCACTCGACACGAGTGCTGCCCCGCTTTGGCGTCTCCGGGAATTTTTCTTCAAACCCTTGCGTTCGATCTATTGACGATATATCGTCGATACGTCAAACAAACACAGACAGTCCAGGAGGACAACATGTACGCCCCATACAACAACCCAGAAATGCAAGAACGTCGCGAAGGCGGCGGACGTGGACAGCGCCGCGGATTCGGTGAAGGCCGCTTCGAAGGTCAATTTGGAGGTCGCCCAGAAGGCTGGCCTGAAGGAAGCCCCGAAGGCCGATCTGAACGCCGACGCGGCGGAAATCCCGAAGGCCGACGCGGCCGTGGTGGCCCTGATCGTCGAGGTCACGGCGGCTCCGAAGGCCGCGGAGAATTCGGTGGCCGCGGAAGCCGTGGTGGATTTGGAGGACGCGGAGGCCGTGGTGGTCGCCCGGAGTTCACCGAGGCAAGTGCAGCACTTCGCACCGAGACGGGCCTCCTTCGAGGCGCCGTAGTTGCGGTAGCCACTGGCGGAACACCCGAGCAGGTAGCTCAGGCTGAGGCGATTCTCGCCGAAGCGCGGCGCGCGCTGTTCGAACTGCTGGCCCAGAAGCCGGCTGAAGCGCCCGCTGAAGAGGTAACCGGTGAGTCCACCGAAAATCCTGCCGAGACTTCAGCAGAGTGATCACCGCGCTCAGGCGCCGACGGTAACGTCCTCGCTGTTCATGCCGGACACGTGACCGTCGGCGCCTTCTCTCCAGTACCCGACAACATTGTGCTTGTCGCGGGCGATTCCACGAACTTCCCTCAGATGCTTACGAATTCGACGGCTTGTTGCGCTCTCGCACGCCACCCAGGCGTAGGTATTCTCTGAATCGGAGTCTGGGAACTCCACCTTCTCCACAGCATCGAAAAGTGCGCTCGGCGCCTTTCCGAGACCACTCCCCGTGAGCCACGTGTATGTGACTTCGCCGCGAGTGACTAATTCCTGTCGATCCTCTTCCGATTCGACCTCGATGATCGCGTGCGCGACATCGCCTTCACGGAGTTCTTCGACAATTCTGCCCAGACCCGGGAGACCCGTTGCGTCTGCGACGAGCAGTTGCCAGCGGGGGCCTGCGGGAGCTTGGTAATGGGAGCGCGAACTATCTGACCAGAAGACACCGAGTAGGTGTCCGGGTTGCGCGCGCAAAGCCCAATCCGCAGCAATACCGCCAGGGTGCACGACGAAGTCGATGTCGAGACGTCGACCACCGTCGTGCACTTTGCGCACTGTGTAGTGCCGCCACGGCGGTTCGGTTCCGAGGTCGGCCTTGCCGTAGTCGGGATTGTTGAAGAACTCGTAGTTGGCTTCTGTCTCACCGGGTTTCGGAAAGGCGAGGTCGATTCGCTCGTCTCCCTGCCCGCCGGTCGGCCAATGCCAGTCACCTTCTGCTTCGATGCTGATCCGTCGCATGTGGGGGGTCAAGGACAGCACGGATACGACGCGGGCAGGCTCGCAGAAAGACATGCGTCGACCATACGGTTTCGGCCTGTCGATGTGGGGACAGATGCTGTCGCAAGGAGGACACAGTCCGGCGCCTATCGGATTCAGTCTCGGTGGACGGGGCCTTGGCGGGTGGTGGAGCGTCGGCGTCGTTGTTTCGGGTCGATCGCCGACGGTGGGATGAACCAGGGTTTGTGATCATCGCCCATCTTGATTTTCCAGATACCGCGGAACCCACTGGTGCTGTGCATCAACGTGTGGTGACTCCGACAGAGCAACGTGAGGTTGTCCATGACCGTCAAACCGCCCGTTGACCACGGTTTTATATGGTGCGCGTCGCACCACGCCGGTACGGCATCGCAGTTGGGGAAGGCACAGCCTTTGTCTCGGGCGATCAACGCGATGCGTTGTTCGGCTGTGACGAGGCGTTTGAGTGGGGTCGCATCCAGCGGTGCGCCTTTGCCGTCCATCAGAACGGTCGAGAGCATGCAGTCACACGCCAGCATCCGGGTTTTACTGACGCTGAGCGGCCCCATCCACGGCATGTACCCGACATCGAGATCCTCGAAATCGGGTTCATCGTTGTCAGCCTGTGTGGTGACGCATTCGCGATGCTCCGCAAGGTCTTTCGCAGTAATGTGCACATTCACATGCGGACGCTGACCACCATCCACACCGGTGACAGCGTTATCGAGATATCGGCGGATGAGTTCTGCGAACGCATCGGCGGTGCGTTTAGCTGCCGGCCGCGCATCCGGCATCCCGTCCGCAGCCGGTTTCGGCATCGACAACCCCGACAGCGCCGATAACAGCATCTCGCCGGTGAGTGCATCGAAATCGCCCTTGATGATGACCCGACCATTCAGCGTCGGCGCGATCCGCAACACATTCAGATCATTATCCTCACCGGGCGGGGGCTCGTCGGATTCGAAAATCCGCTCCAGAACCGCAATCGCATACCGCACCTTGACAGTCGTAGCCTCTACTCCGGATGCGGCGGCGAGAAGGGTTTTCATACTTGGCATTAACGCGATGTCCGGCATCCCTTTTGGCGGGGATTTACAGAACGCGGCGATCAATGCCGCATGGTCGAGCGAGAGATCACCGGCCTCGAACTGCGCAGCAATATCGGGGAACGATCGCAGTGCGGCACCGAGGGCAGCGATCTTGTTGCCGGCCGAGTTCTGCAGCATTGTATTGGCCGCCAACCACCGACCCACACCGCGGTAGCAGAGCACCTGCTCGTCCGGATTGAGTGCCGGCTCGTCGACCGCGGCAACTCGAATCGCTTCCAACCGAAGAATTTCCGCGGACACCGACACTGCAACATCGCGAACCTCGGCCGGACGTAACCGCCACAACCTGCCGCGCACACCCACAGCCGAACCGGCTACAACATCCCCCACCGCAATTGAATCGCTAACTATGGTCATCAAGGCCTCCCCACCCGTGACCCCAATTATACTCGAACATTCATTCGATTCAAGGTGCATATCGGACAGGTTAGATCGAGCCCAACTCCCGTGCCCGCGCGACGGCAGAGGTTCGTGACTTCACACCCAGCTTGCCGAAAATATGGACCAGGTGAGATTTCACCGTGGTCTCGCTGAGGAACAATTCCTTGCCGATTTCACGGTTCGATTTTCCGGCCGCCACCAGCTTCAGAACCTCGATTTCTCTTGGGCTGAGGCTGGTTTCGGGTTTTCTGACGCGGGTCATCAACTTGGATGCGATTGCGGGCGAGAGCACGCTGTCACCCGCAGCGGCCGAGCGCACGGCCGCAAGGAGTTCTGGTGGCGGAGTGTCCTTGAGTAGGTATCCGCTGGCTCCGGCTTCGACGGCGCTGAGGATATCCGCATCGGTGTCGTAATTAGTCACCACGAGAACGTGTGGTGGGTGCGGCAATGCGCAGACAGCTCGGGTGGCGTCGACTCCGGATTTTCCGGGCCCGAACCGTAAATCCATGAGTACCAAGTCGACTGGTGTGGTCGCGCAGAATGCGATGGCCTCTTCGGCGGTTCCTGCTTCGCCGATCACTTCGATGTCGGGTTCGCTCTCGAGAAGAGCGCGCAGGCCGGCTCGCACGATGGCGTGGTCGTCGGCCAGGAGTAAACGGATCATTCGTCGCCGATCTCGAGGGGGAAGGTCACGGTGACTGCAGTGTGCCCTGGTTCCGACTCGATGTCGAAGGTGCCGCCCTGCAATTGGACGCGTCGCCGAATCGCGTTGAGTCCAAAAGATTCGGCGGGCCCGTGGTCAAGGACCGAGATGTCGAAGCCGACACCGTTGTCGACGATGTCGAGGCTGACGGTGTCCGTGGAATACGTGAGTGTCACGGCCATTCGAGTGGCGTGGGCGTGGCGCAAAACATTTGCCACCGCTCCCTGAGCGATCCGGACGAGGGTTGCCTCGAGTGGCATCGGAAGTGCGATCGGTTCGCCTTCGACTACGGAGCGGGCTTCGAGGTGAGCGCTGGACGCGCGTTCGCAGATTCGGCCGAGGGCGTCGGAGAGTGACTGACCGTCGAGTGCCGCTGGTGTCAATTCCGCTATCAGTTGCCGGGTTTCGGCAAGGCTGTCTGCTGCGGTTTCGCGCGCAAGGCTGATCTGACGCACGGCGGGACTGTTCGGATCGGCGCGTTCTGCTGCATGCAGCAGCATCTGGATGCTCGAAAGGCCTTGTGCAACAGTGTCGTGAATTTCGGCGGCCAGTCGCTCGCGTTCGGCAAGCTTGCCGGCATCTCGTGACGTCGACGCCAATTCCTCACGGGTGTTCATCAACTCGTCGATCAGACGACCGCGCTCGGCGGCTTCCCGGTACAGCGCTTGATAGCCGAATCCGATGGCAACCGCGACAGCGGCGCCGATCATCGGACCGATTGCCCCCGCGATGGACCATCCCCGGTGCAGACCCGTTCCGACCACCGCGACCGCAGTCGCGCTCACTACCGCAACCAGGCTCCATGGGCGTCGTAGCAGGTGAACGTAGAGGAAGAACAGACCGAAAACGAGGTAGGCGGCCTCGGCGGACAACGCCATCAGCACTATCCACACCAATGTCAGCAAGCCGAGCCACCAGCGCGCGGTTTTTCCGCGTAGGCGCTTGAGCACGCCGAACAGGTAGATCGCGGTGAAGATCACCGTCAGGACGATGATGTACGGCGTCGCCGCTGTTTCGTCGACGATCGCCCTCAGGAAAACGACGCCGGCCAGCGCAACAACCAGTATGTGCAGGCCGAGTTGGAGGCCGGCAAAGACGGGTGTGAGCGGTGATCGGTGCATCTCGCCCAGCTTAACCAGGTTCGGCGCCTGGCCATCCATCAAAAGTTGTAATCGGGGATCGTACTTCGGTTGGTCGCGATGTCCGTCCGAGGTGCGATGGAAAGTGCGTGTATCAGCGGGAGTGTAGAGGCAAGCACAGGAAAGGAATTCACAGTGTTTGTCGCAATGAGGGACTTACGGGCAGCGCGGGGTCGTTTCGCGCTGATCTCGACGGTGGTTCTGTTGGTTGCACTTCTGGTCAGTTTTCTCAGCGGTTTGACCGCCGGGCTGCGTCATCAGAATGTTTCTGCCATCGAATCGATGAAGGCGGATACCGTCGTGTTCGCCGATACCGGGGCTGGTGCGTCGTTCGACGAATCGGCACTCACCGCTGATCAACTCGCAGCCTGGACGGCAGGCGCCCAGACTGTGGATCCTGTTGGCATCGGCCGCGGTAAAGCCGGTGTGGTGGGCTCGAATCAGAAGTCGGTGGCGCTGTTCGGCGCTGACGGCGGTTTCGGTGATCTGACACCGGCTGCCCCCGGAACGGTGGTCCTCAGTGAAGGCGCAGCTCGTGACCTGGGCGCAGCTTCCGGGGACCGAGTCAGTGTCGGATCCGGGGAGTTCACGGTCAGCGCAGTTCGCGGCGACGACTGGTACAGCCACACTCCCGTCGTCTGGATGACCCTCGCGGATTGGCAGGATCTGAATCCGCGCGGCGGGGTGGCAACCATCCTCGCTGTATCCGGAACATCGGATGCGTCGTCGATCAACGACGCGGCAGCAACCACGTCGACGACGGTGACCGGCTCGCTCGATGCCATCGGGTCGTACAAGTCCGAGAACGGGTCGTTGACCTTGATGACAGTGATGCTTCTGGCGATCTCGGCTCTCGTGATCGGAGCTTTCTTCACGGTGTGGACGATCCAGCGCATGCCGGATATCGCAACGTTGAAAGCGCTCGGCGCCACATCGGGTTCCTTGGTCCGCGACGCCCTTGGCCAGGCGTTCATCGTGCTGGTCGTCGGAGTGTCACTGGGAATCGGCTTGACCGCCATCGCCGGCTCGGTGATCGGTGATTCGATGCCGTTCGTCCTGGACGCGTCGACGACTCTGACGCCCGCAGTGGCGCTCATCGGGCTTGGCCTGCTCGGCGCCGCGTTTGCTCTTCGATTCCTCTTCACCACTGATCCGCTCACAGCACTAGGGAGTTCGCGATGACCTCTGCAGCCGGAAGCACCGTTCTCGACATCCAAAACGTCAACCTCACGTTCCCTGACGGACAATCCCGCGTCACAGCCCTCGATGACGTGTCCTTGCGGCTTGATCGCGGGGAGATTGCCGCGATCACCGGCCCGTCGGGTTCGGGCAAGTCCAGCCTGCTCGCGGTGGCGTCGACGCTTATTCGGCCGGACTCCGGCCACGTGTACCTGCGTACCGGCGGCGAGGCCACGGATCTTGCGACACTCAGTCGCCGGGACGCGTCCGAGCTTCGACGCACGTCCATCGGCATCGTGTTCCAGCAGTCCAATCTGGTGTCGTCGTTGACCGCACTCGAACAGCTCGAGGTGATGGCGCATCTGGGGCAGTCCGTGTTCACGTCGCGGGCGCGTCGTAAAGCTGCGAAAGAGAAAGCGATGGATTTGCTCGATGCGGTTGGATTGGCAGATCACAGCGGGAAGCGGCCAGGGCAACTGTCCGGTGGTCAGCGTCAGCGGGTGAATCTCGCGCGCGCCTTGATGAACGATCCGCAGCTGTTGGTGGTGGACGAGCCGACGAGCGCGCTCGATCAGGAGCGCGGCGCGGCGGTCATGGATTTGATCATCGGAGTCGTGCGAGAACACAATGCTGCAACTCTTCTCGTGACACACGACCGCGGACACCTGCATCGGATGGATAATGTCTATCGTGTGGTTGATGGATCCTTGACAGTCGATCGGGAGGCATTCGCGGCCTGACTGCGGGGGCGTGGTCTCCAGTGACCGTCGAAACTCTCGAACCGGAAGTCAACCGACGATTTGCTGGGACGCTAGACTGTTGCGACTGGGCAACATGAGAGGACGTGTTATGGAACGCCGCCGCAATGTTGCGCCGCCGACGCAATCACCGATCGCAGATCTCGAGCAGATGCCGCCGTTGATCCTGCTGGACAGGTTGCCGGTTCCGGTGGTGGCCGTACACCGTGACGGCAGCATTGTTTTTGCCAACCCGTCCTTTGCCGACATGCTCGGTTACCCGAAGAAAGCCGTCGCGGCACTGCGTCTGCAGGACATCCTGTACGACAAGGACGCCGACGACGTCAGCGCGGAGCAGGCTCACCGCGAGTTGAGTTCCGAGCCGGGTTCGATCAAGGAATTTGTTCACGCCGACAGCACTTTGGTTCGCGCGACTGTCAGTCAATCGTTGCTTCGCCGTGACGACGACACGATCACTCTGGCAGTTTTCCACGACCTGACAGAGCGACTGTGGAACAACCCGCGTCACACCCTCGACAAACCTAAAGCCTGAGCTCACCCGCGGCGCGGCCTGGACTTCTTCGCCTGGTCCAGGCCGAGAGTGGAGGCGAGTGTGCCGACCACCCATTCCTCGTATTGCTCTCCGGTCCACCCCGACTCGACGACGAGATCGGTGTAGGTTTCGGCACTCGTCAAAGTGAGCGCGACGTTGATCGCGGTCTCGAGATCGACCGACGGATCTTTCTCCACGAGCCCGATCATGAGGTGCTGCTGCACGGTTCGCCGCTGAGCGAGATTGGTTTGCCACAGCAATGCTGCGTCCTCGTCCGCGGAGGCGGCAGCCCGCAAGGCCAGCAGGATATCTGCGGTTCGTTCGAGAATCAGCCGAGCATGGTGAATCTGAATGCGCAGTTGCCCCAGCGGATGCGGGGCGCCGAGTGCGGCCGCCACCCACGGCCGGTCCAGAGTGCTCACGCGGGCTTCGTCACCGGCTACCGCGACATCCAGTAGTGCCGACAGCACGCTCGGTTTGTTGCCGAACACGAAGTACACGCTTTGCACGGAAACGTTGGCCGCCTCGGCCAGCTGCTTGATGGTCGCTGCCGCATAACCAGGATTTACGAAGACGCGTCGTGCTGCTTCGATGATCTTGGATCGCGCGGACACATCTGCCACTTTTTCTACCCCCACCATGGACTGAAGTTTAGCTCTAGAGTGAAGCTCTAGCGACTTGGAGGGTAACAAACATGAAGGTGCTGGTTCTCGGCGGTTATGGCGCAGTGGGGATTCCACTGATGGAGCAGTTCAGCACAGACTCCACGGTGTCCGCGTTCTCCGCGGGGCGCAACGCCGCTCGGGCTGACGTGGCCGTCGATCTGACTGACCTCGGCACCTACACTCGGGCCGTGTCGGGCTACGACGTAGTGGTCAACGCATCAGGATTCGAAGACATCCGGTTGGCGCAGCAGGCAGTGCGCAGTGGAGCCACTTTTGTGGATGTCACCGCAACGTCGTCGTATTGCGATGCATTGGAAAAAGTCGACGGCCCCGTGCTGCTGGGTGTCGGATTGGCGCCGGGATTGACCAGTGTTCTTGCAGTGGAAGCACATCGACTCGGCAGCGGTGCGGTGGACATCATGGTGGGTCTTGGCGGCGGCGAACTTCACGGCCCCGCGGCCACGGCGTGGACGTACGGAATGCTGGGTACCCGGTTTCGGGATCCGAGCGGTGAACTTGTCCGCAACTACACCGGAATGAAAGTCTTCGACGTCCCGGCCGAGGTGCCCGGCTACCGCAAGGGTCCGGCCGTGCGCGCGGACTTCTCCGATCAACACGCTTTGACGCGTGATCTCGGTGTGCCGGTGAGAACCTACTTGCGTCTGGATACGTCGGCGGCGACGCTCGGTTTGGCTGCGATGACATGGGCCCCGCCTTTGCAGAAAGTGGTACCCAAGAAGATGTGGGGTTCGGATCGCTGGATTGCCATGGCCCGAACTGAAACTGGGCCGACATTGTGGGCAACGGGTCGAGGCCAATCAGTGGCGACAGCAATGATTGCTGCACGTGCCGTGAACGTAATCCGGCAATCGCCGATTGTGCGGCCGACGTGGCTTCATTCGTTGGAATCCGTGGAGTCGCTGCAATCGGCTGTTCCCGCATTGGAGGTCCGGAAGACATAGTAATGGAAATGATTTCCATTACTATGTCACTGTGCATACCTCTGACACGCACCCACATGTATTTCGAGACAGATCATTTCGGCTGTTCTTCGCTGCCCGCACCGTTGCAGTTGCGGGTGCCGCGGTCACAGGCGTAGCGATGCCTGTTCTGGTGTACGACATCAGTCGATCACCGTTCCTCACGTCGCTCTCTGCCGCCGGAACCGTCCTGCCCTATCTCGTGTTCGGTTTGGTGGCGGGGGCTGTGGCGGATCGAGTCAACCGCCGTACCGTCATCTTGTGTGCGCAAGCCGTCGCGGCGATCGCCTTGGCGAGCATTCCTGCCGCACAGGCGCTCGGCGTGCTGACGGCGTGGCATGCCGTCGGCGTATCGATCTGCATCGGAACATGTTTCGTGTGGTTCGACGCCGCCGCATTCGGGACATTGCCTGCTCTGGTGGGTCGGCAGGGGATCCAATCGGCCAACAGTGCGCTGTGGACGGCCGCCACCCTGATCGACGTGGCGTTCCCGGCGATTGCCGGAGTGCTCGTGGCGTCGATCGGCCCCGCCTACGCACTGGGCGCAGACGCGCTGGCCTATGTGTTGGCCGGACTTGCCATGGCGTCGATCGGAGTATCGTTCTCGGTCACCCCTGTGGCGCAGAAGAAGCCGGAATCCGGAATTGCCCGAGACGTCCGTGAGGGGCTCGCCTTCCTCTGGCACTCGCCGCTGCTGCGAGCCTTGGCCGGCATCGGTTTCATGAATTCTCTGACGCAGGGCGCTGTTACGGCTCTCCTGGTCGTCTACGCGTCCGAGAGATTGGGGATTTCGACGTCGAGTCCGGCAATCGGCGCGCTGTGGACGGCCGTCTCCGTCGGTGGTGTGGTCGGTGCTGTCGTGCTCCCACGCCTACCGGCGCGGTGGCCGGTCGGGGCGATCACCATCGGCGCGTTGACTATTGCCCCGGTGGTGTTGCTCGTGGTGGCGACCACCGAGAATGCCGCAGTTGCGATTGCTTCGCTGGCCGCTTATTCGGGTTGTGCGACGGTCACCATCCTCAATGGCATCGGGGCACGTCAGCGCCTGACTCCCGATCATCTTCAGGGGCGCGTGAATACGACGGCGAGGATGGTGGCCTGGGGTGGTTCGCCGGTAGGTGCATTGGTTGTCGGAGCTGTTGCGGGCCGCTGGGACGTTGGTGTGGCGTACCTCGTTGTATCTGCGTGTGCGCTGGTCTCGGCGTTGTTTGCGTGGTTGGGCGCCTTGCGCACCGATCCGTATCCGCATAGATAAACACTTCACTATTAATGAAAACGACTGTCGTTATGGTTAGATTCGGGTGTCCATGACCACGTACCTCGATGACTGAAGGAGTGCGATGACGCTGACCAGCGAAGCGCCGCCGCGCACGCCGCCGCGTCCGCATCCCGTCGACTCTCGGGGGTACGTCCCATTTCTCGTGGCCACGGCTGTTTTTCTCGCCGTGGTCTCCGTCGTCGCGGTGTGGTCGGGCGCCGCGTCGGTATCGTTCGGTGATGTCTTCGCGGTGCTTCGTGCGCGCATCGGTGGTCCGCCCGTCGATCCGCTGCTCGATCGGATCGTCTGGGGACTGCGGGTTCCACGCGTTCTGATTGCGGCGCTGGCCGGCGCGGGGTTGTCACTGGCCGGGGCCGTTCTACAAGCGTTGGTGCGCAACCCGATTGCGGATCCGTACATTATGGGTGTCGGTTCAGGGGCTTCCTTCGGCGCTGTGCTGATCATGACGACCGGCATCGGTACGGGACTCTCGCTCGGTGTTCCGGCCGCGGCCTTCTTGGGGGCCATGGTCTCCTTGATCGCCGTCCTGATTTTGGGACGACGCGAGGGGATGCTTGTTCCACTGCGCATGGTCTTGGCTGGCGTCGCTATCGGTTATCTACTCTCGGCTGCAACAAGTTTCGTTCAACTGCGCGCCGACCCGAGTCAGCTTTCGGGAGTGCTCTTCTGGTTGCTCGGTTCGGTGAGCGGGGCCAGTTGGTCGGACCTGGGTGTACCCGCGGCCGTGATCGCGCTCTGTGGTGCGGTGCTGTTGACCCAATCGCGACACCTCAACGCCTTGGCGATGGGAGACGAGAGTGCTCAGTCGGTAGGTGTAGACGTGCGCCGAACGCGTCTACTTCTGCTCGCGATCGCGTCGTTGCTGACTGCGGTGGTCGTATCCGTTGCCGGTGGAATCGGTTTCGTGGGTTTGCTCGTGCCACACGCAGTGCGCCTTCTTGTCGGATCGGATCACCGTAGGCTTCTCCCGGCCACGGCGCTCGTGGGGGCGGCGTTCCTGGTAGCCGTCGATCTTGCGGCTCGCATGGTGGATGCTCCCAACGAATTGCCGCTCGGAATCATCACTGCCGGATTGGGCGCCCCATTCTTCCTTTGGCTGCTTCGACGGGACGGAGGTGCGCGGTCATGAGGTTGTCGGCCAGCGGTATTCACGTGGAAAGAGGTGGGCGCCTGGTAGTTGCGGGGGTTGATCTCGAAGTGCCGGCCGGAAGCGTAGTCGGACTCGTCGGACCGAACGGAAGTGGGAAGTCCTCACTGCTGCGTGCGTTGTACCGCGGGAGTAAACCGCGAAGCGGAATCGTGAAGGTGGACGAGGTAAACGTGTGGAGCGATCTCTCGCCCCGATCTTCAGCACGAATTATCGGCGTTGTGGGACAAGAACATTCCTCGGATTTTTCATTCAGCGTTCGAGAGGTAGTCGCGACCGGCCGGACTCCACACCACAGCGCGTTCTCCCGACTCGGTGAGATCGACCGGGACATCGTAACCGGGGCACTCGTGCGAACAGGAATGTACGGCTTCGGATCACGGCTCTTCGCCGAGTTGTCTGGCGGTGAGAAGCAACGGGTGATGTTGGCCAGGGCGATTGCTCAGCAGCCTTCGGTGCTGGTGCTGGATGAACCGACCAACCATCTTGATATCCGCGCTCAACTCGAATTGATGGAGTTGGTAGTCGAACTCGGTACCACGACGGTGGTCGCTATCCACGAACTCGCTTTGGCCGCGGCGTATTGCGACTTCGTGTGTCTGCTCGCGGGCGGAACCGTCGTCGCTTCCGGACCCACGGCCGAGGTGCTCACCGCGGACCTGTTGTCCGAGGTATTCGGTGTTCAGGTCCATCTCGGCACGCACCCGTTGACGGGGCGTCCGTTGCTCTCGTTCGCCCCTTCACTCACACAGACGAAAGAAGCAGTGTCATGAAGACTTCGATAGGTACTGCCGCACTGTGGTGCTCGGCCGTCGCCGCTACAGCCGCGCTGACCGCTTGCGCAAACTCCTCGGTGGATTCCGCCACTGCGTCATCCGACGCGATCACGGTTTCCAATTGCGATCGGGAGATCGTGTTGCCCCATACGGCGGAAAGAATTGTCTCGCTGTATCCGTCGATGACCGAACTGCTGATTCAGCTGGGTGCTGCCGACCGCATTGTCGGACAATCCAATACCGATCTCTCGCCGCCCAGTCCGAACCTTGCGCAGGAGTACGCGGCCGTGCCGGTACTGAGTTCCGGAGTTCCTTCGAGGGAAGCCTTGCTCGACGCGCGTCCAGATCTGATCGTCTCCGACGGGGAGTATTGGTTCGACGGTGACCGGTTGCAGACGATGGACGAACTGCAGGACCTCGGTATCCCGATCTTCGTGAACAGCGGCTACTGCCACAAGGCAGTCACCGAAGGACGGATCGACGATGTCTGGTCCGACGTCGACGGACTCGGTGCCCTCACCGGAACCGCCGACGAGGCAGCAACCCTCCTGGCAGATGGCAAGAAGTCGCTGGCAGCAACCGAGGCATCCCTTGCCGGAAAGGTGCCTGTCCCCACGGTTATGGTTCAGGTCTCAGAGGGACAGTCGTACGCATTGGCGAGGGGCCTGTACAGCAGCGTGCTCGACGCGGCCGGCGGTAGCAATCTCTTCGAGAACGACTTACCCGACGGCAAGTACTTCGGCCAGGTGGCCACCGAGTCGGTACTCGCGAAGTTGCCGCAGGCGATCTTGGTCGTCTACTCCACCGAGTCGAGTAGGCAACCGACGCTGGATGCGGCTCGCGCGGCGTTTGCGGGCACTCCGGCTGCGCTGTCGGACTCGATTTTTTGCGGTTCCCGAGGCGTGGTTTGCCGGTGAACTGGCGTCGATCGACGGGGCTGCCGAGGTTGCCCGCCTCCTGCACTCCTGACGTGCAGTGCTCATCCCTGCAATTGGCGGGGATGAGCACGATGTCGCTCAGTTCCCGAGAATCCGGGCCTTCTGGGAGTCGAACTCGGCGTCGGTGAGAACGCCGGCAGCTTTGAGCTCACCGAGTTTGGTGAGCTGTTCGATCTTCGCGTCCATCGACGGCGCGGGTGCAGTCTGGGGCGGCAGTGGCGGTAGATCCGGAATCGGCGGAGCAGCTTGTGCTGCCTGTGCCGCCTTGGCCTGGTCTTCGGCGGCCCAGCGAGTTCGCTGGCGGCGCTGAACATTTCCGTGGATGGAGCTCGCGACAGCTACGCGGCTGGCCCGCCTCAAGAAGCTCATTCGTTGTTCTCCGTCTCGTTCAATGCTGATTCCAGCTCGTCGAGTGAAATGTGACCTTTGGTGATTACTCGGGCACCGCTGCGAACCCATGCATCCAGAACGGGGAGCACAGCTAGCTCCTCGTAGACGAGAACCGCTGCAACACTTCCGGCCGCGATATCCTCGCCCACGGCAGCGATGTCGCCGGCGTCGAGCAGGCCGGATGCGGCACCGTCGAACTGGGACAGATCAAAATCTGCGAGGTCGAATGTGGATGCCGGAACCACGCGCAGCGAGTTGTCCGCAGCTTTGACAACAAACTCGAGATCGAGAATGCGGATGGTTCCGTTGTCGACGGTCTCGAGCAACTGCTCGAAACCATCGGCAGTTACTGTGCCGTCGGGGAACTCGACGGCAACATATTCGATAGGACCGAACTGGTCTTGACTGGCCATCAGGTCTCTTGTTCCTTCTTCGAGGCCGGTGTTCCGGCCTGGTGAAATGATCATCTGCAACGATAGTCCGACTGTCTGGTTTCTACGCTTTCACGGTTTCGTCAGTGCCGCGGTAGACGATCATCTCGCGCTGCAACGCGCGCCGGAACCGTGGCTGCTCGGCGAGCAGCACCGCCAGTACCGTCAGGAGTAACCACGTCGCGGCGGCACTCGCAACCAGCATGAGCACCGGAATCCACGGCCCGCCCATCTGCTCGAGGAGCGTCGTCTTGGCCCAAACGCGCCAGTACAGCATGAGATTGACGACCAATCCGACACCGTACGAGATGGCGAAGGAGAGCATGAAGGGTTTCCACGTACCGTCGTAGCGACGTTGGAGAATCGGTTCGGCGCGCAACGGCAAGCTCACCGACATGACGTTGGCGACTCCGAGCCACAGCAGGATCATCGTCAGAACCTGGCCGCAGGCTTTCAGCAATTCGGTGCTGTCTCCGGCTCGCCATGACAGAACGACGCTGAGAACGAAGCCGGCGGCACCGACGAGGATCAGCATCACGATGTTCTTGGCGACCAGCACGTGCCACAGGCGGGTGCCGCCGGACAGTGCGGCGCGCACTCGGCCGGCGTCGAAGCTCAGAGCATTGGTGCAGACAACACTGCCGATGACGCCCGACAGGGCATACAGAGCCAGGTAGGGCAGGCGGTCTTCCTTGCTGTCCCACTGGAAGAATCGGATGAACGCGAGGTACGCGAACCCGAGCCCGAGGCTCAATCCCAGGCGGAACGCAATGGATCGAGGTTTCCCGTTGAATACGTGTCGGAATTCCTCGCGAATACGGCTGCTGAGATCCTGCAGATGCCGCACCGCGGGGTTTCCGGCTGCGAGCGGAACGTAGCCGCGGATGGCGGCGGCAACGTCGTCGCTGTCGCCGGCATCGAGTGCGGCGACACGAGCTTCGAGAACTGCGAGATGCGCTGCTTCGAGCGCAATCCGGGCAGTGGTGACCGCCGCTACCGCATCGGCTTCGGCTTGAGCTGCAGCGCCGATGCTGGCGTCGGCGGGTAGCGGTGGCTGAAGGCGGGTGATCAGTTCGAGTTGGCGGGCCATGTGCGGTGACGGCGAGAGTCCGCTGTACGTCGGTTGGCTCAGCGCCGCTCGATCCTTGTCCAACAAATTCCGGGCAGCGATCGCCGCCTTCTCGACCGCCGTTCGGCTTTGCCATCGGACCGAACGCACCTCGGTTTCGGCTGCCAGGGCGCGCGACGCCACTTCGGTCAGATCTTCGACCGCGGTCAACTGCTCACTCCACTCGGTAGTTGATGTAGGGGTAGTTGATATAGGGGAAATCAGCTCTCCTGCTCACTATCTCACGGGAGAGCGGGTGTCGGTGCAACACTGACAGGCATGACAAGTGCGCACGACAAGAACGATCTGCAGCGCTACCTTCAGTCGGCTCGGGACGCCTTGCTCTGGAAGCTCGAAGGACTGTCGGAGTACAATATCCGGCGGCCGATGACGCCCACCGGCACCAACCTGCTGGGATTGGTCAAGCACATGATCGGCGTAGAACTCGGGTACTTCGGCCCGGTGTTCGGACGCCGGGTGCCTGACCTGCCGCAGTGGTTGCGTTCGGACGAGCCCAATGTCGATATGTGGGCCCGCGCAGACGAATCCAGGGATTACATACTCGAAACGTATCGTCGCACGTGGGCATTTTCGGATGCCACGATCAGTGATCTCGATTTGGATGCCCCGGGTGAGGTGAAGACGTGGCCGCCGGAGCGTCGCGAGGTCACCTTGCACCAGGTACTCGTGCACGTCGTCACGGAAATTCACCGTCATGTCGGCCACGCCGACATCGTGCGCGAAATGATCGACGGTGCTGCAGGTCTGCGATCCGACAACGCCAACGTGGCACCGGGTGATCAGGCGTGGTGGGCCGGGTATCGAGACCGCCTCGAGGAGGCAGCTCGCAGCGCCGACCACGCCTGACCCGTTGCTACTCGAGAACCGCGGCGGCGCCGATCACGACAACCACGATCACGAAGTTGATCAACAACAGTGGCCACACGAAGCGCAGGAACTTGTCGTAGCCGACTTTTGCCATCGCGAGTCCACCGACAACGACGACGTTGGTGGGTGCAACCATCAGCATCAGGCCGTGGCCCATCTGGAAGGCCGTGATCACCAAAGATCTACTGACCCCGGCAAAATCGCCCAGTGGTGCCAACAACGGCATCGCGAGGGTGGCGTGTCCGGAGCTGGACGGAATCAGGAATGCCAGCGGAATGTTGACGAGCATCACGAGGATCGCGAACACACCCGCGGACGCGCCGGAGACCAACTGCTCCATCGCATTGAGGATGGTGTCGAGGGTTTCGGTGTTGGTCATGATGACGGAGACGCCGCGAGCGAGCAGGATGACAATGGCGGGCCCGACCATGTCGCCGGCGCCACGGGTGATCAGTGAGACGGTCTTCTTCTCACCCATCTTGGCGACGATGCCGACGAGGACGGCCGCGAGGATGAACAGCATCGCCAGTTGCGGGAACCACCAGTTCAATTCGAACCAGTATGGCTCGGTGGCGGTGACGTGGTACGCGTCGTACTCGGCGGGTCCGGTGGTACCGCCGAAGATGCTCGACCACGGGATAACGGAGAAGATCATCAAACCGAAGGTGAGTCCGGTGATGACGAGGACCAGTTTCTGAATTCCGGTCAGCTTGCTGTCGATGTCGACCGGTGGCGGCGCTTCCTCTTCGTCCTCGTCGTCGATGTCGAATCCGACGAGCGAGGTGGCCGGGTCCTTCTTCACCTTGGCGGCGTAGCGGAGTACGAATACCACTGCCACTGCGGTCAATACGATCCACAGGATCACGCGCAGGACGATGCCGTCGCCGATGGAGACGCCGGCTTCACCTGACGCGACGCCGATCGAGAACGGGTTGACCGTCGACGCCATGTTGCCGACGAGTGCGCCGAGGATGATCATCGTCGCCGCGACCATGCGGTCGTAACCGAGAGCCGTCATCAGGGGGATGAGGAGTGCGTAGAAGCCGAACGTCTCGACCGAGAAGCCCATGGTCGAACCGAGCAGTGAGAACAGCACCATGATGACGGTGATGAGCAGCCAGCCCTTGTCGCTGAGCTTGGTGGCTAGTTGTGAGACAGCGGTTTCGAGGCTGCGGGTGGCGAAGCTGACGGAGATGAATGCGCCGAGAGCCATGATGAACAGCACCACACCGACGGAACCGAAGAGCCGTCCGATGTTGTCGGTGTCGACAAATCCGGTGAGCGAATCCTGGACGCCGTAGAGACCGTTGACAGGGGAGAGAATCAGCTGCTGAATTCGTTCCCAGAACGTCAGCGGGGAAGTGACGGTTTCGAAGCTACCGGGGACGGGCGACCCGTCGACGTCGACACCGAAGCGTCCGGCCGGAATGAACAGTGCGGCAACCCATACCAGTACCGTGACGATGGCAAGCATCGTGACGGCGCCGGGAAACTCGAACTTCTTCTTCGCCGGGGTTTGCGCGGCGCCTTCTTCGGTCTTGGTGCTCATTTCTTTCCTTCGAATGTGCGGGCGTACTCCTGAAAGAACAGAGCTTTGGCGACAACGGCTTTTTCGAATTCGTCGAGAAGCACACGCTCGTTGGGGCCGTGAATGTTTGCGTACCCGTCTGTTGCGCCGAAGAGCAGTTTCTCGGCGGTGGGCACGGCCGTGTCGAGAGCCATCACGATCGGGATGGAACCGCCGCCGGCCATCTGACCGGCTTCGCCGTCCCATGACTGTGAGAGCGCGAACATGGCGGCGTCGAATGCGGGGCCACCCTGTTCTGCGGCAAAGCCGTCCCCGGTTTCACCGGCTTTGACGTCGAGTTCGAGGCCGAACGGGCGTAGTGCCTGCAGGTGCCGGACCAGTGCTGCCTGCGCTTCGGATGCAGGCTGACGAGGATGCACGCGCAGGTTGATCACGGCGCGTGCGGTGCTCGCGACGGCGTTGACTGCGCCGTCGACGGGCGGTGCGTCGATTCCGGTGACGGTGATTGCGGGCCCGGACCAGATCCGTTCACCGATGCCGCCGGTGCCGAGGAGGGGGAGTCCGTCGCGTACTTCGGCGAGGGTGCGGAATTCTTCCTCGGTGTAGCTGCTTCCGGTCCATTCCTCGCGCAGCAGGCCGTCGACGGCGACGTCACCGTTGTCGTCATGCAGCGATGCCAGGGCGCGGATGAGCGCGAGGCGGGCGTCGGGAGCGGCGCCGCCGTAGAGGCCGTTGTGTTTGTCGGCTCCGAGAGTGGTCAGTTCCACGATCACCTGGGCGGATCCGCGCAGTGCGACGGTCAGGGTGGGTGAGCCGGGGCGAACACTTCCCACATCGGCGATCACCATGGCGTCTGACTGGAAGAGTTCCGGGGCTTCGGGAGGATAGTTGTCGAAGGGGCTGCCGAATTCTTCCTGACCTTCGATGACGAGTTTGACTGTCACCGGCGGTTTTCCGTCGAAGACGCGAAGGGCGCCGATCATGCCGATTACGTTTGCCTTGGAATCCGCCGTGCCGCGGCCGTAGAGCGCGCCGTCGCGTTCGGTGGGCTCGAAGGGCGGTGTGTCCCACAGCTCGAGGTCTTCGGCGGGAACGACGTCGTAGTGCGAGTACATGAGAACCGTGGGCGCCCCAACCGGTCCGGGAATGGTCGCCAGGATCACCGGGGCTGTCTTCCCCGGAATCTCGAGTCGATCGATCTGGGTGACCCCGGATTTCTCCAAGAGCGACACGATGTAGTCGTGAGCTTCGAAGAGCGGTGCTGCGGGGTAGCCGTCGGTTGCGACCGACGGTATCCGTACCAGTTCGATCAGTTCCGAACGAAGCGCAGGCATCAAATCTGCCGCAGCGTTCTTGATCTGAAGAGGCGTCATCGGCCCAGCGTTTTCGGGCATCGCTTGATCTCCTTCTGGAGCAAAGTGGACAGCAGGTGCCGAGCTCTGCAACTTGTGAGCTGAGCACCCTTCAGACCGGTCAGTCCTTAGTCGGAAAGATTACGGTTGTCTGGTTGATTTCGTGTGGTCGGTGTGGACATTGCGCCCCGAAGGACCCACGCACAGCGCACCTCGGCGCCAGCCCCAGAGGGGCGAATAGTGCGGGTTGAATTGCGCTACTTCGTTCATTCGCGTGTTAGCCAGCAGGGTCGTGCGTAGTCGATTCGTCTCCGAATGGCTACCTGAGGGCACAGCTATCGAGGTGTAACTGTGCTGATTGTTGAATTTGTGACGATTTTTTACGTGGCCGGCGAAAGACTGCTGGACGTCTCCGGACTTGTGGATAAACATGCAGGGTATCGCCTGTTTGTCCAAGTGCCTCGGACAGGGTGTCACGTAACAAACCTTTTGGCTGTTTTGCATCTGTATGTACGTTTTCCACCGAATAGTGACGTTTGACAGCAAGCGCACAGCAAGTTTCAATCATCGAACTGTGTTGGCAATCACGTGGCTAATGCCATGTTGGCCTGCTGGGTGCCCCAACTGTTACGTCTCGAGGAGATCGTCCATGAACACATCGTCATCAGCCGTAGTGCGGCGGAAAAAAATCGGGTTGGCATCCGTGTCCGCCGTGTCGACGCTTGCCCTTGTCGGTGGAATTGTCGCCGGATTAGCCGGGCCGGCAACCGCGGCGCCGGCGTCGGCGGCTTTCACTGCACCGATGTGCGAAGGCACGCAGACATCGGCGGGTTACCCCTTCGCGGACGACATGGTTATCGATCGTGTGCGCCTGGATTACTACAACGCCGGAAATGTGGTGCCGTTGTACTACAACAACGACCAGCGGTCACCGGCACCCATTTGTGGTGTGCGAGACGTCGCCGACGCCAGCGGTCCACAGTCGGAGTGGATGTACTGCACCGACATGAAGGAAGAGACGTGCGATGAAATCTCGCCGGACGGTGAACCCGGATACGCAGAAGACGGGCAGTTCAACGCAGTAGGGCCGACGCTTCCGGTCGGCGGCAACGACCGTCTGACTCAGGAACAGGAACTGCTCATCAGTTATCTGATTCAGAATCCCCACCCGTTCACCCCGGGTGGTGTCGCTGACGATTCGACGGCTCAGAACAGGGCGAATCGTCAGCTGCTGATCTGGTGCGTCTCGGACAAGGACTATCTGGAGGGAACCGACGCCGTAGTCGATTGCGACGCCGATCTCGGCCCCGCTGAGCGGGCTC
Source organism: Rhodococcus sp. KBS0724 (assembly GCF_005938745.2). NCBI lineage: Bacteria > Bacillati > Actinomycetota > Actinomycetes > Mycobacteriales > Nocardiaceae > Rhodococcus > Rhodococcus sp. KBS0724. Next base: position 147,747 of record NZ_VCBX02000001.1, read on the forward strand.
GGATTCTCGGGATCATGAATGTGACACCCACCCTGAACATCTCGCTCACAGACCCTGCCAGTGGCACGCTTGCCAGCGGCGGCAAGGCCACATTCACGGTGTCCACCAACATGTACGGAAAGCCGCTCACCGTGAGCGCACCCGCAGGCGCGACTCTGGAACTGTGTGAGCCAAGTGCACATGCGAAGCTGACCGGAAACACCCTCGTTGTCAGCGGCGAGGGCAATGATCCCACCAGCGTGGCACTGTGCGTCACGTCCTCGGGCACAGGCGAGGTCAAGGTATCCGTCTCCGGCGCACCCAGCTCGTTCGAGAGCATCCACTGGAACAACGCCGGCGCCGAGTGCCAGGTTTTTGCGACGTTCAATACCGTCACCCCGGCCAGGCTCAAGGGTGATGCGAGCGTGACCTTTGATGCGGCGCCGACCACCACGCCGTCCACGACCGTCCCGACGACGACGCCCTCCACGACCGTCCCGACCACGACGCCGTCTACGACCGTTCCGACGACGACCAAGCCCAACGTGACCATTCCCGTTATTCCGATCATTCCGATTATCCCGATCATTCCGGTGATCCCCGGAGTGCCGGTTACCCCTGCTCCGACCACGGTTCCGGTAGCCACCCCACGTGTGGTCACGCAGACGACCCCGAAGGCTCCGACGGGTCAGCGTCCGACGTCCATCGACGGTGGCGCAGCTGACGAGACTGCAGGTCCGCACGCCGGAATTGCGATTGCGGGACTCGGCCTGATCGGGCTGGCTGCAGGCGGAGCGATCGCCGTCCGACGCCGCCGCTCGTAACTCGATCGAGCATCGTCCGGTGCCGACTCTCCCCGTCGGCACCGGACGATGCTCGTTCACGACATTTCACGTTCACACGAAGGAACATCTCTGATGACGTCGATGAATCCGAATCCCGCACCGGACGAGTCCGGCAGCAGCTTCGCGGAACCTGCAGGAAGGCGCAAGTCTCGCGTATTTGCCACTGCCGCAATAATTGTGGCAGTGACTGTGGGCCTGTTCATGACATATCTCGGCACTCGGTCGGACGAGAGTACGGCGATACCGCCGGCGCCGACGGTCGGCCAATCAGCACCGGCGGTCGTCGCTGCTGCGGACGCACACATGGCGCCCGGTATCCTGTCCCTCGATCCGCTCGGGGTGCAGGCACCGATCCTCGACGCGAGCGTCATCGACGGAGCCTTGACCCCTCCGGACGACGTCAGCGAGGTCGGGATCTGGTTGGACGGTGCGCCATTGGATTCGTCGACGGGCACAACACTGATCGCCGGGCACGTGAATCTTGCCGGTCAGGGCAACGGTGCGTTGTTCGACCTCGGGACGGTCGAGCCTGGGCAGGAGATTCGCACGTCCGATGCCGCCGGCAACAGCACCCGGTGGCGGGTCACCTCGGTGGTGTCGCGTGCGAAGGCAGACGGAATCGAGGAGAGCGTTCTGGCGGGGCCGGACGGTCCGCGCAAGCTTGCTGTGGTGACGTGTGGTGGCGAACTGGATTTCACAGATGGGGTTGGTAACTACCAGGACAACGTTTATCTGTATGCCGACGTGATCTAGTGGCGCGGGTGATCGCGCATGTTTTGACATTGACGTCAACGTCAAAACACACTGTGGCGGTGACTGACTGCGAAACCTCGACATGAGACTGCTGATCGCCAATCGAGGCGAGATTGCTCTGCGAATCATTCGAACGGCCCGCGAGCTCGGGATCGACACCGTGTCCGTCTATGCCGCCGATGACGCAGCAAGCCCGCATGTCGAAGCGGCGACGGAGTCGTTTCCACTGCAGGGCAGCGGCGCATCCGCGTATCTGGATCAAGACACGCTGTTGTCGATCGCGCTCGATTCCGCAGTCACGCATATCCACCCCGGATACGGATTCCTCAGTGAGAATCCGGAATTCGCGCGGGCCTGTGCCGGCGCCGGTCTTGTATTCGTGGGTCCGAGCGCTGAGGTGCTTCACGTCTTCGGGGACAAGTCGCGCGCGCGTACCGCTGCTGACCGGTCCGGGATTCCGGTGCTGCCCGCGACGGCGGGCGATGCAAGTCTCGACGAGGTGCGGGAGTTCTTTGCGCGCCATTCGCGAGGGATCATGATCAAGGCACTTGCGGGCGGCGGCGGACGAGGGATGCGGGTGGTACGCGATCTACCTTCGCTCGACGACGCCTACCGCGCGTGTGCTGCGGAGGCTCAGGCGGGCTTCGGGAGTGCCGCACTGTTTGCCGAGGTGCTCAGTGAACGTGCTCGCCATATCGAGGTCCAGGTTGCCTCGGCGCCCGGCGCGGCGGGTATCTGTGCACTGGCCCTGGGTGATCGCGATTGCAGTGTTCAACGCAGGCATCAAAAGCTTGTCGAAGTTGCTCCTGCGCAGGGTCTTTCGGAACCGCTTCGCGATCGTTTGCATTCCGCCGCGGCAAGATTGTGCGCGGAGGCCGGATATCGTGGGATCGCAACCGTGGAGTTTCTCGTGGAAGAGCGGGGATTCGTTTTCCTCGAGGTCAATCCGCGTATTCAAGTGGAACACACCGTCACCGAAGAGGTGAGTGGCGTCGATCTTGTCGCCGTGCAGTTGATGATCGCCGACGGCGTCAGTTTCGAATCATTGGGTCTTCCGGACGGGATTTCCTGTGTAGCAGGGGTTCCTGGGCACCGGGGAACGGTTGCGACGGCGTCGGGTATAGCAATTCAGGTGCGGGTCAACATGGAAACCATGACGCGCGACGGCGGTGCGCGTTCGGAAACAGGAACGCTCGACGTGTTTGCGCCGCCGAGCGGCCCGGGCGTGCGCGTCGACACCTTCGGTGCGCCGGGCTTGTCGCCGAGTGCCCGCTACGACTCCTTGCTGGCGAAGGTGATCACACACACCCGTCGGGCAGATTTTGCTGCGGCCGTGCGCAAGTCGATTGCCGCGCTCGACGAATTTGCGGTAGACGGGGTGGCGACCAACCTTCTTTTCCTGCGAGCGATTCTGTCGGAGAAGGATTTCTGTGACGGCGCCGTCGATGTCGAGTGGCTGGAGGGACGGATTGCGGACCTGGTCCCGGCAGCCGAGGTGTCCCCAATCGCGCCCAACCCTGTTGCTGTGCAGGGTGAGATGGTGGTGCGCGCGCAGATGGCCGGAATAGTTGTCGAGATCGCGGCCGTCGGCGATGCCGTTCACGAGGGCGGTCAGGCCGCCGTACTCGAAGCGATGAAGATGCAGCATGTCCTCGCTGCCGAGTCCGATGTCGAGGTGATTCGGATACTGCGCGGCATCGGCAAAGCCGTAGTTGCCGGCGAACCGCTCATGGTGGTGCGGGATGCCGCAGCGACTGAGAGAGTGGGGCCTTCCGAGGCCGTCGACCTCGATCTGGTGCGCCGCGATCTCGCGGAAATCCTTGCCCGACATGAAGTGACATTGGATGCGGCGAGACCGGAAGCGGTGGCCAAACGGCACAAGCTGGGTCGTCGGACAGCCCGCGAAAATGTCGACGACCTGATCGACGACGGCAGCTTTGTCGAATACGGCGCGTTGACTGTGGCGGCTCAGCGTAGTCGTCGGAGTGAAGAAGACCTCATCGCGAACACTCCCGCAGACGGATTGATCGGTGGTGTGGCGACGATCAACGGCGCCGAGAGCGTTGTCATTTCGTACGATTACTCGGTTCTTGCCGGTACGCAAGGCATGCGCAATCATGCCAAGACGGACCGACTGCTAGCACTCTCCGCCCGTAAGCGCGTTCCCGTGGTGCTGTTCGCGGAGGGCGGTGGCGGCAGACCCGGTGATACGGATGCGGGAGCAGGGTCGGGACTCGAATTGGGTACCTTCCGGGCGATGGCGGCCTTGCGCGGCCGAGTCCCGTTGGTGGCCGTCGTATCCGGTCGCTGTTTTGCGGGCAATGCGGCATTGGCGGGTGCGTGCGATGTTCTGATCGCCACGCCGGACGCGACTATCGGAATGGGTGGCCCGGCAATGGTCGAGGGCGGTGGACTGGGGACCTTCCGTCCCGAGGACATCGGGCCGATCGACGTTCAACGGCGGAACGGTGTTGTGCACGTGGTTGCCGAGAACGACGCTGAGGCAGTCGAATTGGCAAAGAAGTATCTCGGCTATTTCCAGGGTGCGACGCAGCAGTGGGCTGCGCCGGATCCTCGGCTGGCTCGGCACGTGGTGCCGGAGAACCGGCTTCGCTCGTACGACGTGCGGCGCGCCGTCGAGGCGATAGCCGACGTCGATTCGGTGCTGGAGTTGCGGCGCGATTACGGCCGCGGCGTCGTGACGGCGTTGATCCGGGTGGAAGGCGCCGCTGTTGCCGTGCTCGCCAACAGTAGCGAGCATCTGGGCGGGGCAATCGATGCGGAAGCGGCAGACAAGGCGTCGGACTTCCTGGAACTGTGCGAGGCGCATCGGATTCCACTGGTTACGCTCTGCGACACTCCGGGATTCATGGTGGGCCCGGATTCCGAGGAACAGGCCACGGTACGGCGGTTCGGCCGCTTCTTCGTGGCCGGTGCGAGGCTCACGGTGCCGTTCGGGACGGTGATTCTTCGTAAGGGTTACGGTCTCGGAGCCATGGCAATGGCCGGTGGGTCGTTCCACGCGCCCGAGTTCACGGTGGCGTGGCCGACAGGTGAGATCGGGCCGATGGGGCTCGAAGGCGCTGTACGACTGGGCTTCCGGAAGGAACTCGAATCAGTTGAGGATCCGGCGGCGCGGGAAACCCTGTTCGGTCAGTTCGTCGAACTGGCCTACGCACAGGGCAAGGCGCTGATGGCGGCAACGATATTCGAGTTGGACGACGTCATCGATCCGGCGGATACCAGGAAGTGGATCAGGCAGTTGTCGCCAACGCCGCAGCCAGACCGAAAGCCACTGCCATGAGCATAACTTCGCCGATTGCGCGGCGTAGCGATCCCTCGGCGCTCATGCGGTGGGCGGCACTCGCGACCACCCATGTACGACGCCACCACCACCCCAACCCGAGGAGCAGGGCAACGGCAACGAGCTTGGCGAGGACGACGCGGCCGTAGGCGGTGTCGTAGAAGGCCGACAGCGATTCGAGTCGTACGGCCGCGTTGACGGTTCCCGTGATGACCAGTGCGAGAACACATCGCCAGGCGAGGGCAGAGTATTTCGGCAGCCACAGTGCCCACGCACCGCGGGCGGGCATGGCGAGCGCGAGCGCGGCGAGAACACCGAACCACAGGCCTGCGGCGAGTACGTGGATGGCGTCGAGGATGGAACCGAAGCTCTGCTGCGCCATGTGGCCGGTGATGGGGCGGGTGGCGAGAGCAAGTGCGGTGACAACCAATGCCGGTGCAACGGGCACTGTTTCAGGGTTCTTGAATCCGTACACGCCGTAGCAGACGACGGCAAAAGCGCAGACGATGATGGCTGCTCCCACCCGGCCGACATTGACTTCGCCGACAAAAGTAGCGAAGTGGCCGACGGTCAGAGCCGTGATCGGCTGTCCGTCGGCGGCCGCGGCACTCAGTGCGAGCAAAGCGATTTCGGCAACCAACCAGACTGCGGCGATGGCGGTGAGTTGAGTCCACATCGCGGCGTTGGGGGAAGCCGGCCGGCGTTCGCCTCGGCCCATCCAGGCAAGTGTGGCGATTCCCAGTGTCACGGAACCACATCCGATGGCGAGGACACGTACCGTGCTGGACGCTTCGGGGCCGGCTGGGCTTGCCAATCCCCAGGCGATCAGCACTCCCAGAAGTGCCGTGGGTACGGCAAACAGCAACCACCATCTGTTTGCCGTACCGCTCACGGGATCAGCTCGACTTCGGCTTGCGCAGCACGAAGAACAGCGCGCCACCGAAGACGACAACACCGGCGAGGATGAATCCCCAGACCGGGATGCTGCTCGACGACTCGGACGACGAACTGTCACTAGCCGACGCGGCCGGGGTGACCGGTGTGCCGGGACCGGCCTCGGTGAGTGTGAAGTTCAGCGTTCCCTGGACGGGGTGACCGTCGGCGGACGTGACGCGATACGCGATCGTGTACACACCGGCAGGTCCCAGATCTCCCAGGTCCACACTCACGGTTGCGCCCTCGACGGAGGGCTCACCCTTGGACCATTGGTCACGGCTGTCCCCGGGCCCCGTAACGGTCAACGCCGCGAACTGCGCTTGCAGGGCTTCGTTGAAACTGACGGAAACGTTGTCCGGGGGAACCTGGATGGACGCGCCGTTCTCGGGGTTCGACCCGACCACAGCGGAGTGCGCGCCGGCCGTGCCCACCCCGAGCATCGACGCGAGCATGGCAAGTAGGCCGACAGTGACGACCTTCAATCCGGTACTCGAGATCCGTGTGCTCATGAACGCTTGCTCCTCACCAGTGCGCCCAGGCCCAGTGCAGCGCCGAGCGCGCCGAGAACCAGTCCGGCTCCTCCGAGCCAGCGGGCGGTGTTGTCGTTCGATGATTCTGTCGCAGATGTCTCGTTCGCGGCGTGGGTATCGGTGGTGCTCCCGTGCGCGTCACCCGTGGCGGCCGCCAAGGTCAGGGACGGAGCCGGCTTGTCCGGCTCACTGCCGTCGGCGAGGGCTGCCTGATCCCAGTTGACGACGTTGCCGTCGCTGTACGTCTGCACCGCATTGAACGAGACCTCGTCCTGCGTTGGCAGCGGTCCGGCGGAGAGAACGAACTGTTGGAACTGGCCGGGGCCGACGCCGACGCCGGGATCTGCCGTCCAGGTCACGGACTTGGCAACCAACGACGTCGGATCCTTCTCGACGACGGCCGTCCAACCTGGCATCGGTTCGGTGCGCGCGGACTTGAGGTCGGGCAGCGCCACCGTCACCTTGGTGGTCGACGCGGTGTCGGATTCAGTGGGCACGCGGAAGGTCAAAACGCTGTACCCGCCCTGAGTCGCTCCTGGAGCTACGACGCTGACGTGCGCTGACGCGATTCCACCGGCAAGCAGGATGGCTCCGCCGGTTGCTGTTGCCGTGATGAGCGCACGCGAAATCAGGGTGTTCTTCATTGTGAATGTGTCCTCTTGGTCTGGTGAAGGGTTGTGAGTGCGAGTTCTTCAAACCAGAGCGGGAGGTCCACGCGGCGAAATGCCGGCGCGAAGGAGAGTGTCGACGGGGCCGCGGTGGTGCGTCGTCGGGAATCGCCGGATTCGGGCTGCAACGGGCGTCGCCGGCGCTGACAGCACTACTCGCACGACGTGGGTGATTACGCGGAACAGTCGCTCGGCAGCCAATACGAGGGTCGCGCAGACGAGCGTGGCGACTATGTGTGCTCCCAGCATCGCCAGCCCTGGAGAACGGGCCGGAGAAGGGGAATGAGAATGCATGGAGAGCGCCATGGTGGTGTGCGCTGCCAGTTGGCCGGCGCCGAGAGCCGCGATGAGTGGCAGTGGTCCGCGCGCCAGAACGGGGAGTGTTCCGGTGATGGCACCGATAGCCGAACACACGGCTATCAGCAGTGTCAGCGACGACGCCGGCGGTACGTCGCCGCCGGCCAGGCCGTGCGCTGCGATGGCAAGAGCGGTCGACACAGCCCCGACAGCACTACCCCGAAGGAGTGCTGTCGTGGGCGCGTCGGTGGACACTCGAGCAGGTCTAGCGGACGCCGAGGCGTGCGAGCAGATCAGCCTCTACGCCGTCGAGTTCAGTGGAAATAGCGTGGTGGGCGGCCTTGCGGCGAGCCTGCGGCATCTGCTCGGCTGCCCGCACTGCGGTGCTCAGATCGCTCAGACGCTCACGGATGGCCGCGGCAAAACGCTGCGTTTCGGCGTCGTTCGGCTTGTGGCTGAGGATCTCGGTGACCGAGCTTTCCGCTCCCGCAATGCGGGCGCTCAGCTTGGCGCCGTGGCCCGTGTAGTCGCCCAATTGGTCGACGGCGATGCCCATTTTCTGAGCGCGCGCGGTGTCCAACTGACCCCGAACTGCGGTTGCGGCCCGATAGATGATCGGCAGCAGAACCGGAGCCAACAGGCGAGCGACACCCAGGTACTTGCGCACCTTGGCAACGGTCAGACCCTGATTCGCAGCGGCCTTTTCCTGGGCCTTCAAGGTAGCGATCTGCGCCTTTTCGATCTTGTGCGTCGAATCGATCTCAGCCTTCTCCAGCTTCTTGATCGACTTGGTCTCGACCTTGTCGCGCTTGCGTTGGCTCTTGGCGTTGAGTTTCGCCTCGACCTCGGCCTTGTGCTTGAGAGCCTTCGCCTCCGCCTTGCGGGTGGCACGAGACTTTCGCTTCTTGAACAACCCCATCGAAAAGGACCCCGTTTCCAGGTGTTTGTGCGCTGCCAGGTACCTGCGCTTCGGCTTCAGCCTAGGGGAGCACATAATCTTCGTCATCGTGTGTTCCGATAAAAGCCCCGCGCCCTCGCTCCCTCTGATCGATTCAGGGGCGCTGACGCGTTGCCGTCATCGGGTGCGTCTCGACGGATTGTTTCCGGGCAAATGGGCGTCGGAGCCTCTCGACACGGGCATCAAACAGCGTCAGGAATCGGCAACCGCCAAGCGCGCGGAGATCGCGGAGCTGGTGATCGGTGCCGCTCCTGATCGCTGGGTGCGGATCAACGCTGATCAGTCGACGGCGACGCAAGCTCGCGACACCCTGGCCGCCTGTGAAGCCGGCGCCGACCGCATCTGGGGCGCCGTGTTGCCCGTCGAACGCGACACCGGCCGCAAAGGTCGATGCGAAATGCTGATCCGCGATACCGAGGGCGGCGGCTATATCCCGGTGATCGTCGTCAACCACAAGGTCACCGACCCGGGGCAGGGCGCGATCACATCGGGACTGTTCGAGTGGGAGCCTGCAGTCGATCCGAAGCGCAAGGTACGAGGCCAGGTTCGTGACCAGATGCGCGTCGCGCAGGTTTACCGGATGCTCGAGCGCCGGGGACTGGCAAGTCCGTCGTTGCAGGCGGGTGCGATCGGTTACAACGGCGACTGCATCCTCGTTCACGACCTGAGTGCGATTCTCGAGGATTACGACGAGCGCTACGACGACAGGATTGCCGTGGCGCGCGGTGAGGTGCTGACGTCGCCCTCACAGGTCAGTGAGTGCAAATCGTGCCCGTGGTGGACCGAGTGCAAGGAAGAGTTGGTCCGCAACCGCGACGTCAGCCTCGTCGCCGTCGGATCGCGGGCCGAGCTTCTGCGTGACGCCGGATGCAACACCATCGATCAGCTTGCGGCCTGGGAGGGCGAGCCGCTCGAGGATTGGCCGCACGGAAACTTCGAGGACGCCGTCGTAATCGCGAAGGCGTGGCTGGCGGGCGCTCCGTTGGTACGACGCTTCGAGAAGATCTCGGTGACGCGGGCGGACATCGAGATCGACGTCGACATGGAGAGTTACCAGGAGCACGGCGCTTATCTGTGGGGAACTTTGCTCAATGTCGGCGGCTTCTCGATGTATCGGGGATTTGCGACGTGGGATCCGTTGCCGACGCGTGACGAGGCGCGATCGTTCGCGGAGTTCTGGGGTTGGCTGATGGCAGAGCGCGCGGCCGCAGCCGTATCCGGCAAAACTTTTGCTGCCTACTGCTATTCACGTTCCGCGGAAGACAAGTGGCTTCTGGATTCTGCTCGCCGATTTGCCGGCGAACCGGGTATTCCGACCAAAGAGGAGATCCGCGAGTTCATCGACAGTCCGCAGTGGGTCGACATCTACCAAGCTGTCAGCGACCAGTTCATCTGCCCGGATGGCAAGGGGCTCAAAAAGATTGCGCCCGTTGCCGGATTCCATTGGCGCGACGCCGAAGCCGGTGGTGAAGCCTCGATGGCGTGGTACCGCGAGGCGGTCGGCTACGACGGTGAGCCGGACGAGACACAACGGACACGGATCCTGCAGTACAACGAGGATGATGTCATCGCCACCAAGGTCTTACGTGAGTGGATGACGGACCGCGCGGAGAAGGAAATTCCGCTCGCCTCCGAGCTGTAATCCGGCGTAATCGACCGGCGTACTCGACAAAGCTGGTTACTGTTATGTCCTAAAAGTATGGAATGCCGGATTTAACAAGAAGTTTCACAACCTAATTACCTTCCATGGTGTGTCTCGACCTCGCGCACGCGCTACCGTCATCTGGTGGCTCCATGACGGGGGTGTCGAATGCTGCGCACAGTGGCTGGGCGTCGGAATGACTCCGAACTGTCTGATCTCGAACGGCGTGACGTCTTCGCGCGGCAAATTCTGCAGGTGACGACAGTCGCGCCGCTGGCCAACTTGGTCAATGTGCTCAGCATGTGCGCGTTGCTCGCCTACGTCGTACCCCCGGGGCACGACGAGTTTCGGTTGATCTGGGGTACCGCCGCCCTCCTCGTGGTTCTCAATTCGGTGCGAGTGTGGATACCCCGGGTCATTCTGAAGGACCGATACCGGCCCAAGCACACGACGCGCTACGACTACTGGGCTCTGATGCTCGAGGTAATCCTGCTGGGCCTGCTGGTTGTCATTCTCGCTGCCGCAATGCTTCCTGTGATCGACAGTTCGCGGAAGCTGGTGCTGATCGCGACATTCGCCGGCGTGATGGGCGCCGGCGCCGTGGCATTGTCGACGGTTCGCTCGATAGCTGTGGTCTGGATTCTGGTGCACAGCATCGGATTACTTGCCGTGATTCTTCCCAAGGGGACAACCGAATACACCGTCCTCTCGTATCAATTAGTCGTGTACACGGTCACGTTGGTGATCGGTGTCGTATACCTCTGGGCTTCGTTCCGCAGTCGATGCCTAGCCGAGTTCGCGGCCGCCGCTGAGCGTCAGACCGTCAGCTTGCTTCTCGACGACTTCGAAGGTGGAACTCGTGACTGGCTGTGGGATGTCGACAACACCGGAACGCTGTCGCATACGTCTATTCGTCTGTCGCAGATATCGGGTATTGCAGTCTCCGAGTTGAGGGTGCTGTCGCTTCGAGGCTTGCTGGATCGGCTCGAGGTCGGCTCGACGAAGAGTGGGCGAACTGCGCTCGCTGTGATCGACGATCATCTCGAGCGGCTGATGCCATTTCGCGAGGTGGTTGTCCCGGTTCGTGCCGGAGGCGTCGACCGATGGTGGTCTTTGTCGGGACAACCCAGAGTTACCGAGACATCCGAATTTCTCGGCTGGCGCGGTGTCGGGTCGGACGTCACCGAGAAGTACAACTACGAACGGCGGATACTGCGGCTTGCTGCAACAGACGGCCTGACCGGGCTACCCAATCGACGGACATTCGGCACCGAACTCGTTGCCGCACTTGGTTCGCTTCGCCCCGAAGAGCAGGTATTTGTCGGGATCCTCGATCTGGACAATTTCAAGTCCGTGAATGACACGCTTGGGCATCCGGTGGGTGACAAATTGCTGATTTCCGTAGCGGCACGATTGAACCGAGCGAGTGCAGGTGTGATCTGCGCCCGCATCGGTGGTGACGAATTCGGGCTGATCGTTCGCGAATCACGCGAGCGGGACGGCTATGCGATGTTGGCGCACTATTTGGAGGCGTTGCGCGAGCCGTTCTACGTCAACGGCAACCGGATCGAGATCCGAGCGTCGATTGGATATGCCAGTGCCCCTGCCGATTCCGATGACGCCGATACTCTGGTCATGTCGGCGGATCTGGCTCTCTACGCGGCCAAATCCGCGGGAAAGAACCGGGTTGGGCGATATTCTCCGGCACTACACATACAGGCGAGTGAGCGCGCATCTGCGTTGCAGGAACTCGGGAGTGCAATCGAAGCCCGACAGTTCGAGCTGTATTACCAACCTCAGGTTCTGGCGGAGAACGGTCGTGTCGAGGGATTCGAAGCACTTCTTCGTTGGAATCATCCCGTGCGTGGATTACTCACGCCGCGCCATTTCATCGATGTGGCAGAGGAAACAGGACTGATAGTCCCGCTCGGGCTGCAGGTGCTGCAGATGGCATGCACCGAAGCGGCAACGTGGCCCGAGTCCACTTATGTCACGGTGAATGTTTCTCCAGCGCAACTTATTTCGACTGGATTCGGAGAACGGGTACTGGACGCTCTCGAATTGTCCGGACTGCCGAGTAAGCGCCTGCAGCTGGAAATCACCGAAACGGGAACAGTCGACGGTCTCGGTGTCGCCGAATTGGACCGTCTTCGCGCGACCGGGATCGCAATTGCATTGGACGACTTCGGAACCGGATACTCGTCTTTCGAGAGTTTGAAGAAACTGCCCGTGGACATTCTCAAAATCGACAGATCATTCATCACCGAGCTGAGAGAAGGTGATTCGGCGGTCGTCACGTCCATTGTCGAAGTTGCCAAAGCGCTCGGGATGCAGTCACTGGCAGAGGGCGTGGAGACGGCGGAACAACTGCGTCTTCTACGCGGCGCCGGTTGCGAGCTGGTTCAGGGTTACTACATCAGCGAGCCGCTACCGGCAGCGGAAGTGACCGAATACCTCAAAGGCGCACAAGGCAAAGCACAACCTACCGCGGTGTCATGCGGAGTGCGCCGTCCATGCGGATGGTCTCGCCGTTGAGGTAATCGTGCTCGACGATCATCTGAGCGAGCTGCGCGTACTCGGACGGCTGGCCCAGACGAGACGGGAACGGAACGCCGGCTTCGAGGCCCTTGCGGTACTCGTCGGTGACGCCGGCGAGCATCGGGGTGTCGATGATGCCGGGAGCGATCGTGTTGACGCGGATGCCGAACTGAGCCAGGTCGCGGGCAGCCGGAACCGTCATCCCGTGCACGCCGCCCTTGGATGCCGAGTAGGCGATCTGGCCGATCTGGCCTTCGAAGGCGGCAACAGATGCGGTGTTGATGACAACGCCGCGCTGGCCGGACTCGTCGACGGCATCGGTCTTGGAGATGGCGTCGGCTGCCAGACGCATGACGTTGAACGTGCCGAGCAGGTTCACGGTGATGACCGTGCGGAACAGTTCGAGGTCGTGCGGACCGTTCTTGGACAGGATGCGTCCAGCCCAGCCGACTCCGGCGCAGTTGACGACGATACGCAGCGGAGAGCCGGATTCGACGATCTGGTTGATCGCAGCTTCGACCTCTTCGCCGCTGGTCACATCGGTGGGGATGAGGGTGACACCGGCGGGGACGTTGTCGCCGGCACGCTCGATCGATGCGGGCAGATCCAGGCCGAAGACGGTGGCGCCGGCGTCGGCGAGGCGCTTGGCCGTAGCTGCACCAAGTCCGGAAGCTGCTCCGGTGACCAGTGCTGCGGTTCCCTTGATTTCCACTTCGTATGCTCCTCGAGTTAGCGATCGGTAAGGCAGTGGTACGTGGTGAGAACCATAACGCGGCGCTCTATGTGAGGGCGAACGCGCGACGGCTCCACTGCGCTGGGTACCTTTGATGCGAGGTGAGACGTCAGGTTTCAGCCTCATCGGACGAGAGGGGCTGCGGTGAGCAAAGCATCTGTGCGCCCCGCCGCCTCCGTCGAGAACTTCGAGCGGTTGCAGCGCGACCCACTCTTCGAGGATCTCGCCGAACTGATTGCCGAGGTTCTCTCGTACGCGTTCGACGCGCCGGCGGCAGTCGAGATCGAGCAGTGGACAATCAGTTGCCTGCCGTCGACCAACCGATCCGCGGAGCGCCATCGATTGTTCACCCTCAACATCGGCCCGATGGAAGTGCTCAGCGTCGAGTGCCATCTTTCCGGCGGGCAACCGATCGAACACGTCATGTCGGTCTTCGTGTCGAGTTCGGCATTGGAATCCCGAACCGGTTGCAGTATCGAGGAACTCGCCGCGAAACACGATTTACTCGGCATCCGGCGAACCGAACTGGCTTCAGCCGACGGCGACGGGACCATGATCGACTGCAGCCTCGAGGACTCGGATGCGTTGGAGCAGTTCGCCGAACTGCCCGTCGACGCGTCGACCGTTCGGCCGCTTGCAGACCATCTCGTAGCCAAGGGCAAAGGGCCTTTCCGGCAATACCACAACCCCGGGTTTGCCAAGTACGTACTCGAAAGGTCGGTCGATCATGGCTGAGCAAGTGTCCATCCGCCTGCCACGTGTGCTGCGAGACGGTGACGACGCCGGTGCACTGGACGTATTGCAGGAATACTTCACCCGCAAGGTTGCGAAGACGGGCTACTTACGGACCGGTGCCCTGTGGGATACCTGGGATCCGAGTGGCAATCGTGATCGCGACGTTGACCGCTTCACTGCGGAAGATCTTGTCGCAGTGACACTTCTCGCGGTTCAGGTTCCGGCCCAGGGTGCATTGTTCCTGCTGGGGGAGAGTAACGCTTCATTGAATGGTCTCCTGGCCGACGTCGGTCCAGATCGTGATCTGGCCGGCGAAGCTGATCCTTTGACGCCGGAATCTCCGGTGTGGCGGCTGGAGACAGCGCTCCGCGACATCCACGGTGTCGGCCGCACAATGGCGTCCAAACTCATTGCTCGCAAACGCCCGCGGCTCTTCCCGATTTACGACGACGTCGTCGGCCGGGAACTCGGGACCAAGACGGCTCATTTGGAGCCGGTGCGATTCTCACTGCATGCTCGCAACGGAGAACTCCATGATCGGTTGTCGGACCTGCGTGATCGTGCGGGTTTGAGTGATGTAGTGCCGGCGGTGCGGATCCTGGATGTGCTGGCCTGGATGCAGGGCAAGGGTTACAAGCCGGCTTCGGTGTAGTCGGTGGCAGGTGATGTATCGTTGAATGAGCTTGTATATCAACAAGTCTCGAGCTTGGACTCGTGAAAACCTGTCCGATATGTCCCTAGGAATCGAAATCCTGTTCGACTAAAATTAGTGCATGAACAGTCGGGAAGCGTGGCAATACGACGGCGAGGGCCTCAAGACCGAGGTGCTCGACCTCGCCCGCGCCCGGCACGAGATGGCTTCCCGCATGATTGTGATGATCACCGAAATGTTCACCCGCGACACACTCGGCGGCGGAGGATTCCGCGCCATCGCGCAGTGGCTGCACCAGTCCACAAACCTCGAGATCGGCGAATGCAGCCGGCTGGTCAGCCTGGCGAGGTTGTTCATGCTCGAACCTGTTGTCGGGCAATCTTTTCACGACGGTGATATCGATGCGTCGAAGGCGCGTCAGGTTGCGCAGTTCTGTCAGCACCCGCCCAAGAACATGAGTCTCGTCGACGTCGAGAAGGCCCGCGACATCCTCCTGACCCTCGCCTCGAGGAACGTCGCCGACTGCGATTCCGTCCGCGCGGCGATCCGGCGGATCCAGAAGCAGTACGGCAACCGCGCCGACGGCGTACCAGCCGGTGAAGATTCCGAACTCAACGAGTTCTATGCTTCCCGTGGCCTGTACGGGCGAGTCAGCGTCAAAGGTGACCTCGACGCCGTCAACGGTGCCCGTCTCATCGCGCTACTGTCCGCCCTGTCGGCGCCCACGCCGGAGAAGGACGGCGTGAAAGACGAACGCACCCCGGCGCTTCGACGCGCCGACGGATTCTGTGAACTGCTGCGCCGCTACGAAGCCGCCGGTCTCGGTCCCGTCGAAGGTGGCGTCAAACCGCACCTGACGATCACCGCCACCGCAAAAGACCTCACCGATCTGCAGGCACTGAAAGACCTGTTGCCCTCCACCGAAGAACTCGGTTACGCGATCACCAACTGGGCCGGCCCCATCAGTCTCGACACCGCCCGCATGCTGGCCTGCGACTGCGAGGTCACCCGAATCCTTCTCGATAGCAACGGTGTACCCCTCAACCACGGCATGAAAGCGCGGCTAGCGACCGTCCCACAGCGGCGAGCCCTCACGGTACGAGACGGCGGCTGCGCCTTCCCCGGTTGCGGAACCCCACCGGGCTGGTGCGACGCCCACCATCTGATTCACTGGCTCGACGACGGCCCCACAGATCTCGATAATCTGATCTTGCTGTGCGGTCATCATCATCGGATGATGCATCACACCGAGTGGAGAGTCGACATCGGAAACGACCGGAAAACCCGGTTCTATCCACCGATGTCGGTGGACCCGTATCAAGTTCCTGTTCCCGGGAACACACCACCAACAGCAGCCTGAAAATCTAGCGTGTGCACCGGGGATCAAACATGCCCCGGTGTACATTGCCGACTACAGTTCCGAAATTGGCGTTTCCAAGGTGATATCCACACCCATCCGTCGAAGGTTACCGTCGAGAACCTGCCAGATGGAAAGCTCGAGGAACTCGGCTAATTCAGTGCCGGACACGTCGGATCCTGGTTGGCTGAGCCAACGGTTGACGCTGACATCGACCAATCCGATCACACCGAAAGCCAAGGGCTCCGCCATCTTCGACGGTTTGCCGCGGCTGGTGAGGATCGCGCCCAACAGGTTTCCCAACTGGACGGCGATGGCCGTCTTGGTTCCCGTCACCACTTTCGAACCGGTTGCCCGCGTACTCGGTGAGCCTTTGCCCAGAAAGTGGTGCAGTCGTGGGTATTTCACGATCCAGCGAAGATAAGTGTCGACGGCCCGCGAGATGGCCTCGCCGACGGTACCCTGCGGCGTGAGGGTGGGCGTCAGGTCGGTCATCATCATGTCGAGGATGCGGACCCGCAGTTGCTCGTCGAGGTCGGCGCGATCCTTGAAGATCCGGTAGACAACGGAACGGGGGACGTCGGCGCGCTCGGCGATCTGCTGGACGCCGACATCGGCGCCACCTTCGTTGACTGCGTCGAGGGCCGCGTCGAGGATGCGTGCTTTGCGCTGCTCCTTGTGATCGTTCCAGCGAGTGCTGCGCCCGTCGGGCTGCGCCGACTCGGCTGTGTTCGTCATGAATCGAACGATACTCACCCGGGCATTGACTGGACAAGATGTCTCACATACTTTGGTGGGACAGCGTGTCACACACAGATACCGTTCTCTTCAGGAGTGGCAATGAGTAACAGGGTTTTTGTCGTCGGCGTCGGCATGACGAAATTCGAGAAGCCGGGAGCCCGTGAGTGGGACTACCCCGACATGGCACGCGAGTCGGGTACCAAGGCTCTCGAAGATGCGGGGATCGACTACTCCGAGGTCGAGCAGGCATACGTCGGCTACGTCTACGGCGAGTCCACCGCAGGTCAGCGGGCTGTCTACGAGCTCGGTCTGACGGGTATCCCCATCGTCAACGTGAACAACAACTGTTCGACGGGATCGACCGCGCTCTACCTCGCCACGCAGGCGGTCAAGAGCGGTCAGGCCGACTGCGCACTGGCGCTGGGCTTCGAGAAGATGCAGTCCGGGTCGCTCGGATCCACCTACGACGACCGCGAACAGCCCCTCATGCGGCACCTCCTCGCTCTCGCCGAGCTGCAGGAGTTCGCGATGCCGCCGGCTCCGTACATGTTCGGCGCGGCCGGCGTCGAGCACATGGAACGCTTCGGAACCACTGCCGAGCAGTTCGCGAAGATCGCCGTCAAGAACCACAAGCACTCGCTGAATAACCCGTACGCCCAGTTCCAGGACGAATACACCCTCGAGCAGATCCTCGAAGCACGCCAGATTCACGGGCCGCTCACCAAGCTCCAGTGCTCGCCCACCTCGGACGGATCCGGCGCGGCGATCATCGCCAGCGAAGCATTCGTCGAGAAGCACGGCCTCGCTGCTCAGGCGATCGAGATCGTCGGACAGGCCATGGTCACCGACATGAACAGCACTTTCGAGGACAAGAGCGCCATCAGCCTCGTCGGCGCAGACATGACCCGTAAGGCCGCCGAGAAGGTATACGCGCAGGCCGGGATCACCGCCGCCGACGTCGACGTCATCGAACTCCACGACTGCTTCTCCACCAACGAGTTGCTGACCTACGAGGCGCTCGGACTGTGCGCCGAAGGTGACGGTGGCAAGCTCGTCGACGCCGACGACACCACCTACGGCGGACGCTGGGTGGTCAATCCGTCCGGTGGCCTCATCTCGAAGGGCCACCCCCTCGGAGCAACGGGCCTCGCACAGTGCGCCGAACTCACCTGGCAGCTCCGCGGAACCGCCGACAAGCGTCAGGTCGACGGCGCAAAGGTTGCTCTCCAGCACAACATCGGCCTCGGCGGCGCAGTTGTCGTGACCGCATACAAGCCCTACGCACGCTGAATCACACCCTCAACCCGCTAGCTACCCACTAGGAGTTTCATCATGGCTTCCGTTTCCGTCTCCGCCGTACTGCCCGCGTCCCCCGAGAAGACCTGGGATGCGCTCTCCGATCTGTCTCGCTGGGAAGAGTGGCTCACCATTCACCAGGGCTGGAAGAGTGAACTCCCCACGGAGGTTGCGCTGGGCGCCAAGTTCACCGAGGTCGTCTCCGTGATGGGTATGGCCAACAAGATCGAATGGACCGTCGAAGAGGTCGAGGTTCCGAAGATGGTCAAGATCGCCGGAACCGGAATGGCCGGTGTCACCGTCGAATTCATCCTCTCGGTCGAGGCCGACGGTGCGGGCTCGAAGGCAACCGTCGACGCCAGCTTCAAGGGCACCATGATTGTCGGGCCGATCGGCAAGGCAGTCGCCAAGAACGCCAAGGCTGACCTCGAGGCTTCGCTGGCGAAGTTCGCCGAGCTGGTCGGATAACGCTCGATGACGACACCGAAGACGACAACACCGAAGACCAATGCGGTCGAATTCGATACTTCCGGGCTGGACGTCTGGACCGATCCGGAGCACTTCGAGGTGACAGCCGAGCGCATCGCGGAATACGCCGCTGCCACCAACGATCCCATCGAGCGGCATCTGTTGGGCGAGATCGCTCCGCCGGTCTTCGCGGTGGTACCCGTCTTCATGTCGATGGCACCCGCTGCGCTGTCGGTGGCACCGGTGGAACTGCTAATGAAGCTCGTTCACGGTGAGCAGGATTTCCTGTTCCACCGTCCGATCTACCCCGGTGACCATCTGGTGGCCCGGGCTAAGCCCATCGGGTTCGAGGGTCGCGACAACGGTTCCACCGTCGTCATCTACGTCGAAACCAAAACCGACAAGGGCGAATTGGTCAACGAGCAGTGGATGACGGCGTTCTTCCGCAAGGTCGACGCGGGTCCCGGCCTGGGTGAGAAGGCTCCCGAACACCGATTCGACGACGCTCTTCGTGCGGGCAGTCCGGCAGCGGTGGTGAATCAGCACATCGACGAGGACCAGACGTTCCGGTACTCGCCGGCGTCCGGTGATCCGATGCCGATCCACCTCGACGAAGAGATCGCTCGAATGTCCGGTCTCCCCGGAATTATCAACCACGGACTGTGCACGATGGCGTTCACGTCGTGGGGAGCCCTGACCGAACTGGCGGGCGGCGAGACCGAGCGGTTGCGCCGTCTCGCAGTGCGATTCGCGAAGCCCGTACTCCCGACCCAGGACATCGAGACGGTGTTCTACAAGTCGGGTTCGGCAGACGGAGCCACGTCGTACTCGTACGAAACCAGCGCGGTCGGTGACCTGGTCATCAAGGACGGCCTTGCTGTCATCACCGACAACTGAGTCTTCATGTCCGACAACTGAACTGATGGGAATCTGAACTGATGGGAAGTCTCGACGGTCGCGTAGCGATCATCACCGGAGCAGGACGCGGCATCGGCCGTGAGCATGCGCTGCTCTTCGCTCGCGAGGGTGCGAGCGTCGTGGTCAACGATCTCGGCGGAGCAAACGACGGTTCCGGTGCAGATGCCGGCCCCGCGCAGCAGGTAGTCGACGAGATCGTCGCCGCAGGCGGCAAGGCCGTCGCCAACACCGACAACATCGCCACCTGGGACGGCGCCGAGGGCCTCGTCAAGCAGGCCGTCAGTGAGTTCGGGCGACTCGACGTACTGGTCAACAACGCCGGCATCCTTCGCGACGCCTTCATTGCCGGCATGGACGAGAGCCAGTGGGACGCAGTCATTGCCGTGCATCTCAAGGGGCACGCAGCGACGCTGCACCACGCTGCCGCCTACTGGAAGGACCAGAGCAAGGCAGGAGAAACCGTCAATGCTTCGGTCATCAACACTGCTTCGGCTTCGGGTACCTTCATGCCGAATGCGGGCCAGGCGAACTACGGCGCAGCCAAGGCAGGCATTGCAGCCCTGACCCTGGTGGCGGCGGACGAACTCGATCGATACGGCGTGCGCGTCAACGCCATTGCGCCGATCGCGCGTACTCGACTGACGCTGGCGACACCCGGTATGGGTGCGCTCTTCGCGGCCGAGGTCCCCGAGGGTGAGTTCGACGCGTTTGCGCCGTCCAACATCTCGCCGCTCGTGGCCTATCTCGCGGCGGCGGACTGCAAGCTCACCGGCAAGGTGTATGCCGTTCAGGGTGGGGCCATCACGGAACTCGCCGGCTGGCACGGTGTGAACACCATCGAGAGCGAGGGTCCCTGGACCACCGCCGACCTCGCAGAACGTCTGTAAGCGCATGGCACGCAACGCATACGAACTCGGTCTCGGGCTGAGTGAGGAGCACACCGCGCTTGCAGATTCGGTGCGCTCCTTCGCCGAGCGCACCATCACCACCGAGCAGGTGCGCGCGGCCGTGGAGTCGCGGACCGAGGACAAGTTCCCCCAGTTCTGGACGGCACTCGTCGGGCAGGACCTTCTCGGGCTCGCGGTTCCGGAAGAGCAGGGTGGCCACGGCGCCGGCCTGCTGACCTTGGCAGTGGCACTGGAAGCATTGGGCCGCACAGTCTCTCCCGGCCCGTTTGTTCCGACGGTATTGGCAAGCGCCGTTCTCGGTGCCGCCGATTCCAAGGCGGGACTCGAGTACCTGCCCGGTCTGATCGACGGAAGCCGAACGGCAGCAGTCGCCTTGGGTGCACCGTTGGCAACTGAGGCATCGGACGGCGGGTACACGGTCACGGGCGCACTCGACGGTGTGCTCGGCGGCGAACATGCCGACGTGCTGCTGGTCCCGGTCCAGTTGCCCGAGGGCGTTCGCTACGCGGTGCTCGAGAGCAGCGCTGTCTCGATCACCGTGCAGGACAGCATCGACGTACTGCGCGGCAGTGCGCGAATCGAAGCCGACAATGTTCAGATCAGCGCCGAACGGGTACTCGACGGTCTCACCGAGGCGCGGGTACGGTCCATTGCCGCAGTAGTTCTCGGCGCCGAAGACGTCGGCGTCATGTCCTGGTGCGTCTCCACCGCGTCGGAGTATGCCAAGACGCGTGTGCAGTTCGGACGACCCATCGGTCAGTTCCAGGGTGTCAAGCACAAGTGCGCGCAGATGGGCATTGCGCTCGAGCAGGCCCGCGCCGTGGTGTGGGATGCGGCAAGCGCATTGGACAAGGGCGACGACACAGCAGATTTTGCCGCCGACATCGCCGCCGTCATCGTGCCGGACGCCGCAGTACAGGTAGCGCAGGACTGCGTGCAGGTTCACGGCGGCATCGGATTCACGTGGGAGCACGACGCACACCTGTACTACCGCCGCACGCTCTCGATCCGTGGCATTCTCGGCACCCGCGAGGATCGTGCCAATCGTGTTGCGCAGCAGGCACTCGACGGTGTCAGCCGGGCCTCGGTTCTCGAACTACCGCCAGAGGCGGAGAAGATCCGCGGCGGCATCGCAGCTGAGCTGGCCACGTTGGTCGATCTCGACGAGGACGACCAGCTCATTGCACTCGGCGACGGAGGCTGGGTTCAGCCGCACCTGCCGAAGCCGTACGGGCGCAGCGCCGCTCCGCTCGAGCAGATCGTCATTTCCCAGGAGATCAAGGCTGCCGGTATCTCGATGCCGCAGCTCCTCATGGGTGGCTGGGCGGTGCAGGCGGTTGTCGCTCACGGCACGGACAAGCAGAAGCAAGAACTGGCGGTGCCGACGCTGCAGGGCGAGCTGGTGTGGTGCCAGCTCTTCAGTGAGCCCGGTGCTGGTTCCGACCTCGCGTCACTGTCGACGAAGGCCGAAAAGGTCGACGGTGGTTGGAAGATCACCGGTCAGAAGATCTGGACCACGGTTGCTCAGTTCTCCGACTGGGCAATGCTGATCGCCCGCACGGACGCCACCAAGCCGAAGCATCAGGGCATCACCTACTTCGTCCTGGACATGTCGACACCGGGCATCACCGTCCGGCCGCTGCGTGAGATGACAGGTTCGGCGCTGTTCAACGAAGTGTTCCTCGACGACGTTTTCATCCCCGACGAGAACGTGGTCGGCGAGGTCAATGACGGCTGGAACGTCGCCCGCACGACGCTGGCCGGCGAGCGCGTCGCGCTGAGCCAGAAGATGGAGGCGTACGCTTCGGACTCCGATCTGCTGAAGTTCGCGAAGTCAGCAGATCTGAGCGCGATCGGTCGCTACCGTGTCGGCGAGCTGGTGGCCGAGAGCCAGGCGATCGACCTCATCGGCTCCCGCGTTGTGCTCAAGCAACTTTCGGGAATCGACGTGAGTACCACATCGAGCGTCGGCAAGCTGTTGGCGATGAAGATCAGCCAGTCGATCGCCGAATTCGTCGTCGCCGAACTGGGTGCTGCCGGAGCGGTCAGCATCCCAGGTCAGCCCAGCGACAAGGCGATGGAGCAGCTCATTTCGGGCCGTGCCACCACCATCTACGGTGGCACGACCGAGGTGCAGCTCAACGTTATCGGTGAGCGCATGCTCGGGTTGCCGCGAGACTGACAGTTTCTACCGGGTGGGGCTCAGTCCTGGATTCGTCTCCAGGGCTGAGCCTCTTCCAGTTCGAAGGCCAATTCGAGGAGCGTGCGCTCGTCGCCGAGATCGGCGGAGAAATGCGAAGCCAACGGCAAACCGTTGCTGGTCTGGTGCAGCGGTAGCGAAATCGCCGGACCGCCGGAGATGTTGTTCAGTGGCGTGAACGACGTGTACGCGATCAGCTTGTCGAAGAGTTCCTCGAAAGGCTGCGCGGGGGAGAGGTATCCGAGCTCGGGGGTGGTGTGACCAAGTACCGGCGAGAGTACGACGTCGTACTTCAAGAACATGGCGCTGTACTGCTGCTGGAGGCGTCGCAAGCGGTAGAGCACGCGCGGCGTCTTCGCGAGGTTCTTCCGGTACAGCGTGTAGAGGCCCTTGGTGAGATTGTCGGTGCCGGACTTGTCGAAGTCGGGTCCGAGCATCTGTTTACCACCGGTGGAGATGGCAAAAGACAGGAAACCCCAGTAGATGCTGAAGTCGTTGATGAATTCCGGGCCGACGGGCAATGCGGCATCCTCGACGTGATGGCCAAGGCTTGCAAGGAGTTCCGCAGTCGCCTCGACGGACTTACGCGTCTCGTCGTCCGTCTTGGTGACGGTCACGGAATCGGTGATGACGCCGACGCGCAATCGGGTTGAGCTGGGTCCTTCGATCAGGCGAACCGGCGCGAGTCGTGGATTGCGGTAATAGCTTTCAGCCGCTGACATCCACCTGGCGGTGTCGCGAACTGTTCGGGTGACGGCGCCCTGTGCGATCAGCCGGATCGGCATCGACTTGTCGGCCGGATCGGCGACGGTACGTCCGCGAGTGGGTTTGAGTCCGACCAGTCCGCAGGCAGCAGCGGGAATACGAATTGACCCACCGCCGTCGTTGGCGTGCGCGATCGGGAGTACGCCGGCAGCAACAAGCGCGGCCGCGCCACCCGAGGAAGCCCCCGGCGAGTACGCCGGATTCCACGGGTTGTGTACGGGTTCTTCCGTCATGTACTCGGTGGACGCGCTGAATCCGAACTCGGGCAGCCGAGATTTGCCGATCGAATTGGCCCCGGTGGAGAGGAACTGCTTCGCGAAATCGCTGTCAGCCTTGGCGGGGACCGCGGTGAAGGCCTTGCTGCCCTGCTGGGTGGGAAGGCCGGCGCTGTCGGTGTTGTCCTTGATCGCGGTGGGAACTCCGGCAAAGGCGCCCTTGGCTGGCCGGTTGCTCCTGGCGAGGGCACGATCGAAATCAGTACAGGCCAGGGCGTTCAATTGCCCTTGAACAGCCTCGGCGCGCGCGATCGACGCCTCCAGGACTTCCCGTGCGGTCACCTCACCCGATTCGATCCGGGCGGCGACGCCAGTGGCGTCGAGGTCGCCCAGGGCGTCGTCGGTGAAGGCGTGGACTTGGGGGTTGGCGCTCATGGGGAATCCTTGATAGACGGCGGCAGGTCGCCCGTCCAGAGTATTGGACGAGCGACCTGCATGGTGCCGATATCGAGATGTAAGTGTCAGCTTCCGAAGATGTTCGTGACGTGCTCGGCCGCCTGAGGTGCCTGCTGCGGAAGGAACTGCTGCGGGATGAACTGCTGGAGCGTGCCCTGCGGGATGAACTGGCCCGGACCGCCCTGCTGGAAGTTCGTGACCATCGGGTGGATGACGTTGTTGAATACATCGTTGAACATGTGTTGTGTCCTTTGGTAACAGCGTTTTTCGAACTTCTGACTCCATTGACACTAAGCACGGTTCGAGCGAGTTTCAACGAAAATTGCTGATACACAGTCAAGTTCAAGTTCATTGCCAGCTGGGGGCCAGGAACCGTCATTTCTTCACAGCTTCGAGGCGGTACCATGCAGGTTCTTCGCGGTCTTGGACGTTTCGACTGATGTGGGATCGGGGTAGGTGCCCAGCACGCGATCGGCGGTTCCCGCGGTAGTGACTGTGAACCAGTAGTGCTCGTTCTTGAAGTGGTGGTTGCGATGATTGCGCCAAACCGACCGGTAGAGTGCAGTTTTCGGTTTGTAGTCACTGTGGATGAGGAAGTGAGTCCACTCGTAGACAAGGCCCAGCACGGAAATGCAGGTCAGGAACGTGAGGCCGAGTTCGATGCGGGGAAACGCCAGGAAGGCGACTGCCGTCAGGACGGGAATCACGATCAGAAGTGTCTGCCACGGAATGAAGATGAGTGAGACGGTTCGCGGGGAAAAATGGTGTTCCCGATGGCTGCGGGCCAGCCGTGAATCGAGCGTGACGCCGGCAATAGTACGTGGCTTCCAGTGCAGTACGAAGACGTGAATGATCCACTCCACGAACGGAAACGCGGCGATCATCACGAGCGGAACGAGTGCGTCGGTGATCTGCCAGTTGCCCAGCGTAATGCGCGTCGCCGCCGCAGCCAGCAGCATGGTTCCGATCATCCACGGCGTCGGTGACTTGCGGAACGTCTGTGCGGCATCGGCGAGAGTGACGGGCTTGCTCATGGATCCAGTCCTTCCAGGAAGGTGAGAGCGTCGCCAACGGCTGTGGTGCCGGTGTGGAGCAGCTTCGCTGCCAGTGTTTCGGCGGTGGGCTCGTCGTGTGAAGTGATGGCGGAGGCCAGTTTTCGATACAGTTCGGTCTGACCGACTTCGGCAACCATGACGGCGGCGAGTGCCGTCATGGCCGGTTCGTACGCTGTGCGCAGGCTGTTGAAGATCAACCGGAAGGCAATGGAATCCGCGCTGTCGACAACGATGTCCCAGAACGTTAACGCGAGGTCTTGCAGTTCTACCGGATCTTCTTTGGCGCCAAGATGTTCCACGGCCACGTCGAGTTCTGCGGCTGATTCCGCGGAGATGCGACGGGCGGCCAGCACTGCGATCTGCGGCCCCATCAACTCGCGAGTCTCGAGAACGCTGCGCACCACGGTCAGGTCGGGGACGCCGTCGCGCACCAGCAATTGGGGGAGAAGTTCCGGTCCGGCCTGGCGTCGGAAATCGCGCACCGACGTGGACTCGCCCTGCCGGACCTCGACGAGTCCTGCCTGGGCGAGCTTCTGAATTGCCTCTCGGACCGCGGGCCTCGAGACCCCGAATGCTTCGGCAAGCTTGCGCTCACTCGGGAGGTTTTCGCCCGCCGCAAGTTCTCCGGCCAGCACTTTCACCGAAATCTGATCGAACACTGCGCCGGAGGCCGAGGTACGTGCAACGGGTTGGAACATGTACTGACGATAGGCTGCGCACTGGCAAGAGGTCAAGTGGTCAGACCAGTTGTGGTTGGCGTGAAAGAAACAGCGCTTGGCCAACAAGCTTCACCGTAACGCCGCAGGTGAGCGTAATTTTAGGCGACCCTAATTCGAATGACCGTCAGGAAGCCGATGACACCACTTCTCTTGCCGACTCTCGATACCGATGCCGAGTTCGCTCGCATCACTGCAGCCTTGACGCGTCGCGGCTTTCTCAGCGGAAGCGCCGCCGCACTGTCCATGCTCGCTCTTGCCGGGTGTAGCAGCGGAGAAGACAGCGGCGGTCCGGACGGCGAAACTCGGACGGTGCAGACGCACTACGGCCCCGTGGGCGTCCCCGTCGATCCGCAGCGCATCGTCGCGGTCTCCTACAACACGCCGTGGCAGTTGCAGGCCGTCGGAGCGCAACCAGTTGCGACGTTGGACTACAGCGCATACATCGACCAGTTCACGCCGGCGCAGCAGACTTTTGTCAACGGATTGTCCACCGTTGGCGTCTTCCTCCAGGTCAATCGCGAAGCCGTTGTTGCTGCGGCCCCCGACCTCATCGTTGGCGATGCGTACGAGATCGACGAGGACATGTTCCGCGAGCTCTCGAAAATCGCTCCCACAGCAGTGTATTCGGGCACGAACCGTTCGGACTGGCGCACTGTCGCCGAAGGCGTGGCAGACGCGGTCAACAAGGGTTCACCGCTGACATCGAACCGCGAGAAGTATCAGGCGATGCAGGAGCGACTCCGCACCGACTACGCAGACCAGCTTCGTGACAACCGTTGGGCCCAGGTTGCCATCGGAGGTTCGGAAGGACTCTTCTCGATCCTGTACCCGACCGGTGTCACGGGAGCGATGCTCACCGACCTCGACGTCACCCGCGGCGAGTTCATTCCGGATCTGCGCCCATCCACCGGGTTCGAAGCCTTCCCGCTCGAACAACTCGAAATGCTGCGGGACGTCACCGTCGTCGTCTACCCCAAGCAACCCGACGGAACCGATTCTGCGGGAATGAAATCTATCTTCGCCAGCCCGCTGTGGAGCCGCATCCCCGCGGTCGCGTCCGGGCAGTCTTTCGGAATCAGCACTCAGGTCACCGATTACGGCACGGCAATCAATTGGCTCAGCGAACTCGAATCCGGCGCGTTGGAGGCACTGTCATGACATCACTTCTCCGGCCGACTCTCGATACCGATGCCGAGTTCGCTCGCATCACTGCCGCGCTTACCCGTCGTGGATTCCTCGGGGCGGGCGCATTGGCCGGGATCGGGCTGCTCACGTCCTGCGGTACCAGCTCCGGTGAACCGGCAGCGGGAGAAATGCGCACGATCACCACTGTGAACGGCCAGGTGGAGGTGCCCGTAAACCCGCAGCGGGTGGTCAGCGCCGATTACTACACCGGCCCCGCGATGGTCGACGCCGGTTTCACCCCCGTCGGACTGCCGGTGGACTACGAAAACACCGACGGCATCCCCGAGCCGTATGCGTCTGCTCTGCAGTCTCTGCCGAAGGTCGGGCGCTGGTACGGGCCCAACGCCGAGGCGATCGCGGCGCTCTCGCCCGATTTGATCGTGATGACCGACCGTCTTGCGGAGACCAGCCCGGATCTTTACGAGCAGATCCGGTCGATAGCTCCGACCGCGGTCTTTGCCGAAGAAGGGCAGTACGCGTGGAAAGATCGTGCCCGCGGTGTCGCGGATGCGCTCAACCAGAGCGCGAAGGTCGAAGAGCTGGCCGATAGGTACGAAGCGCGGATTGCCAAGTTCCGCAGCGACAATGCCGACGTGCTGAGCAAGGTGAAGGTGGTGTACACCACGTACTTCGAGGAGAGTGGCTTCTCGCTGTACTCGCCGACCAAGTATCAGACGACTGTCATCAGCGAGGCCGGATTCCAGTTCAACGACCGCTCGCTCGCACTCCCTGCCGGCACCAACGAGTGGTTCCCGAAAGAGCAGCTGGAGCTACTCGACGAAGCCGACGTCATCATTACCAACAGCGGCAAGGGTCCCATCAACGAGAAGTTGGCCGGCGACACCATCTTCGAGCGTCTGCGCGCCGTCAAGAACGGGCAGGTGTACTCGTTCGACTACGAGGGCGTCGCCTCATTCGGTTGGGCTCTTACCTTCCTCGAGCAGTTCCAGCCGATCGTTGGAAAGATCAGAGCCAAGCTCTGAAGGCGGCTTCGGGTGGGTGCGCTTCCAGATCATCCGGGCCAGCGCACCCGCCACGGACACTGAGAGGACGATTCCGCCGCCGATGATGCCGGCAGACGACTCGGGGAAGATACCTTCGAGCAGCAGCCAGACGCCGAAGACGAAGAACAGCACTGCCGCACCGATCTTGATGAATCCCTCCGGAAGGTGCTTGCCCAGCACCGAGCCCACGATGATGGCCAACGCGTCGGCCGCCACCATGCCGACGGTGGATCCGATCCAGATGCCGACCCAGTCGTTGTCGGCCGCGAGAGTGATGGTGGCGAGCATCGTCTTGTCGCCGAGTTCTGCCAGGAAGAACGCCGACGCGACGGCGATGAAGGCGGACCGGGTGACGCGTCCGGCCTTGTTCTGCTCGTCCTCGGTGAGATCGTCACCGCGTAGGGTCCAGAGGCCGAAGATCAGGAACGCGATACCGCCGACGATGGAAATTGCCGCGGTGGGAAGCGCGACGCCGAGGTAGTGGCCGACAGCGACCGAAACCAGGTGAACAAGGGTGGTGGCGACGGTGATACCGCCGAGAACAACCCACCAGCGATAGCGCAAGGCAAATGTCATTGCCATCAGTTGCGACTTGTCGCCGAGTTCGGCGACGAAGATGACGCCGAAACTCAAAAGTATTGCGGCAAGCAAGGTTTACTCCTCCGGTCGGTGTAGGTCGGAGGAAAAATGCGAGCCTCCGGCCTGGGCAGACGCAACGGGTGCGCTTGTCCGGCCGAAGGTCTCGCCCACCGAGGCCGCAGGACCTTCGGTTCGCCAGGCCGGGTGCTTCG
Organism: Rhodococcus sp. KBS0724; assembly: GCF_005938745.2. Taxonomy (NCBI): domain Bacteria; kingdom Bacillati; phylum Actinomycetota; class Actinomycetes; order Mycobacteriales; family Nocardiaceae; genus Rhodococcus; species Rhodococcus sp. KBS0724. The sequence continues at coordinate 176,395 of NZ_VCBX02000001.1, forward strand.
CGATTCGCACCCGGCGGAACGCGTCGAACCAGTATGTCGACACAGGCGATTGGGGGCTACTCCCCTTCGTTGTTACCGAGGGTAGCCTGTGTTGCGCGAATTGGCAAAGCGCACAGCAAGTTTGGGAGACCGAACTTATCGCTTACCGTTACCGTCAGCAGGCGAGGAGCATTGCCAAAACTGCGGTGTCGGGATCGCTGATCGGATCGATGCCCACTCGGCTGATCATCGAGACAACCGTCCCGTCCGCCTCGGCTTCCACCCACGCGGCCCGGTGGTCCAAGCCGAGGTACGGCAGGCCAGGAAGGAGGACGCACCCAGAGGCGCTGCCCTCACATTCCGGCAGGCTGGGCGTCGTTTCGGAGGGCGGGTGCAGCATGATCAGCGCCGGCGGTTGATGCTCGGAAAAACGCCCGGGTGGCAGAGCAAAATCTCCGAGAACCGGTCCTTCGGCCATCACCAACCCCACAGTGCCCGGTTGTGGATCATCCGGGACATCCTCGTGCACGCCGAATACCGTCGTGGTGGGCAACAAGCCGGGGAGTGACGCGACCCGCACAGCCAAGGCGAGCAGTTGCGCCCATTCTTTGGTGGTATCGGGCCAACGCCCCGAAATGACAAATCCCTGCAACGCTCCGGCTCGCTGGAACGGTGAGATGCCTATCGCTTCATTTCTATTCATCTCTGTTCCTCCCCGAGGTGATGACACGTAAGTCCGGCACACATCGTTGGGTAGCTAAAATATGCGCCTAACCACCGCTGGCACACAAGAGTGGGTGAGTGCCAGTGTGGTTTGCGCAGGTGAGGGCGGTGGTATTCACCAGGCATGACTGCCTCGAAGCGCTCGTCGTTGGATGATCTGGCAACGCAGGCCTGGATATTCGGATATCCACTGTTGATAGCGGCGGTTTCACGGGACGTGATGACGGCAACGGAGACTCCCCGAGGCATGAAAGCCCCGCTCAACCAGTTTGCGTATGCGCGGGAAACCCCGGACGCGTCGTTCACGGATGTGGTCTCACCCAACGCGGACACTCTGTACTCGTCGGCGTGGTTGGACCTACGGACCGAACCGCAGGTCTTGACCTTGCCGGACTTCGGGACGAGGTACTGGCTGGTCCCGATCCTCGACGCGTGGAGCGATGTCTTCACCGTGCCCGGTTCACGAACAGTCGGTCGCACCGGCGGACCGTACGTCGTGGCAGGTCCGAAATGGAATGGCGAAGTGCCGAGAGGTATGACGCTTCTCCGCTCGCCGACTGCGATGAATTGGATAGTGGCGCGCTACGCCACATCGGGTGGCACCGACCTCGCCGCAGTGCACACGTTGCAGGACGGAACCCGGCTGACACCCCTGTCGCAGTGGACGGACAACAAGGAGGGGTACACGGCGCCACTAGGCGCCGTCGATCCCACTGTCGACTCCTTCACGCCCCCGGTCGACCAGGTTGCCGCGATGGATGGACAAGCGTTCTTCACCGCACTCGACGCGTTGCTCGACGACAATCCACCGCGTCCCGAGGATTCCGAGATCATGAATCAACTCGGCGACATCGGCATCGGGTCGGGACTCGCGTGGGCGTCGCGGCCACCCGAAGTTCGTGACGCTTTGGACCGCGCCGCTCGCAGCGGCATGGACGTGCTGCGCAAGATTGCGGTCGATGCCGAAAGCTCCCCGAAAAACGGCTGGACCATGCACCGCGGGTTGGGGCATTACGGAACACATTATGCGCAGCGGGCTTTGATCGTGTGGCTGGGATTCGGCGCCAACCTCGACGCGGACGCCGTGTATCCGCATGCCACCACCGACATCGACGGCAATGCGCTGACCGGGGAGAAGAACTACGTCCTGCACTTCGATGAGGACGAGTTGCCGCCGGTCGAAGGTTTCTGGTCTCTGACGATGATGAACGAGCGACAGTTCTTCGTGGACAATCCGATTGATCGCTACGCCATCGGTGACCGAAGTGACTTCGAGTACGAGGACGACGGTTCCCTGAATATCTACATTCAACATGAGTCTCCGGGCGGCGAGAAGGAAAAGAACTGGTTACCCAGCCCGGCAGACGGATTCAACGTATTCTTGCGACTGTATTGGCCCAAGGCTTCGGTGCTCTCGGGATCGTGGACGGCACCGGGTATTCGTCCGACGAACTGAAATGCTCGGAGGCTACTGATGGTCGCAACGAACCCGTTCGTGTTGTACGGCAAAGAGATCTGGTGGATGATCCTGGTCCGCGGAATCTTCGGCGTGATTTTCGGCATCATCGCCCTGGTGTGGCCGGGAATTACCGTGGTGGCCTTGGTCTTCCTGTTCGGTATCTACTCCATCGTGGACGGCGTGGTCACCTTGGTGCGGGCAATCCGCGACCGCGCCCATCTCAGTTCGTGGGGATGGTTCGTCTTCACCGGCGTAGTGTCTGTGGCCGCCGGTGTTGTTGCACTGGTGTGGCCCGGAATCACAGCAGTTGTCCTGCTGTACATCATCGCGTTCTACGCGATCCTGTTCGGAATCCTCGGCGTTGTTGGATCTTTCAAGCTCAAGGGATTGCCGGGCTCCGGGTGGGGATGGCTACTCGCGGCGTCGGTGCTGGCCGTGATCTTCGGAGTAATACTGCTCATCTTCCCTGGTGAAGGCATCATCGGCTTGACCTGGTTGCTCGGTTGGTACGCAATATTCTTCGGCGTCTTGATGATCGTCGGTGCGTTCCAGATCAGGAGTCGGGCAAAGGAAGCTGGTGTTCTCTAAGCGGGCACCCGCTCCCGTTCCCGTCCTCGCTCCGACACCAACCGTTACCGGCAGCGAACATTGGTCGATTCCGCGCGGGCTGATCGTGCTGCTCGGCGCTGCCGCGACCGTGGTTGCGGTGGCCGGGATGAAGGGGTTCAGCGGGATCCTCGGCCCCGTCTTTCTTGCGCTGATGCTCACCATTGCCGTTCAACCGATTCAGGATTGGGCGCAGAAGCACGGATGGCCGAAGTGGCTCGGCATGCTCGGCGCTCTGGTCACGGTGTATCTGATCCTGATCGGGCTGGCTGCGTCGTTGGTTGTGTCGACGGCTCAGCTGGCCACCATCCTGCCGGAATACTCCGACAAGATGGGCGAGCTCCTGGATCAGGGTCGAAGCAGCCTGGCAGACTTCGGAGTTGATACCGAGCAGATCCAAAACACGGTGAGCAGCGTTGATCTCACAAAACTACTGGGTGTCGTCGAAACAGCGCTCGAAGGACTACTCGGGGTGCTTTCCGACCTCGTGTTCATTCTCGCGTTGCTGCTGTTCATGGCTTTCGACGGCATGAGCATCCGGTCGAGGTTGCATATCCTGGCCGAAGAGCGCCCCGAAATCTCGTACGCTCTCTCCACTTTTGCGAAGGGGACTCGCAAGTATCTGGTGGTGTCCACGGTTTTCGGACTCATCGTCGCAGTGCTCGACGGCGGCGCCCTGTGGTTGATGGGGATTCAACTGCCGGTGCTGTGGGCGTTGTTGTCGTTCATCACCAATTACATCCCGAACATCGGATTTGTGATCGGAGTGATTCCGCCGGCGCTTCTGGGACTGCTTCAGGGCGGGCCCTGGCTGGCGGTGTGGGTAATTGTCGTCTACTCCGTCATCAACTTCGTTATCCAATCCATCATTCAACCCAAGTTTGTCGGTGACGCAGTTGGCCTGTCGGTCACGATGACCTTCCTCTCGCTCATCTTCTGGTCCTGGGTGCTGGGAGCACTCGGCGCATTGCTCGCCATACCGCTCTCACTCTTGGTGAAAGCCGTCCTGCTCGACATCGATCCGGCAACCCGGTGGGCAGACATCCTGATCAGTGGTCCCAAAGAGGTCAAAGCGATAGCTGATCCGGTGGCCGAACCGGAGTTGGACGAGAAACCGCCGGAAGAAAAGCCCAGTGTGAATAGCGAGCAAACTCCAGATTGACGCAGTCTGGCTTTCAGATTGACAGGAGACTGCCAGCTTTACTCCAGAATTACCAAAGCTTGATGGAGTGAACTGTCTTCCAGTCGACGAAGAAAGGCCACGTCATTGGGAACGCCTGAACGATCTCTGCACACTGCCAGTTCGCTCCATGCGTTCAACCGGTATGAAATCAAGTATCTAGCTCACGAACGTGACGTTCCGGCATTGCGCGAGGAACTGAACGCGCACATGGACTCCGATGTGAATTCGCCGATCGGTGGATACCCGGTAACCAGCCTGTACTACGACACACAGAGCCTGCGCTTCTACTGGGAAAAGATCGAGGGTCTGAAGTTTCGCCGCAAACTCAGAATCCGCCTGTACGGGCGCCCGTCCGATGCTGTTGACGAGACACCCGTGTACGTCGAGATCAAACAACGGGTCAATCGTGTGACGCAGAAGCGGCGCATCCAGGTTCCGTACGGCGTTGCGAGGCAACTGTGTGACACACGCAGCGACATCGACGTCGACACATCGGCGCAGCCATTTGTCAACGAAGTGTCCACACTGGTCGGCAATCTCGACCTTCGGCCGTCGGTCACCACCGGCTATCTGCGCGAGGCGTTTGTCGGTGTCGACGCCGATCTCGGCTTGCGGGTGACTATCGACCACAAGATCCACGGCCGAGACCGCGACTTCCACTTCGCGTCCGAGTCCGAGAACCGGTTCATCATCCCGCCGCACCTGTGCATCGTGGAGATCAAAGCCAATGAACGTGTGCCCTATTGGGTTACGGACATGGCGGCGCGTCGGGACATGTCCGTCGTGCGAATCTCCAAGTACTGCCAGAGCATCGAGGCCTTCGGAATGGCACCACGTTCCCGCCTGCACGCCCGTGAAGAAATGCTCACGCCCTCGAACGCTTTCGAGAGCTCCCTCGTGAAAACAGGACAGTAAATGAATTTCGATCTACAAGATCTCAGCGGCACTTTTTCGACCTTCGACATCATTGTCTCGCTTGCACTTTCGTTCGTGCTGTCCGCGATCATCGGCTACGTGTACCGATTGACGCACAAGAACGTTTCGTACAGTCAGTCGTACGTGCAGACCCTCGTGATGGTGGGCATGATCATCAGCCTCATCATGCTGGTTGTCGGCTCCAACGTCGCACGCGCATTTGCGCTCGTCGGCGCACTCTCCGTCGTACGATTCCGCAACGCCATCAAGGAAACGCGCGACGTAGGCTTCATCTTCCTCGTCATGGCAATCGGAATGACAACGGGTACAAGATTTTACCTCCTGGCAATTGCTGCGACAGTCGCGATCTGCCTCGTCTTGGTACTGATGAGCAAATTCAACATGTTCAAGCTCGACGTGCAGCGTCAGGTTGTGAAGGTGCAAGTTCCCCCGGAGCCCGGCTACACCGCGCTGGTCGAAGACATCCTGATCGATTTCACCAAGGAATTCGAACTCGTTTCCACCGAATCGGTACGTTCAGGCGCTCTGACCGAGCTGTACTACACCGCGCAGCTGAAGCCGGGTAAGAAACCCGCAGAACTGATCTCGGCACTCAGTGGTGTCAACTCCGGCCAGCGAGTCACAGTCCTGACCGGTTACGACCAGACTGATATCTGATGGGCGAGAATGTGGCGCCCACCCCGACGGCTACGCCGCCGCGCAAACGGCTGGTGCACCGACTGCCGACGCCCCTGCGTCAGCATTGGAAATTGGCTGCTACGTTCATCGCGTTTGTGGCTGTGCTTGCCATAGTCTTCGGCGACAGCAGGGTTCGTCCGTACATCACCGGTGACGCCACCGTCATCGCGTCGCAGGTCACCGAAAATGTCACAGGCACTGTGGATTTCTTCGACACGTCGGTCGAGCACACCTTCGAGGTCGAATTCACGCAGGCCGACTACGACAAGATGATCGAAGCCTATGAAACCGATGGTGACAAGGAGTGGATCACCGCAGACCTGACTATCGACGGCACACTTGTCGCCGACGTCGGAGTGCGACTCAAAGGCAATTCCACGCTGAGGGGCTTGCAGAACAACACATCCGGCGAGGGCGGTATGCAACCGCCGGAAGGGATGGAACTACCGGATGGCGTGGAACTACCGGATGGCATGGAACTGCCGGACGCCGCAGCTACGACAGAAGGTGGCGCGCCGGGCGGTATGGGTGGACGAGGTGGCATGGTGACACTCTCGGCCGACGATCCTGCTTCGTTGCCGTTGCTGATCAGCTTTGACAAGTACGTCTCCGGCCGTGCTTACCAGGGTATGACGCAACTGTCGGTCCGGCCAGGAAGTCCGGTGCTGAACGAGGCGATGGCGTTGTCCCTGACAGCTGAAAGTGGTCAGCCCACACAGCGATACAGCTACGCGGTCTATTCGGTCAACGGGTCCGAAACCCAGACGCGGTTGATACTCGAGCATCCGGACGACGGCTACGCGAACTCCCTGTTCGACAGTGACGGAGTGCTGTACAAGGCCGACGCCAACTCGAGTTTCACCTACCAAGGTGACGACCAGACGACCTATGTCGACCAGTTCAAGCAGATCAACGGTGAAGGGTCACAAGACCTCCAGCCGATCATCAGCTTCCTGAAGTGGCTCGATTCCGCGTCGGACGAGCAGTTCGATGCCGAACTGGCCGATTGGGTGGATGTCGATTCCTTTGCCAGATACGTTGCGACGCAGAATCTTCTGGTGAACAGTGACGACATGGCAGGGCCGGGCAAGAACTACTACCTGTGGTACGACCTCGACTCGAAGAAGATCTCCGTGGTGTCCTGGGATCTGAACCTTGCGCTGAGTGGTAATTCCGAAGCGGGACCACACGATTCGATCAGCATGGGCGGCGGCGGTGGTTTCGGCGCAGCGCAGCAGGGCGCCACGACAGAAGGTGCTGAACCGCAGGGCGCCGCACCGCAGGGCGGCGGGGCACGAGGTGGGCGCATGAGGCCGCAAGCGGCTGCACCCACCGACGGCACTGCACCCACCGACGGCACAGCAGCAGCCGGCGGCGCTGGGGGCATGGGTGGCGGAATGGGTGGCGGAATGGGAGGCAACCAACTCAAGGAACGGTTCCTCGCGTCGACGGCATTCACCGAGACCTATGACTCCGCGTACCGCGAACTGTACGAGCAGCTCTTCTCGAGTGGGCGCGCGCTGGAAGTTCTGGACGACGTCGCGGCATCGATTCCGCTCAGTGACGGGTTGACCGAACAGGCTCTTGCCACCGAGGTGGAGACCATGAGGGCGCGGTTGCAGGCCAGGACGGATGCACTGGCAGACGATCCGGTGATGGCCGGCTGAGGCCACTCTCAGTATTTCTACAAGATCGCCCTCTATCGTCTCGGCCATGAGCACCGCGAACAGCACCGAGAACACTCACCGCCAGCCGTCGCTACTTGGTCGACGGCTGGCGGTGGGCGGTTTGGCAGCTGTTGTGGTGGGCGCGGTGGGCGGTACGGGCTGGGTGTGGTTCTCGGGCGGCGAGAACAGTTCGCGGACAGTGGCGATAGTCAACACCGACGCTGGGACCGTGCTGGACGGCGAGGAACTGCGCGCCGGTGACACGCTGGTCGAGACGCTGAGTGCGAGCGAGGATTTTGACTTCTCCGTTGTCGACAGTCCCAGCGGCAACTACTTTGCGACGCTCACCGTGCCCGAAAATTTCAGTGAGTCGGTTGCCTCGATGCTCGGCCCGGATCCGCAGCAGGCGAGCATCGACCTCGATGTTCAGGGCACTGACGGAGCGCAGGCGGTCGCGCTGACGCGCGCCGTATCGGCGCAGGTCAGCGCCGACGGTATCAAGGGTTTGATGTCGCAGACGTCAGCTGCTCGCCGGGCATTCGATCAGAATCTCGTGACCGCGCAGATGTTGGTGGCGGGAACAGCGGGCGCCGAGAAGTCGATCGACCAGGTGAAGGCCGGGGCAGACACGATCCTGCCGTATCTGGAGACGGCCCGTGCGGGTTCGTTGGAGCTGACGAGCGTTGCTGAGCAGGTGTCCGGCGTCGTGAATCAGGCAGCTGGGTCGGCGGAGGAGTTGGCTACGCGCGCAGACTCGCTCGGTCTGACGTTGGGGGAGGCGTCGTCGTCCACCGCAGATCTCAAGGTGCGTATCGACTCGTTGACAGGTGCGTTGAACAGATTGCCGGTGCCGCAGGAGATTACGGCGCAGTTGGCTGGTGTGAGCACCGACTTGGGAGCGGTGACAGCACAATTGAACGCTGTCCCGTCGATGCTGGGTGGGTCGGTAGGACCCGATACGGCACTCGGTGATCTGGTGCGAACTGCCGTCGGTCAATTGCAGGGCGCAAGTGCTCAATTGAACAGCGCTGCCGGTCAATTGAGTGACGGCTTGATTCCGATCGCGGATCAGGCTCCGCAGATGCTGGACGACGTGACCGCTCAGATCACCCAGGGGTTCGGGACTCTCAAGTCGGTTGCGACGTCGTTGGTGACCGGGTTGGACACTGCAAAATCCGGGTTGCCGGCGATGACCACTCCGCAGCAGGTTCAGCTGATGTCGGTGCTGTCCGATCCGGTGGCGGTGAATCAAACCAGTGGGGCCGCAGGTGGATCGGATTCGCGCACAATTGCTTTGGTGTTCGGTACGGCAACAGCCCTTCTTGCGGGGGCATTGCTGATGCAAACGGCGGCGCCCCTGGTGCAGGAGCGCCGCCGCGTGAAGCAGGAAGTACGTGACTAGACGATCAGACCTGCGGTCTGCGTACGAGCGCGCTCGAAGCGTGCCGTGACGTCGTTCCAGTTGACGATGTTCCAGAATGCCTTGACGTAGTCGCCCTTGACGTTCTGGTAGTCGAGGTAGAAAGCGTGCTCCCACATGTCCAGCATCAGCAGCGGCGTGAGGCCGATGGAGATGTTGCCCTGCTGATCGTAGAGCTGGACGATGATCAGACGCTGTCCGATCGAGTCCCACGCGAGGATGGACCAGCCGGAGCCCTGGATGGCGTTGGCGTTTGCGGAGAAGTGAGCGCGGAAGAGATCGAACGAACCGAAGTTGTCGTCGATCGCTGCGGCGAGTTCGCCTTCGGGCTTGTCGCCACCGTCAGCGCTGAGGTTGTTCCAGAAGACGGTGTGGTTGGTGTGGCCACCGAGGTGGAAAGCCAGGTTCTTCTCGAGCAGGTTGGCCTGCGCGGCGATGGTGTCGTTCTCGCGAGCCTCGGCCAGCTTCTCGAGTGCAGCGTTGGCGCCGGCTACGTATGCCGCGTGGTGCTTGTCGTGGTGCAGCTCCATGATCTTGCCCGAGATGTGCGGCTCGAGGGCTGCGTAGTCGTAGGGGAGTTCCGGCAGCGTGTAAACAGACACGAGGGTCCCTTCTTTGCGGGCTCCGTGAGCCCTGCTTCTTCGAGAGTATGGTGCTTGGATTGCGGATCAATCTTGGGTATCCACCCAATAACATTCGTACACGGTCTGCAACAGTTAAGCTCAGGTAGTCATCACCTGAAAATAAAGTTCGGTGACCCAAAAACTGCGTGATCTCGGTCAATGGTGCCTTCGGAAATTCGTCGTAAAGGTGAACGGAACCTTAAACTTGCTCGATGCCCGCACCAGTTTTCCTCCCGGAGTCATCAGAGGCAGCACCGCCTCGGGTGCACCTTCCGGGCGCTGACCTGCTGCGCGCACTCGCTGTGGCGGCGGTGATCTACTCCCACATCTCGTTCTACGTCATCGACGATCTCGGCTCCGGTTGGTGGCTGATCGACGTCGTATACGGCGCATTGATCGAGCCCGCCCAGCTGAATCAGCACTTGTCGTTTGTCGGCGTCGCGACGTTCATGATGTTGACCGGCGCCCTGGTGACGCGGTCCGCGATACGCGATCGGCCCGGCAAATTCCTGACCAACAGATTGAGTCGGCTGGTACCGGCTTTCTGGGTGGCGATTGCGATAGCCATCCTGCTGGTTCGACTCGGCATCAACGGCATGTTCAGCGGTCAGGACGGTATTTCGAATACCCAAGCGCTGATGAGCTTCTTCCTCGGCGGGTTCTTCCTCACACCCGAAGTGGCTGTTCTCGGCGTGACCTGGACGTTGACCGTCCAATTCCTCTTCTACCTTGCCTGCGTCGCGATGCGGCCGATTCTGCGGATGCGGCCGATCATCATGCCGCTCGGCGGGGCCGCGCTGTGCTCGCTGGTGTTGCTCTACAACATTTACGTACCGATGCCGTACACCGTTCCGATGCTCTCGAAGATCGCGGCGACACTCCCGGCAGTCTTCCTCGGACAGATCATGTACCTCGCGTGGGCGCGACTGGCGCCTGGGCGCTGGCTGATCGTCGCTGTTCTGGCACAGATTCACGTAATCCTCGTGGCCACCGAGTTCCGCGTCTACTGGGCCGGCGAAAACTACTTGTGGACCATCACGGTCGTCGCCGCCGCCGTGGTCCTCATCGGCCGCTACGACGGTGCTCCGACGCGCTGGGCCGTCGTGAAATGGTTGTCGACACGCAGCTACATCATCTATCTCGTCCACACGCTGATCCTGTATCGCGTCGTCGAGAACACGACCCCACACGTCGGCCCCACACTCGCCTTCGGCCTGTTCGTTGTTGTCACCGCTGTCGTCGCGGAATTCGGATATCGGTGGGTCGAGCTGCCCGGTGCGCGAACCATCACCGGATGGCGAAACAAGTACTCACGCGTAGAATCAAAGAATGAGCTGGTACGACGACATTCTGGGGCGAGCGTCCGCACAATCCACCCTGATCAGTCCGCAGGACGCACTGCCAGGACGTGAGACGGCAATGCCGGTGCCAGCGGCGCATTACGTGAACGGACATCCGCTCACGCCGCCGTTCCCCGAAGGAATGCAGACCGTCGTAGTCGGTATGGGTTGTTTCTGGGGTGCTGAGAAGGAGTTCTGGCAGCTTCCGGGCGTCTACAGCACCGCCGCCGGATACGCGGGCGGCTTCACTCCCAATCCCACGTACGAGGAAACCTGCTCGGGACGCACCGGGCACACCGAAGTAGTGCTGGTTGTCTTCGACCCGGCCGTCATTTCGTACGAGCAGATCCTGGCCCATTTCTGGGAGAACCACGATCCGACGCAGGGGATGCGTCAAGGAAATGACCAGGGTTCACAGTATCGATCCGCAATTTTCACGACATCCGAGGATCAGGAGCGAATCGCGCACGCGTCTGCTCTGGCATTTGGTAAACGATTGACTGATGCCGGATATGGCGCAATTACGACGGAAATAGGTCCGCTGCGTGATTTCTTCTACGCCGAGGACTATCACCAGCAATATCTTGCAAAAAACCCCGGCGGATATTGCCCGGTCCATGCCACGGGAGTCAGCTGCCCGGTAGGACTATTGCGCCAAGATCAGGTGCCGGCACAGACCGATATTCTTCCGCCGCACGAATAGTTGGTGTTGGAGGACACATGTGATTCCGATCGTTAATACTTGCAACTAGATCGAAATAAAGGGAATCTCGATAGCAAGAGTGTCTTGTCGAGAGAACTGAGCGCATCATGTCCGCTAGTACGCGAGCAACAGCGTCGTTGCTCCGACGCACCATTCATGTCGGCCACGATCCGATGGTCAGGCGTAGTGATCGCATCGAAGGATTCATGTCCTTCGGCTTGATCGTTCTTGCGATTCTGCTGGTGCCGTTTGCCATCTGGGCAGGCGGCGCAACGGCAGCAAGCCAGAATGCCCTGATCGCCGAACAGGCCAGAAACACCCACTCCATTGCCGCCGTCACGACGGGGGACTCGGTCACGTCCAGCATCGCGACCGCCGACTACATTCCTACGAACACCGAAACCGCACCAGCTCAATGGAACTGGAACGGGCAGGTGCACCGCGAAGACATCACCGTCGACGCCACCACACCGGCAGGCACTTCCGTCGACATCTACGTCGACAACAACGGTGACAGAACCATCGCCCCCATCACGGAGAGCGCGGCCGACGTGGCTGCGGTCGTGACCGGAATCTTCACGTGGTTCAGCATCATGTCGCTGCTGACCATCGGTTTCATGCTGATTCGGGTGTGGCTCGACCGCAGCCGCGACGCGCAGTGGGATCGGGATCTGCGCGCGTTCCTCGACGCACACGGCTAGAGGCGAAGGCCTACGCGATCTGAGGCATGACCTCGCTCGCCACCAATTCGAGGTGGTCGAGATCACTCAGGTCGAGCGTCTGCAGGTACATGCGCTCCGAACCGGCCTCGGCAAATGCTCCGAGCTTGTCCACCAGTTCCGACGGCGTTCCCGCCAAGCCGTTTTCACGCAGTTCGTCGACATCTCGCCCGATGGCAGCGGCTCGCTTGGCGATCTCCGCCTCGTTGCGTCCACAGCACAAGATCAGTGCGTTGGAATACGTCAGCTCGTTCGGGTCCCGGTCGATATCGGTGCAAGCCTGACGAACACCGTCGAAGAGCTCCTTGGTCGCGCCGACCGACTGGAACGGGAGATTGAACTCACTGGCAAATCGCGCAGCCAAAGCCGGAGTCTTCTTCTTACCGACACCGCCCATCAGAATGGGCGGCCCGCCGTCCTGGTACGGCTTCGGCAACGCCGGAGAATTCTTGATCTGCACGTGCTTACCGTCGTAGTCGAACTGCTCGCCGACGGGAGTGCGCCACAAGCCCGTCACGACGTCGAGAGTTTCCTCGAGCAGTTCGAAGCGGTCCTTCAGCGTCGGAAACGGAATCCCGTACGCCTCATGCTCCTTTTCGTACCAGCCGGCGCCGATACCGAAGTCGACGCGGCCACCACTCATCTGGTCCACCTGCGCGACGGAGATGGCGAGCGGGCCGGCGTACCGGAACGTTGCCGACGTGACGAGCGTGCCGAGGCGGATAGTCGACGTCTCGCGGGCAATACCGGCAAGCGTGATCCAGGCGTCGGTCGGTCCGGGAAGTCCGTCGGAATTCATCGCCAGATAGTGATCGGAACGGAAGAACGCTCCGTACCCGAGCTTTTCGGCCGTCTGGGCCACTGCCAGTAGTTGTTCGTAAGTAGCGCCCTGTTGGGGTTCGGTGAAGATTCGCAGATCCATGTGCTCACTCTGCCACTGGCGGTGCGTCAGGGCTGTGTGGGGACAACCACTCCTACCTGCCCGGCGGCCAGGCACAGTGACAGTCCTGGGGTCCGCGGTGTGACCTTGACGGACTGGCCGTCGCCGACAACCTGCACAAATACCGAGTGCAGCCCCGCCTTCACAGGGACGGAAACGGCGTCGCCAGTGGTCAAGGACACGTCGATTATTCCGTCTGTGCTCGCGAGGTAGTTGAGCTGAACTGTCCAATCCCAGACGGCCAATGGGCCGTCCAACGTCAGTTCTGTCGGCCCGTCGACGCGTGTTCCGCACTGCGGATCTGTGCCTTCGGGGATCCGTCTGGTGAAGGTGACTTCGCCGTCGATGACATTGCCGCTGTCGTTGATCAGTCGGAGAATCGGTGTGCTGGAGGAAAATTCAGGTCGATCTGGCAGTGGGCCCAGCACGCTTGATGCCATGTTGTTCGGGTAGGTGACGGGGAGGAGCACCCAGATCGAGACCGGCTGATCGAGCAGCGGCGCATCCGTGTTCTGCGCCAACGACGCTCGTGCATTCTGCAGGTAGTCACGCGTTGGGCTCTCTCGCCAGAGCGCTACGAACGAGAAAGTCGAGACCAGCGAACTGGCGACAAACAGAACTGAAAGCCCCACTGCCAGCGACGCAACAGGCACTGTCGTGCGAGGTGCGGCGCGTCGCGGCGCCGCGAAGTAGAGCGCAATCGCGAGAGCGAACACCGTGGCCGAATCCGTGAAATATCGCAGGGTCTGCGCCAATTCGTACGTGGTGCCCTCGGCGGTGCGGGTGGCCGTCATCGCAACCACCGACGCCAGGAAATACGCGGCGGCGCAGATCCAGATCCAGACCGCGCCGTGTCGGGAGCGCACGGTCACCGCTATCGCCGTCAGGAGCATGACCCAGGCGGCAACAACCAGGAACATCGGGGGATCGGCCCACGCAGGCCCCGGAATCCATCGCTCCCACTGCCACGGCCCACCCAACAATGTCGGAAGCATTCCCAGGGAGGTGCCGTGGTGAAGCAGCGCCGTAGACATGCTGCGACCGTTGCCTGTCACCGGCGATTCGACGGTCAGCAGGTACACCGGAATCCAGATCGCGAGCACAACGGCACTCGGAATCCACAGCGCCTTGGCTTTTTTCACAGCTGTGCGAATCGGCGCCGCATCGGACTGCGTGCGCAAGTACAAGAAAATGAACGCGAAGGCCACGAACGGCACCACCGCCGACTTCTCGAAGAACAGCAGAGCCACCACAAAAACAGCTGTCCCGGACACGGCATAGCGTCGTCGGCCCGTCCGCACGAGTTGAATCGCGTCGCCGCACACCCACGCGAGAGCAATCTGCAGGGGAAGTGCGTTGAGCGCCGCAGCCCACCAGGCAAAAGCAGGCAAGGTGAGCGGAATGAACAGATATCCGAGCAACGGAATCAGCAGCGCCGGGCGCCATCCGAGTACCAGTCGGAGCGTGCGAAGCAGCGCGAGTGATGCCAATGCCTGACCGAGCACGAGCAGCGTCACTGGAAGAGCCCACTGATACGGGGCAATTCGCGTCACGAGGCCAGTGAGGAAGAAGGCTGCCGGCATGAAATGACCGTCGTGGTCGTAGAGCAGCAGTTCGCTCGAGAAGAGGGGGAAGCGCGCTCCACGTCCGATCAGGATGAGATCGTCCCAGTAGAAGTAGTTCGCCGACGCGACCCACGTGCGAACACCGAGTGCAATCGCGATCGACGCGAGTGCGGTCGGCAGCACGTACCGGGTGGGGCGCGGCATCGGAGGAGTCATCGCCTGGCAATGCTGCCAGGCGCCGGGTCGGACTGGATTCTCCGGTGGACGCCAGTCGCGAATTCACAGGGAATTCGCCCACTTGTCAAATTCATCCTCGAGCCTGTGCATCGTTCGCTAACACCTGTCAGTAAACCCACAACCCATGAGCCCTGACCTGTGGATAAAGGCCCGTGGATTCATCCCAAGCTGGGGATGAACCTGTGGATAGTGTGGATAACTCGAGTTTTTCGGTGTCGCAGGTCACATTATCGGCACAAAGTCGTACCTGGAGATGAAGTTCAGGTTACGGAACAGCTGCGAAACCATTTGCTGCCGTTACCGATACGGCGTGACAGAATCGAGCGTGTGAACCAGGTACAGGTCTGCGCACGGTGCGCCGCACGATGGCCCGTCGTCGGTCCCGCGGGCAGATGGTGTCCCCGCTGCAGCGGTGTCCTCCTCATGCCGGTCCGAACCGACGTGTATCTGCCACCCTCCCGTCGAGGCTTCCGGTGGATCGCCCGCAACCCCGGCGAACCACGCGGCGTCGGAGATCCGAGCCCGCCCCGCGCAGACCCGTCGACGCCCCGATACGACGCCGTTCCGGCGTGGGGACTCACCGATATCGTCGACACCGGCTCCGCCGAGGAGTCACGCGCCGACCGGATGGCCGATCGCGTCGGCTCGCTGCTCACGATTGCGACAGTCCTGTATGCGTTGGCGGTCTTCGCAGAACTCGGCCGCTACGCGATCCTGGTGTACAACCAAACCCGTCTGGTCCCACAACTGCTGTTGACGCTGTCCGACGCCGCTGTCTACTTCACCCAACTCGGAGGGTTGTTTACGGCCGTAGCGGCTGCCGTGGCCGCGGTGTGCTGGCTGTTGCGTGCCCGCCGCGAGTTGTACGCGCGGGAAATGTGCACCGACCCACGCTCGCGAGGTGAAATCCTGGTCGGCTGCGCAGTGCCGGTCCTGAATCTCGTGATGGCGCCCGTATATCTGCTCGAACTCGTGCGCCGCGATCCGCGTGGGATCCGGCTGGTCAAGATCTGGTGGGGATTCTGGGCCTTCAGTGGGTTCCTCCTGGTCGTAAATGCGTACTGGCGCTCGCGGCCCGGCCTCCAGGCAATGGCGGACGGAGTGCTCCTCTCGGCCTTCATCGCCTTGATTGCCGCTGCCACCGCCGCGCTCCTGCTGGTGGTGATTCGGCGCATCGAGCACAAGGACTGGCGAGGCGAACCGGACACCACGACAAGATGGGTGCCGGTTCCACGATCGGTACTGGAAAATTCGGCACCCGAAAAAGCGGCTGCTCGGTGAGCCCGGATCGTCGAGGCCCGCTCGTCGTAGCCCATCGCGGCGCGTCGGCCGCGCGGCCCGAACACACACTTGCCGCCTACGAATTGGCCCTCGAAGAAGGCGCAGACGGGCTCGAGTGCGACGTCCGGCTGACCCGCGACGGCCACCTCGTCTGTGTCCACGACCGCAAGGTGGACCGCACCTCCAGCGGCACAGGCATCGTCAGCGAGATGACCCTCGATTCCCTGAACGCACTCGACTTCGGATCAACCGGTGAGCCCGCCGATCTGCTGACCCTGACCGAACTCATCACCTTGGCGCTGGACTTCTCGCGACCGGTGAAACTGTTCATCGAAACCAAACACCCTGTGCGATACGGCGGACTGGTCGAAGCGAAGCTCCTCGCCGAACTGCACCGCTTCGGCATCGCGTCGCCGCCGTCCGCGGATCATTCGCGGGCCGTCGTGATGTCCTTCTCCGCCAGCGCGGTGTGGCGGGTGCGCCGCGCTGCCCCGCTACTCCCGACGGTCCTTCTCGGCGACGCGTCGCGGTATCTTGGCGGCGGAGCGTCGACGGCTGTGGGGGCGACCGCGATCGGCCCGTCCGTCAAGGCTCTGCGTGAGCACCCCGATCTTGTGGACCGCGCCGCTGCGGCCGGACGCGCAACCTACTGCTGGACCGTCGACGACAAGGCGGATGTGGATCTGTGCCGTGAACTCGGGGTCAGTTGGGTGGCCACAAACCATCCCGGCCGCACGAAGCAATGGCTGGGGAGTGCCTAAACGTGCGGGACGCCGTGTAGTTTTGCCCTCGTGGCTAAGAAGAGCAAGAGAAACAGTGGACCGAAGGTAGACAGTGGGCGCGCAGCGAAGCTCGCCGCCCGCCAAGCAGAGCGCGACGCCGCGTCAGGCGCGGTCAACCGCCCGTTCGAAGGCCTCGCGGCAGAGTGCGACCTGGTTGCCATGCGCGAATTCGTTCCTTCGGCCACGGCCCCGCTGCCCGTCATCGGCTCGGATCGCCCCGTCACCGTCGCGACGGTTCTCCCCGGCGCTGTTGCCGCACTCGTCCGCAACGAGGGTGAGACCGCAACCGGATTTGTCGGTGTTCAGGTTCAGGCGCACTCCGCCGATCTGGGTGCAGACCTCGCCGCGTCCGTGACCTGGGTTGCCGACGCAGCTCCCGGCGACGCGCTCCCCGCTGCTGATCCCGCTGAGGACACTCCGGCCGTCACCGCCGTCGTCGATCCCGCGGCACTGCTCGACATCACGGTCTACCAGGACTTCAACTGGTGGATCCCCGAAGGAACCGAAACGGATGCCCAGGTCAAGGCCACCGTCGAGCAGGCCAACGCGGCAATCATGCCGTCGGCTCGCCTCGAAGGTGACGGCCTCGTCGCAGCGTGGTGGGTGGACGCCGGTGAGAAGGCGCACCTGCGTTGGGTTCGTCCCGAAAGCGAAGACGACCTGATGCTTGCACTGGCTCGTGTTCACGCTGCCGGTGGACTGAACCTGGGTGAGGGTTCGCGTTACGCGGGATCTTTCCGCACCCACGGTCTGCTGGTTCCGGTCTTCGACCTGGACCCGGAGAAGCACGCAAACGAGTGGGTTGCGGCAACCGTCGAGTTCGGTGAACGTCTGGCGCAGGCCCTGGCCGTCGACGCGCCTTTGACGTCGGCAGAACTGCGTTCGCGTGACGGACTGCGTGGGCGTCAGGTCACGCTGCGCTGATAACGCTCCACCTATAGACGTTACGCAGAGTCACGTATAAAGTTTAGAAATGACTCTGGCGCACGACATTTCCGGTAGCGGTCCCACGCTTGTGCTCGTCCATGGCATTGTCCATCGACGTCAGGCGTGGGATTCGCTTTTGGATCAGTTGACGCCGTATCGGCGGGTCGTCACTGTCGATCTCCCCGGTCACGGGGACTCTGCGCTGCCCGAACTCGGTTCCGACGTCATGGGTCAGTTGATCGACGATGTCAGTGACTTCATCGCAGAGGTGACGCCGGCCGGCGAGCGCGCCCACGTCGCCGGTAACTCTCTCGGCGGGTGGATCTCGCTCTGTCTCGCGGCCCGCGGCGACGTTGCGTCGGCAACCGCGCTCTCGCCCGCCGGATTCTTTGTCAATCACCTGGATCAGTTGCGTGCGATCGGCACGTTTCAGGCCCTCCGCGGCACTGCCAAACTTTTCGGCGAGGGGCTGCCGCACGCGTTGCGGTACAAGCTGATTCGCTACCCGGCGCTTGCCGCATTCTTCGCGCATCCGAGCCGTGTCGGCTACTCGGCGGCCCTGGCCGACTGTCGCTCGCTTGTGTCCAACGAACTGGTCGATCTCGGAGCCGAACTCGATTTCGTGTTGCCGCCGATTGTGAATCCCGCTGTGCCCGTGACAGTTGCGTGGGGCCGACGCGATCTCATCCTGCCGGTCTATCAGGCCCAGCGCGTGAAAAAGCCCTTCCCGCAAGCAAAACTCATAGTTTTGCCTGGGGTCGGGCATGTTCCGATGACCGACTCACCCGATCTGATCAGCTCGATCCTGCTGGCCGGTAGTGAGGTGCGGCGTTAGACAGCTCCACCGGCAACGGCGGGTGCTCCCGAAGAATCGCCGACGACGCTCATCTCGCGAGAGACAAAGTCTTCGATGTCGAACAGGTTGGTGCCCGCACGATCCGCAATGGTGAGAAGTGTTGTCATGCTGGCAACTTCCTCGACCTGCTCCTTGAGGAACCACTGCATGAACTGCTCGCCCAAGTAGTCGCCCTCCTCACGAGCGGTGCTCGCGAGCTGAACGATCTGCTCGGTGACCGACTTCTCCTGGGTGAGCGCAAGCGCAATGGCTTCCCGGACATCCGTGAAGTCGGACTTGGCGCCGTCGACACCCGTGAGTTCGACGTTGATGCTGCGATCGAGGAAGTACTGGACGATCATCATCGCGTGATTGCGCTCTTCTACGGCCTGCTTGTAGAAGTGCTTGGCAAGCTGCGGAAGATCGGCGTAGTCGAAATAAACAGCAGTTGCCGTGTACTGGTGCGAGGCGTTGAATTCGTTGCGAATCTGGTCTCGGAGTAGCGCATGGAATTTAGTCATGTGTGTGTCACCAGAAGTCATGAACCCCAAGATAGTGCAGGTCAGAGGCCCTGTCATCCCAGTGCAGCCTTATTGTGGTAAGCGTTTCCAAACTAATGGAGACCTAATTCTTCAGGCTCCGGAACCCGCAATTTTCGGAACCGTGGAATCGGCTGTGGGCGGATTGTTCATCTCGCGTGCCACAAAGTTTTCCAAGTGGAAAAGATTATTTCCGGCCCGATCCACGATCGACAACAACGTGGTCATACTCGCCACTTCCTCGACCTGCTCCTTGAGGAACCACTGCATGAACTGCTCGCCCAAATAGTCTCCGGTGTCCCGAGCAGTGCGAGCCAGACGAGTGATCTGAGCCGTGACGGTGTGCTCCTGCTCGAGCGCCAATTCCACAGGTCCGCGCACGTTTTCGAACTTCGTGACAACCTCGTCGATCCCGGGAACGTCGACGTCGAGATCATTGTCCAGCAAGTACTGGATCATCATCATCGCGTGTCCACGTTCTTCGCTCGCCTGGTTGTAGAAGCGCGTCGCCATCTGCGGCAGATCGTGCGAATCGAAGTACACGGCAACCGCGACGTACTGCTGGGACGCCGTGAACTCGTTGCGGATCTGCTCACGCAGAAGAAGGGTGAATTCGCTCGAGTTCTTCGCCTGTGTCATACCTCCAGGTTACTGCGTGAGCGCTGCTGTCCGGCAGCTACGTCGCTCAGCCGGTTGTGATCAATTCCGCAGGAATCTGCTGATCATTGGCGAGCGCGTCGAAGAATTGTGATGCTTTGGTCTTGTCCCACAGCAGAACGTCACCCGAGCCGTCGACATAGTCGAAACCGCCGACGGGAACCGTTGTGGTTGTCATGCCGCCGCGCAGTGCCCAGGCAAGTGACGCCAGATTCCAGATGTGGTCACCGTTGTCGACCTGAAGAGACTTCGCCGTGTCGGTGGCCAGGGACCACAACCGGAACGGATTGAGGAACGTCGTAGGACTGGTGGCCTTCGAGAGCAGTGCCGACATGAACTTGCGCTGATTGTTCATCCGGTCCAGATCGGCCATCGCCGTCGCGCGGGTACGCACGAATCCGAGCGCCTCCGAACCCGTCAGATCCTGACACCCGGCCGGCAAGTTGATACCGGCAAGCGGATCGTCGATCGGGGAATCGAGGCACACGTTGACGCCGCCGACGGCATCGACGATTCCCGCGAAACCGCTGAACCCGATTTCCGCATAGTGGTCGATCCGCAAACCCGTTGCTTCTTCGACGGTCTGCACCAGCAACGGCGCTCCGCCCCACGCGAAAGCGGCATTGATCTTGTCGGAGCCTTCACCAGGAATCGGTACGTACGAGTCACGCGGAATGCTGACCATCGTGGTTTTCCCACTCTTGGGCACATGGACCAGCATGATCGTGTCGGTGCGCTTGGGTCCGGTGTCGCCACCGGTAGCGAGCGCCTGCTCCTGCTCCGGAGTGAGACCGTCGCGGCTGTCCGAACCCACGATCAACCAGTTCGTGCCAGGAGTATCCGCGACCCGGCCGGCGTAGTCGGGAAGAGCGTCGATCCGATTCAACGAATTGTCGACGTAGAAAACCGCGCCGACAAACGCGAGCAGCAGCACCAGCACCGTGATGCCGATGCGCTTGCCCCAATTCTTGCGTCGACGAGGCGCCGACGGCTGCTGCTGACGCGGCGGTGGCTGGCGGGGTGGTTGGTTCGGCGGTGTCCTTCGCGGCGGGGGCGGGGGAGCTTGACGGTATTGCTGTTCTTGACGGTATTGCTGCGGCTGCCGATTTTGCTGTGTTTGCCGATTCTGCTGTGGGTCCCGATACGGCTGTGGTTGCTGCGGCGGGGCCCAGCTGTTGCCACTCTGCTGCGTATTGCGATTCTGCGGCGGCGGGGCTTGAGACCACGCCCGGTTCTGCGGCGGGTTCTGGGGTGGCTGGTTCTGGGGTGGCCGGCCGTCACGGCGGATGACCTGAGTTCCCTCGGGCGGGCGCGGCGGCTGTCGCCGCGGCGGCGGACCCTGAGGCGGAGGACCCGGTCGCGGCGGGCGCTGAGGATTTCGGGAGTCGCCGGTCACCAGTTCACGGTACCGGTCACGGCAACCAACCCACATGATCGCGAAGGAGGGCATAACCGATGAACGCCACCATGTCGATGAGCGCGTGGGCGATGATCAACGGCCACAATCGGCCCGTTCGCTGCCAGTACCGACCGAAGATCAGTCCCATGACGACGTTGCCGACACCACCACCGAACCCTTGGTACAGGTGATAGCTGCCCCGCAGAAGGGAAGACGCGAGCAACGACGAGTTCTCGCTCCACCCGAGCATGCGCAGCCTGCTGATCAGATAGGCGACAACTAGAACTTCCTCGGCGCTCGAGTTCGCGATCGCCGACAGAATGAGAATCGGGACGCGCCACCAGTGATCGTCGAGGGCACTCGCCTGCACGGTCAGATTGATGTTCAGCGCCTGCGCCGCGAGATAGAACAGCAGGCCGGGCAGGCCGATCAAAGCGGCAAGTCCCAAGCCGGGCGCGATGTCGCGTCGTAGTTTCGGTTTGGGAGGAAGCCCGGCCGCGCTCGGGCCGATTCCCGCCCGCCAGAGCAAGTACAGGCCAAGTGCAGCCCACGCGAACAGTCTTGCCACACTCAGCAATTGGCGGGCCAGATCGATCCAGTCGATAGCTGCCCGCGACGGATTGAGAGCCACCGTCTGATCGGACAGGGCGACCGGCGTCGCAAGAGATTCGAGGAGCGACAATATGCCGGACAGGCCACTGAGGCCGAAGGTGACCAGCAGGACGATCGTGATCTCGATCCACACACCGCGGCGCTCGGATGCATCGAGAGCGGGTCCGGCGGGAGCGGGTGGGTTCAACCACGAGCGGACGGTTTGGCGGGCATTCACCCGCGCAACGCTATCCGTTGGTGGCGCCGCCCGTGACATGTGAACCGCCGGGGCGCAGTCCGTTGAGGAACGGGCAGCCGACCAGAATGCGGATCGCGCGAGACAGGGAGATGGCGTCGTCGACGGGGTTGGCAAACGGCATCCAGACGTCCCGGTCGCCGGCGTGGTCCTCGACGCGCAGATGTAGTCCGTACCGATTGATTCCGAGGGGGCGTACCCGTCCGGTGCGCAGGTACGAGGGAAGTTTGCGTGTGAGCATCTCCACAAGGTCGCTGTGATCTTCGTCGAGGTGCTGCAACCATGCCGTTTCCATTTCGCAGAATGGATCGGGGCGCGCTGCGAGCAGGTCTTCCACGGCGACGGGTTCGGCTCCGGACGAGTCTGCGACAACGGCCGACGCGAGGCTCAATCTCAGCAGTACCGACGTGTGACCGAGGTCGAGGAGTCCGGGGTGCGGGTGTTCGGAGGCGACGTCGTCGGCCAGTACCCGCGATTCGTAGTCGGGCACCGCGTGCAGTGTGCCGCGCAACCAGACGAGTGAGCGGACAGGTTCGCGTAGGGCCAGCGGCGCATGGTCGGTGAGCTCCAGCACCGCAGGTAGTCCGCCGTTTCCGGCGCTCCAGGCGAGTGCTGTTGCTGCGGACGAGGAGGGTACGGCCACGACGATGTCGCCATTGGATCGCAGGTGGTGCACTGACGTGACGGTTGGTTCGCTGCCTTCGATGGCGAGCACCGCGTCCTGGGCTCGGGCGCAGGCGCTACGTACTCGTTCGGCGGTGGATGGACCGGTGCTCGTTTTCGTAGCCATGCTGCCCCCTCGGTGGGTGTTTCCGATTACCTCATCAGCTGATGAGGTAACCCTAACCTAAGCTGCTGTGGTGTGAATCGCAAGACTTTTGCGCAACTCGCCTGAAATCCCCAACTCCACCCGCTACTACGGTGGAGCAGTGGCCATACCTCTCTCCCTCGGGTTGCCCCCGAAAAGTTCCCGCGGATTACTCGACGGACTCCTGCTCGGCGCTCCTGGCGAACCCCGTGTTGTCCCCGCATCGGCGCTGCTCGGAGCCGAATCCGCTGGACGCGTCGTAGTTCTCCTCGACATCGACCCGACGCGGCTGCGAGCTGACGCCGACGCGTCGTACGAAGCGGTGCGCTTCGATTTGGAGTGCACAACCGAACAGATCGGCGACGCCATCGCGCTGCGAGTGCCCGCCCCACTCGCGGTGTACGTCGACGGCGGCGACGAGGTTCTGTCTCCGGCCGAATCTGCTGCGCTGCTCTGCGAAGGTGGCCGCATTCCTGGCCTCGACTCGGGGCGCTCACCTGCAGAAATCGCCGATTTCCTGGCAGTGCTGGCACACGAATCGGTGGGATTTGTCGCGCGCGCAGCCGACGCGGACGAGGTCATCGGACTGCTGTGCGGAACCATGGCGGCCCTGCGCGGCGACGATGCCCGCGCTGCGATCCTCGACCCGCAACCGGCAAAACTGGCTGCGCTGATCCCCGAAGCCCAGTCCGCGTTGCGCGAGGTTCTCCTCACGATCGAGGTATCCGACCCGAGTTCGGTGGAAACGGCACTACGTGCGGCAGGTTTGAGCTGATCGTTGCGTAACCTTTGAGGCGTGCCAAAAATCGCGTATTTCGGTCCGTCGGGAACCTTCACGGAGATAGCGCTCGCCCAGTTCGAGGCAGCGGGCGTCTTCGACGAGCTGGTCGAACGGGTGCCTGCCGGTAGCCCACCCTCGACGCTCGACCTGGTTCGTGACGGCGTTGTCGACGGCGCCGTGGTGCCGTTCGAGAACTCGGTGGAAGGCGGTGTCGCGCCGACGCTGGACTCTCTCGCCTTGGGTTCGCCGCTGCAGATCGTGGCCGAGACCGAGATCGAGGTGAGCTTCTCCATCCTCGTTCGTGACGGCGTCACCGCGGATCAGGTGCGCACTATCGGCGCCTACCCGCACGCAAGCGCTCAGGTCCGCGGATGGATCGCGGCCAATCTCCCCAACGCGGAAGTTGTGATTTCCTCATCCAATGCCGGTGCCGCGCTGGACGTGCAGGCCGGAACCGTCGACGCCGGTGTGTCCACCGCCTTGGCCGGGCAGATGCTCGGATTGGCAAGCCTCGCCGACAATGTCGCAGACGTAGGCGGCGCCGTGACGCGATTCGTGCTGGTCACCAAACCTGCGCCGGTACCGGCCAGGACCGGCGCAGACCGCACCGCGTTGGTGCTCCACCTGGACAACGCTCCCGGATCGCTGGTTCAGGCGCTCTCCGAATTTGCCGCTCGCGGAATCGATTTGACGCGAATCGAATCCCGTCCGATGCGCACGGAGCTCGGAACCTACCGATTCTTCGTCGACTGTGTCGGACACATCGAGGACTCGCTGGTGGCCGAAGCGATGCGCGCGTTGTATCGAAAATCCGGAGTCCGCTTCCTGGGATCGTGGGCGACCGCGAATTCGACCGGACCCCAACCGCCTTCGGATGACAAGGCAATAGCGTGGATCGAAGACATCAAGAGCGGAGAGGGAGAACGATGACCGGCAGGCTCATCCTCGTTCGGCACGGCCAGACCGAAGCCAACGTCGCCAAGCGACTCGACACCGCATTGCCCGGAGCTAAACTCACTCCAGAAGGGCTGGCGCAGGCCGAAGTTCTCGGCAAGGGGCTGGCCGTCGCACCGCCACTGGCCTTGGTGTCGTCCTTGGCGTTGCGAGCCAGGCAGACAGCGGGATTCGTGGAACAAGCGTCCGGGGTCTCGCTGGACGTGCGAGACGGTTTGCACGAAGTGCAGGCAGGTGACCTCGAAGATCGCACCGACGAAGACGCCCACCGGTTGTTTGTCGAAACCTTCCATCACTGGCACACCGGCAACCTCGGTGCCCGCATACCCGGTGGTGAAACCGGCTACGACGTGTTGGAACGGTATGTCCCCGTGGTCAACTCGCTGCGTGACGAGTTCCTCGAAGGATCGCCGGGGGCCGGCGATATTGTCGTTGTGAGCCACGGCGCCGCCATCAGGCTTGTTGCAGCCCAGCTCGCGGGCATCCCGGGACTGTTCGCGGCGAACAATCACCTCGCGAACACCGAAAGCGTCGAACTGCTGCCGCGCGCCGACGGCGGTTGGGAATGTCTGCGCTGGGGGACGGTGAACCCACCGTTCGAGCACCGGCTCATCCCGGGTGCCGACGACGTGATGGGCTGACGCGCCAGCTCACCACCAGGTTGTCGCTGATCCCAACTGACGGCCGAGCTCCGGCTCCAAGGTACGGACGTAGCTTGCCGTCAGGTGGTGGGAATCGTGGTACAGCAACACATTTCCCTCGACCACTCGGCACAGGTCGGGGCCGCAGACGCCGTCGCTCAGATCCAGTAGTCGTACGTTGGACAGCTCCGCAATTGCATCCCACGCCGGGTTGATGTCACTGAGCATGTCTGCCCGCGGCAAGGCACAATGATCCGCTGAGGTAGCGGTTGCGAGGCAGTCGATGGCACGATACGGAACACCGTCGTGGTGCAGCCACGGAGTATCGCGGATGGCCAGAACCTGAACGCCGTTCTGCTCCAGCTCCTGCCACACGTCGACATAGGCTTCGGGCGTCACGTCGCCGGGACCGTCCGGACTGGGCCGACTGGCTGTGGTGAACACGAAATCGGGTGTGGTGGCGGCAAGTCGGTCGAGGACCGCGCTCGACCACGGCGCACAATCCGGTACGTCGCTGACGTCGGGGCTCTCACCCGCGACCAGTGGACAACCCATCTTCAGATACGTGTCGACCCGAAAACCATTGCTGCGGCCCAGTTCGTCGAGTGCGGTGATCCAGTGTTCGGAATGGGATCCGCCGGCCAGGGCAATCGTGCGCTCGGCGGTCACGTCGCCGTACGTGCAGGTCACGATGTCGATCTGCTGGAAATCCGAGATGCAGCCGTCGAGTGTCGTTATCGGAAGATCCAGTGGCGCATCGAAAATGGACGGAACCATCGACGCTTTCGGGGCCGAGACGCCGTCGGTCAACGTCAATGCGCCGGGGTGGGTGGGGATGTCGAGGGTATCGGCGGCGCGCTGACCCGTGCTCTGGCTTCCCACGTAGGCCTGCCAACCGAACATCCCGGTGACGATGACCGCGGCACCAACCACGGACGCCAACAGGATCGGCCTCCGTGCCGGAGCGTTGCGTTCGATCGGTACCTCGACAGCCATCCGCAAGCCGTAGGCCAGCGCGAGTGATGTGGCGATAATCAATGTCCCGCCGACAAATCCGGCTTCCGGGCGACCCGTGACGACCAGGGCGAACACCAGGATCGGCCAGTGCACCAGGTACAGCGTGAAGGCGAAGGAACCCAACTGCGAGAGGGCGGGGTGCGCGAGAATCTGTGCGGTCCAGGTCTTGTCGCCTTCGCCTGCCCCGCTGACGATCAGTGCGAGCGCCGCGGTGGTGGGCACCAGGGTCCACGGGCCGGGGAATTGCTCGGCGCCGTCGAGAAAGAACCCGCACAGCAGAATCGACGCCAGTCCGGCGATGCCGAGAGCTGTTCTCAGCGCAAGCGGCCAGGCCCCGACCCGCGTGATATTCCAGCGCGTCAGCATCAAAGCCGCGAGTGCGCCCACCGACGGCTCCCACAGCCGGGCTGCGGAGTCGTAGTAGTTCCAGGCTTGATCGTGGCCGGACATCACTGCGGCATAGGTAAACGACACGACGGCAAATGCGCCGAATACCAGCGTCAGTGTCGGCCGGAGAAGTTCTGGGCGAGTGCGTGATACGCACGACGCGACCACCAGCACCACTGAGATGGCCACCAGATAGAACTGACCCTGCACAGCCATCGACCACAGGTGTTGGAGCGGAGACACTGAACCGTCGGCCGCCAAATAGTCGCTCGACGTGAATGCAAGCTGCCAATTCTGGAAGAAGCCGAGAACAGCTGTCAGCTCGTCGGCGAGGCCGGCCCATCGGGTGCGAGGCAACAGCGCCAGGGCCGCTGCCGCAGTCAGGAACGTCACTGCCGCGATCGGCGGGAACAGTCTGACAAATACCCGTTTGAGCGCGGGCAGGGGATTGAGGGAGCCACCGGCCTCGGCGCGGCGAACCAGTGAACCGACAAAGAAGTAGCCGGACAGAACCAGGAAGACGTCGACCCCGCCGGACACCTTGCCGAACCACACATGGAAGACCACCACCAAGGCGATAGCGAGTCCCCGAAGCCCGTTCAGGTCTTCGCGGTACTGCCGTGTTTTCGGTTTGTGCGGTGACTCGACGGTGGTGGCGGGGGTGGGCAAAGGCATGCTGGGTGAAGGCTCCGGGCGTCTAGGGGATCGCTCTAGGCTACCGGGAGATGGACGCGGGTGATTCGGACAGCAGTTCTATCAGCGAATTCACCGCCTGACGGAGCCGTTGGGGTGTGCCGGAACTGATCGAACTCCACTGCGTGCCGTCGGCCGACGTACTTGACGACGCGACAATTCGGCCACGAGCGGTGTTGAAGACCGACACCACTCCGGCGGGAAGGTTCTCGGTGCCGATGCCACGCGGGATGCCGACAATTTCGGTGAAGGACGTACAGGTGACAATCGCACTGCCAAGTTGACCCGCCTCGGCGGGTGGTACGCCGGCCTGAGTCAGAGCGGCGCCGACGGTGTCTACGTCGGGTCCGGCATTCAGTGCGGCGCTCAGCAGGTCGGTGGGTGCGTTGATCACGGCAATCGGCATGGCGTCTGACGGGCCGAGTACGCGCACAACCGCATCTGCCGGATTCAGGCCTCTGCTCAGTGTGAGTGATCTGCTTGTGTCGTTGAAAGATGCTTCCACGCACAGTGATTCGTCGGCGGCGACGCACACCCGGGTAAGTGTTCCTTGGTTGTGGCTGCGGAGCGCAAGTTCCCATACGGGACGAGTCAGGGTGCGCAGTGCCGTGGCAACGCCATGATGAATCTCGCCACCGGGGAGGAGATCGCGCGCGGTCAAAGATGTTGCTGCACTATGCATTGCGGCATCACGTTCGCTGACCGAACCCCAGAGGGCGGTGCCACCGAGCACCACCGGGAGCACATCGAGGCCAAGACGCTCGCGGGCGTACTCGACCTCCTCCGGCGTCAGGTCGACGGAAGGGAAAGCGTCTGTGTTGGTGGCTATTCCGAGATCAAGGGCACTCATAGGTGTGCGTCCAGACCGGCGGCGCCGATCACCGCGGTGATGACGGTGCGTCCATCGGCAAAATGCTCGAAGTGCTTGAGATAGTCGGGGGTGTCGTGGAAATTGGTGTCGTCGTCTGCCGCAGCATGGCGACCACTGGCGACGGGGCCGGTTCCGGAACTCGGCGTAGCGCGGACTGCGTCGGTGCGAACGGAGTCGGAGCGGATGGCGTCGGAGATAGCCGGGTTCACTGCTCCCGATGCCGCGCGCGGCGTGATCTGGCCGTCAGAACTGCCCGAACTCCCCGACAGCCCTGCGCTGGCCGACTGTGCGCCGACGGGTGTTGTGGCCGCCGCTGCGGTGGTGGCTGCCGCATGCCGCCCGGCGCTGTTGCCCCCGGTCAGTGCGGTCCTGGTAGCCGCCGATACTGGCGAACTCAGGAGTGATGTTGCGCCCGCGCCCAGTCCGCCGCCTGCGCCGAGGGCCGCCGATACGGCGCCAGCCGCTGCGGTAGCCGTTGTTGCGGCTGCCGTCGTTGTGGAGGTGGCTCCGCCCAATACGGCGCCGAGATGAGAGGCGGCCGCGGTGACAGCAGGATTGGAGAGCACGGAGGTGATTGCGGCCGCGGCAGTGCGGACCGGCTCGATAAATGCGTTGACGGTCTGTTCGGCGACGGTGACATTCCGCTGGGAGCCTTGGCCGGTGACATCGGACATGGTGATGGACGGCGGTGGCTCGAACTCGTCCCGCACGGAGAGGGGAGCGGTAGCGGAATCGTAGGTTTCCATGGCCGCCGCAGCGCGAAGTTTGAGCTGCTCTGCAGCCAGTTCAGCCACCGCAGCCGATCCGGTGAGGGCGCCGCCGAGCGTGTACGCGGCCAGCTTTGCTGATTCGACGGCCGCGATTTCCGGTAGCGACGGCATGGCGATAGCCGCGACGGTGTACGTCGCCGACTGAACCTGTGCTTTGCCGCCGGTCTTCTGGGCGAGCATGGAAGAGCGTGCTGCCCACTCCTCGAACGGCTTGAACTTGGCGAGAGCGGCATCGGCGGCCTCGCCCGTCCAGCCGGTTCGCAGATTTGCCATCACTCGGCTGACCGTCGACGCCGTGTCTGCGAGTCCGGCCGACACTGCCGTCCAGGCCCCGCCCGCGACGCTGAGTGGGACTGGGCCCGCGCCGGCGATCAACGCAGCCGAATTGGGTGCTGCGCCGCGTGGATACCAGATGACGCCGGTGATGCCGACCATTGTTCTTCCCCCCAGAAGTGAAAATGTGCGAAGTAGTGACGTGCCTGCGGACGAGAATCAGATGGGCGCCGAAGCCAGATCCGCCTGCGTCCGGTTGTCCTCGAATTCATAGACGGCGGCATAGCGTCGTAGCGCAGCGGCTGCGTCCTCGAGTTCGACAACAGCGCGGTCGGCTGACGATGCCAAGCTCTCGGACGTCGAATTGAAACTGCTCGCGGCGCTGGTGGACACTTCGTCGGAGCCGGAAGGCAGGACTTGCCGGGCCGGTTTGGTGGACGCGACGACTCCGCGCAGCCGTGCGGCTCCGGCTTCGAGTTCGAGTGCAGCGGTAATGAGGGCGTGAGGATCGACGTGCATGTGCCGAACTCCTAGGTGACCAGGTCGAATGAGGTACGGGGTCAAACTCCCCGCACCTACTTTGATGCCTGGCGGCGGCTATCGGTTCCCTCGAAAACGGACTGGTTTCTCAACCCCACCCGAGTTCGTGCAGGCGGTCCTCTTCGATTCCGAAATAGTGAGCGATCTCGTGGATGACCGTGACCGCAACCTCGTGCACGACCTCTTCTTCGGAGTCGCAGATGTCGAGGATCGCGTCGCGGTAGATGGTCACCGTGTCCGGCAGGTATCCGCCGTACTGAGAATCGCGCTCGGTGAGGGCAATGCCCTGGTACAGCCCGAGAAGACCCGGTTCCTCGGGGTCACGAGGTTCGACAAGGACAACAACATTGTCGATGGCTTTTGCCAATTCCGGCGGAATGAGATCGAGTGCCTCGCCGACCAGGTCTTCGAACCGGTCGTCGTTCATGGTTACCGTCATGGCTTACGACGGCGGGGACGCGCCGGGCAACGGTGTCGGCACTGACCGACCTTCCGGTGCGGCTGGCGGCGGGACCGGAGCCGCACCGTTGATCAGGATCTCGCCTTTGGCGCTGCCGGTGATGGTCGCGAACCCGCCCGTGTCGACTTCCTTGCCGACCGAGCAGTTGACGCGCCGGCTGCCGGCCAGCCAGCTTTCCAGGGCGATGTTGTCCCAGAACAGTGTCAGCGTCTTGTCGCGCAACGCGTCCGCCGTACCCAGGTATTCGTTGGCGGCCTGTGTGCAGACCCCTTCGAGATAGGCGTCCTGATCCTCTACCGACGGCATACCGGCGGGAAACTGTGTGCCCAGGTCGATCACCGAGATGACCTCGTACGCGTGGGGGTTCGCGCAACTCACGGGGTCGGTCGGAAGATTCTGGTTGATGCCGATGCAGGTTCCGACGTCCCAGACATTCGACTGATCCTGATCGGCTACCCGGCCGGTGAACGGCAGAAGTTCGCCGGTTGTGGTCGAGAACTGCAGGCCACAGCGCAACGAACGGTCACCCGACGTCCAGGAAGATTCGCTCGGGAACATCAGTCCGACGCTGAACTTGCCCTTCGGATCGAACCGCGAGCCGAGGTAGGAGTTCACGATCGGAGTGCAGTGCTCGTCGCGCAGTTCCGCGAACCGCAGCGCGCCCGGGTACCGCGATCCCGGGCCGAACTCCGCGCCCGGGAACACCGACAAATCGAGTGGGCCGGCAACCTCGAAGCGGTGCTCGGTATCGCACGAGACGATGGACATGTCGGTGCGATCACCACCGGATGCCGTCGCGGGCGTCCAGTTCAGGCAATCGCCCGCACCGGCAGACGTGAAGGCGTTTTCTTCGACCGATTTGGTCGACTGAGAGCCGATTCCGCCGACCGTGGCAGCCGGCTTGTCGCCACTGTTCATGCCGCCGGAAATCGCGATCGTCGCGATGGCAGCAACAACCGCGCCCACCGCAACAGCAGCCAGAACGCGTCTGGTGCGGTTCGCTGAGACGGTCTTCTTCCCCGGAGAGGCCGTCGGGCCCGCCGGATCGGACGGCTTCTCGATCTTGTCTTCAGACATCGATCCCATCATGCCTGTTTTCCATGCCATACCGAACCTTCACGGCAAAACGTTTACGTCCGAAGCAGGTATTTTATGGACTATGACCGAAGAATCCGGGCTCGAACCCGAAGCCGTCGAACTCGCCGGACGTCTCTTCGACATGGCGCGGACCGGCGACGCAGCGTCTCTGGCGTCGTACATCGACGCCGGAATTCCGGTGGATCTGACCAACAGCAGCGGCGACACGCTGGTGATGTTGGCCGCATATCACGGCCACGTTGATGCCGTCGTTGCTCTGATCGAGCGTGGCGCCGACGTCAATCGGGCCAACGACAAGAACCAGACACCTCTTGCCGGTGCCGTCTTCAAGGGTGAGGACGCCGTCGTAAAAGCACTGGTGAGCGGGGGAGCTGACCCACGCGGCGGGCATCCGAGCGCTATCGACGCGGCCCGGATGTTCGGACGCGAGGATTATCTTTCGCTGCTGGAATCCTGAGCGTCGCCCGGAGCCGCCCTGGACGTGACCGTTGGCGACCTGGGGAGAGTGGGTAAAGTTCCTAGTCGTGATTGACCTCAAGTTCCTCCGCGAGAATCCCGAAATCGTCCGCGAGTCGCAGCGCACCCGTGGAGAAGATCCCGGACTGGTCGACGCTCTGCTCGAAGCTGACGCGTCCCGACGCGCCGCTGTGCTGACCGGAGACAACCTCCGCGCCGAGCAAAAGGCGTTCGGCAAGAAGGTCGGAGCGGCATCTCCGGAGGAGCGTCCCGCACTGCTCGCGGGGTCCAAGGAACTTGCCGCCAAGGTCAAGGAAGCCGAAGCCGCGCAGCACGAGGCGCAGGCCGCGCTCGACGCCGCGCATCGCGCGATCTCCAACGTCGTGCAGGAAGGCGCTCCGGCCGGCGGTGAAGACGACTACATCGTCCTCGAGACTGTCGGCGACATTCCGTCGTTCGACTTCGAGCCGAAGGATCACCTCGAGCTTGGTGAGTCGCTGAACCTCATCGACATGGAGCGTGGCGCGAAGGTCTCGGGCTCGCGTTTCTACTTCATGACCGGGTACGGCGCGATGCTTCAGCTCGGCCTGCTGCAGCTCGCCGCGCAGAAGGCGATTGCCAACGGTTTCACGATGATGATCCCGCCGGTGCTCGTGCGTCCCGAGATCATGGCCGGTACCGGCTTCCTCGGCGCTCACTCCGACGAGATCTACCACCTCGAGGAAGACGACCTCTACCTCGTCGGCACCTCCGAGGTTCCGATGGCCGGTTACCACTCGGGTGAAATTCTCGAACTCAACGAAGGCCCGAAGCGCTACGCCGGCTGGTCCTCGTGCTTCCGTCGTGAAGCAGGCAGCTACGGCAAGGACACCCGCGGCATCATCCGCGTCCACCAGTTCGACAAGGTCGAAATGTTTACTTACTGCCGACCGGAGGACGCCGACGCCGAGCATCAGCGTCTCCTGCGCTGGGAGCGGGACATGTTGGACGCCATGGAGATTCCGTACCGCGTTATCGACGTTGCCGGTGGTGACCTCGGTTCCTCGGCCGCCCGTAAGTTCGACTGCGAAGCATGGGTTCCGACGCAGCAGGCGTACCGCGAGCTGACGTCGACGTCCAACTGCACCACGTTCCAGGCGCGACGGTTGAGTGTTCGGTACCGCGACGAGAACGGCAAGCCGCAGACGGCCGCCACCCTCAACGGCACCCTCGCCACGACGCGCTGGATCGTGTCGATCCTCGAAAACCACCAGCAGGCCGACGGCACCGTTCGCGTGCCGGCAGCACTGGTTCCGTTTGTCGGCACGGACGTGCTTCGCTGACGCGCTGAGACCATCAGAACAGGGCCGCGACGGACTTCGTCGCGGCCCTTTCTCATACTTTCGGATGAGTTAGTTGAAAATTTTCTCCGAAATATTGACGATCCAAAAATTTTTGTCAGAGGCTAGAAGCGCAACCAAATTTGTTGTTGCAAAGCCATTTTAGTGGCTGTTTTTCTCCGAAGTACGGCTATTGGTCTCAATTTTCCAGTCGGCGTTCGCTGATTGGAGGGTGGGTTTCGGGGTGAATTGGACATGTGTCCTGCCAAAAGTAGTACACGTACTAGTTTCTTCGCTATGTTGTGACGGCGCGCACACGTTATGTCCGAATCCACTGCTCATGTTTGCCCTTCCGAAGGAAGTGCCCATGTCCCAAATCTCTCAGTTGCGGCGATTCGCCGTGCCCATAACCGGAACCGCAATGGTGGCCGGAATGCTGCTGGTCGGCGCGCCGGCGTCAGCGGCTCCTGTTACGACGAGCTTTTCTACTGCGTGCGAGGCAAAGGCTTCACTTGCAACGGTCGACAAGATGACGGCCAGTTCGGTCACTGTCGATGCGCCTACTACCGTATTGCCCGGCGAGACATTCACTTTCAGAATGCAGACGAATGGGCAGTCCTATCCGAATTCCGATTCGGGGGCGACGACGACAAACTTGTCGAGATTGAAGAACGACTTCAAGATCCCCGACAACGCGACGTTTGTCAGTGCCGCAATTGTTGCCGGCACGTCGTTCAACCTGGACCTTGTTGCGCCAAGCGTAATCCGAATCAACGATGCGGGCAGTCCAGATGCTGCCGGGCCGTACCTGAGGATCTCGGGTAATAACGAGGTGATCGGCAACGCGCCGAATTCGAAGAACAATTCCGAGGGCGGTATCCGTGCGCCCAAGACCAAGAAAAATCTTGACGGGACGACCAACGCGAACGGTGACAGCTGGCTCCGTATGCCGGCAATTGACGTGACGATGGTCGCGGGTCCGTCGGGCGTGATTCAGCCGAAGGTCAGGACAGACGGTGACGCGGCAAATTACGGCAATGACAAGAACTTCAGTACACAGTTGGCTCAGGCCAGTGTGCCGCTCTTTGGCAAGCAATGGGCGGCTACAAGGTGCAGTCCGCGCGATGCAAAGGGAAATGCGACCCTGAACGCGGGCGCAGGTCCGTTGGCCACCATCACTATTGAGTCTGCTGCGGTCGATATCGAGACGACGACGTCACTCTCGGTTCCGGCTACTGCAATTACGGGTACTGCTGTTGATTTGACTGCGACGGTTGCTCCTTCGGATGCTGTTGGCAGCGTGCAGTTCAAGTCGAATGGTGTGGCGATCGGTTCTCCGGTGACTGTTGCCGGTGGGTCTGCTGTGCTGTCGCATGCGTTCGATGCTGCTGGTGCGCAGAGCATTACGGCTGACTTCACTGCCGGTGCAGGGTTTGTGAGTTCGTCGGCGTCGGCTCAGACGGTGACTGTTTCGGATCCGGCTCCGGTGGATGTGGAGACCACGACGTCACTCTCGGTTCCTGCCACGGCGATTACGGGTACGGCTGTTGATTTGACTGCGACGGTTGCTCCTTCGGATGCTGTGGGCACGGTGCAGTTCAAGTCGAATGGTGTGGCGATTGGTTCTCCGGTGGCTGTGTCTGCTGGTGTTGCGACGTTGAATCATGCGTTCGATGCTGCTGGTGCGCAGAGCATTACGGCTGATTTCACTGCCGGTGCAGGGTTTGTCGGTTCCTCGGCGTCGGCTCAGATGGTGACTGTGTCTGATCCGGATCCGGTGGATGTGGAGACGACGACGTCACTCTCGGTTCCTGCTACTGCGATTACGGGTGCGGCGGTTGATTTGACTGCGACGGTTGCGCCTTCGGATGCTGTGGGCAGTGTGCAGTTCAAGTCGAATGGTGTGGCGATTGGTTCTCCGGTGGCTGTGTCTGCTGGTGTTGCGACGTTGAATCATGCGTTCGATGCTGCTGGTGCGCAGAGTATTACGGCTGACTTCACTGCCGGTGCAGGGTTTGTGAGTTCCTCGGCGTCGGCTCAGACGGTGACTGTCTCGGATCCGGCTCCGGTGGATGTGGAGACGACGACGTCACTCTCGGTTCCTGCTACTGCGATTACGGGTGCGGCGGTTGATTTGACTGCGACGGTTGCGCCTTCGGATGCTGTGGGCAGTGTGCAGTTCAAGTCGAATGGTGTGGCGATTGGTTCTCCGGTGGCTGTGTCTGCTGGTGTTGCGACGTTGAATCATGCGTTCGATGCTGCTGGTGCGCAGAGTATTACGGCTGACTTCACCGCGGGTGCAGGGTTTGTGAGTTCCTCGGCGTCGGCTCAGACGGTGACTGTTTCTGATCCGGCTCCGGTGGAGAAGGCAACGAAGACAGTTCTGAGTGTTCAGGGTGAAGCCAAGGTTGGACTCCCCGTGGATCTCTTCGCGACGGTGTCCGAGGATCCCTCGAATGACGTTGTGCCGTCCGGCGGAACTGTTCAGTTCAAGATCGGTGGAGTCGATCAGGGCGCCCCGGTTGCAGTTGTTGACGGAGTTGCCAAGCTGCCGCACGTATTCGGAGCAGAAGGCACCTTTGCAGTCTCGGCCGTATTCAGCGGCTCCGGAGTGTTCACTTCATCCACTGCTGAGTCCGTCGACGTCAATGTGACGGTTCCGACGGTCTCGGATGTCGAGAGCTCGACGTCGTTGACGGCGCCGTCTTCGGCAAAGGTCGGCACCTCGGTGCAGCTGAAGGCTGTGGTCAGTTCTTCCGGCGCGACGTCGGGAACCGTCCAGTTCTTCGACGGAACTACTCCGATCGGAATGGCGGTTGATGTTGTGGGTGGGCAGGCCGTGCTGAGCCACACCTTCACCACGACCGGCAACCATTCGATCACCGCGGTGTACAGCGGAGCCCAGGGCGTTACGGGTTCCACGTCGACCGCATCGGTTGTGAACGTCGGTAACGGGGGCGGTGACTTCGGTTCGCTCGGATCGCTGTCGCTGCCGTTCGGTTCCTGATTCCCCGATGATGTGATGCCCCTTGCGCCTATAGGTGCAAGGGGCATTGCCCGGCGCGCTGGGTGGCCGCTCCCCCGACTCTTGATCACCCTCTGCTGCACAGCAGATTCGGCTCTAACTCAACTGCTGTTGTGGCACTGGCTGCGGTGGTTGTTCCGTTCAGTCAGTGCATCGCACAGAGAGGCTCGAAATCTATGAAAAACAAGAAGTTACGTCGGCTGTTAGCCGCCGCCAGCACCGCCGCGATAGCGGTGGGTTTCGCCACGTCGTTCGGCGTCATGGCCGCATCCGCTGCGCCCGTGAGCGCATCGACGACATCCGGCAGTTGGACATTCAACCGCACGATCAGCAACGGTACGCCCGTCCCTGGCGACACAATCACCGTCACGAACAACATTCGCTGGAACGGTGGTCTCGCTCCGACCATCAGCGCCTTCAAGGACATTCACCCGGATTGCCTCACCTACGTCGCGGATTCGTCACGAGTCAGCGGTAAGGGTGTCACCACGGATTCGACCAACTCCACCTATGTACGCATGACAGGATCGTGGATCCGCAGCGCCGTCGATCGGAACATCGACTACACGGTGACGTATACCGTCGGCCAGAACTGCGCCCGCGACGTCGCACTGATAACGGGAGCCGGCATCAGTGCGAACCAGAGTTTGGGCTCTGAAACCGCCAATGCCGGTCCGTCCATCACAGTTGCAAAAGCTGCGACGCAGACCAGCCTCGCCGTAGCGCCTGCGCCGCAAGCTAATCGGTCCTCGACCCTGACGGCCACCGTCACAACAGGTGCCACCGGAAACGTCGACTTTTTCAACGGCGGCAACCTCCTAGGTACTGGCACGATCGCTAACGGGACAGCTACCTACGCGTGGACCCCGACCGGCGCGGACGCCGGCCAGCCGTACGCGATCACCGCGAAGTACCTCAGCGACGCCACCAATGCGGTATCGACCTCGGCCCCGCAAACCGGAACTGTGGCAGCTGCGCCGACCGTACCGGCTGCCCCGACTGAAGTCACGGTGAACCCGGCTTCTGTCGTTGTCGGCGGAACTGTGACGGTTTCCGGTAAGGCTGAGGCCAATTCGGAGGTCACTGTCATAGCTGGTGACAAGACGTGCAAGGTTACTGCAAATGCTGCCGGGGCTTTCAGCTGTGACATCACCACCAGCGAGCCCGGCACTCTGACCGTGACTGCTGTTGCGGCCAATACTGTTGGTGTCGGGCCGATCTCGGCCCCAGTCACTGTTGAAGTGTCGGCCCCGGCTGATGTTGATACGACGCTTGGTTTGATGGTTCCGTCTGTTGCGACGACGGGTGTTGCTGTTGATTTGACGGCGACGGTTGCTCCGGCGAACGCGGTGGGTACGGTGCAGTTCCAGGACAACGGTGTCGATATTGGTTCGGCGGTGAGTGTTGTCGGTGGTGTCGGGACTCTCTCGCATGCGTTCGGTTCTGCTGGTGCGCATTCGATTACGGCGAGTTTCACTGCGGGTGCGGGTTTCAATGATTCGGTTGCTACTGAGAAGACGGTGACGGTTTCTGATCCTGTTGCGGTTGATGTTGATACGACGCTTGGTTTGACGGTTCCGCCTGTTGCGACGACGGGTGTTGCTGTTGATCTGACGGCGGCTGTGACTCCGGCTTCAGCTGCGGGTTCGGTGTCGTTCAAGGTTGCGGGTGCCGAGGTTGGTACTGCTTCTGTGTCGAATGGTGTTGCGACGCTTTCGCACACGTTTGCTGTTGCGGGCGTGCAGTCGGTGACGGCGGATTTCTCGGGTGCGGGTTTTGTGGCCTCGAGTGCGGGCCCGTCGCCGGTGACGGTTTCTGATGCAGCGGTGGTCGACACGAGTTCGACAACGGTGCTCAGTGTTGCCGGTGAAGCGAAGGTCGGTGTGGAACTGGATCTTTCCGCTGCTGTTGCCGGTCAGCCTTCAGGTGATCCGGCTCCGTCGGGCGGCACGGTCGCCTTCAAGGTTGACGGTGTCAGCGTCGGTTCGGTTCCTGTGGTTAACGGTGTGGCGACGATGCCGCACACGTTCAACGCCGTCGGCACGGTTACGGTGACTGCTGTGTACAGCGGTTCCGGTACGTTGGCTGGCTCGACATCGAACGCGGCGACGGTCAATGTGACTGTCGAGGCGCCGACTGACGTGGATACGACAACAACGTTGAATGCTCCGGCATCTGGCGTTGTAGGTGAAAATGTTCAGTTGAAGGCCAACGTGTCTCCGCTGGGCAGTGTCGGTACGGTGCAGTTCTTCGAGGGCAATGTGCCGTTGGGCGCGGCGGTGGATGTGGTCAACGGTGTCGCTGTTCTTGATCACGCCTTCGCCACTGCGGGTAATCATTCGATCACGGCGGTGTTCAGCGGTGGTCCCGGGATGAAGGCGTCGGAATCTGCCGGGGCGACGATCAACGTGACCGAAGCGGAGACGGGAACCGGTGGATCGGGTTCTCTGGGTAGTATCTTCGGCTCGTAGGCAGAAGGTGATCGTTCTTCGCCCGTAACATGAAGTGGGGCTGCAGGTCTGATGACCTGCAGCCCCACTCTCGGCTATGTCGGGGTTAGAGCTTTCGGGTGCGCAGCTCGTGTCCCTTGGACGTCTTGCATGCGCCGGTCTCGAGATCCCACTGCCAGCCGTGCAGGTTGCACGTGAGCTTGTTGCCTTCCACCACACCGAATTTGGTGAGATCGGCCTTCAGGTGCGGGCAACGACGCTGAATCTCGTAGCCGCCCAGTTCGATGGACGCGGTGTCGTCGTGTGCTTCGGAGAACCAGCCGTCGGCGTAGACGATGCGCTCGTCGGTGAGGCACTTGAAGAACGTGTAGAGGAACTCGTTGTACCCGCCTACACGCCACGCCTGGAAGCGGGTGGAGAGGAAGATGGTGTTGACCCAGTCGGGTTCGTCGTCGCGCAGGACTGTGCGAACCAACTCGGGTGCAATACGGAATCCGTAGCGGTACTTGCCTTCACCCTCGATGGGCTCGCGGACCAGGCGCTTCGGGAAGTCGAGAACTACCGTCTCGTCACCCATGACAAGTCCGACCGGGTAGCCGATACCGTCGCAGATGACGTCCGATTGCGCCATGATGGGCTCGAACTTCGCCTTGATCGCTTCGAGGAGCGGTTCGCCCTCGGCCGGCGCCCACGACGCCTTCTCGGCGGCGAGCACGGGAGCCATCTTCTTGGCCATGTTCTCGATGTACTCGGCCTTGTTCGAGAAAATCTTGTCGACCTCGTCATCCGGAATCGGATGGGACAGAACAGCTTCGCTGCCATGAATGTCCACCACGGAACCGGGGATCATCAGCAGACCACCGTTGTTGCCGTGGATGCGCATCTGCTCGAGGAACACGATCTGGTCGGGGAAGATGTTTCCCTCGTCGTCGTGATCGTCGTTGAGGTCACGCAGAGCGTCGTCGAGGAAAACCGGCGGGCCGGCCGACGGGACGACCCAGGTGGCGTCGACCTGCTCGATGTAGCTACGGCAGCGGTCCATGCCGCGCTGACGCTTCTGCTTGCCGAAGTTGCGCTTGGTGCCCTTCGGGATGTCGTAGACCATCGGGTACCAGATGGCGCCCGAGTACTGCAGAAGGTGGATGTCGATCTTGCCGAACTGCTCGCCGAGGACGTCCATGTCGACCGGGCGCGCGTCGTTCATGTTGAAGCACGTGGTCTCGCCGTCGGAAATCACGATGCCTGAATCGCCGATCGGGCCGTCGGCCGGGGCGCGCAGGGCGATGATCATGATCTCCAGGTCACCCTTGGGGCCCGAGACGGTGTGCTTGACGGAATCCTCGGTTTCGAAGAACTTGTGGAAACCGAGCTTCTCGAGCTCACGCTTGAGGTCCGGGACCGGGTAGTCCGGCAGCAGCACCGTGGCGTCCTTGTTGACGTGCTTGCTCAGGTTTTCGGGATCGAAATGATCCTTGTGAAGGTGCGAGACGTACAGGTAATCGCAATTACCGATGGCGTCCCAATCCAACTCCGAGTTATCCGGGAACGGGAACCACGACGCAAAATACGCGGGGTTGACCCACGGATCGCACAGGATCGAGCCTGCGGTCGTCTGAATGTGGAATCCGGCGTGACCGACGCTGGTGACCTGCACTGGTATGCCTCCTGAAAATGTGCTGAGCGACGGTACCAGGGTAGGCCCTCCGCGCAGCGGGTTCGATCAGGCAACCCCTCAGCACCGCAGATAACCCGACGTCACCACGGGAAACACGCGCCCACGCGGTGGGTCAGATCACGGGTTCACCGATAGGCTGGGAACCTGTGGACCCCGTATACAGAACAGTCATCGGCATCGCCCGTACCGTCTTCGCGTTCGAAGGCCTGAAGTTCTCGGTTCAAGGCGATCGGAATATCCCCGCTACCGGTGGAGCGGTGATCGCGATCAACCACACCGGGTACATGGACTTCACCTACGCGGGTCTGCCGGCGCGCACCCCGAAGCGGTACATCCGGTTCATGGCCAAGAAGGAAGTTTTCGACAACAAGATTTCCGGGCCCATCATGCGAGCCCTCAAGCACATCCCCGTCGACCGCGGCGCGGGTGCTGATTCCTACAAGGCAGCCGTCGACTTCCTCAAGCGCGGAGAACTGGTTGGCGTGTATCCCGAGGCCACGATCAGCCGGAGCTTCGAGATCAAGGAATTCAAGTCCGGTGCGGCCCGCATGGCGATCGAGGCGGGTGTCCCGATCATCCCCGTCGCGATCTGGGGCGCGCAGCGCGTGTGGACCAAGGGGTATCCGAAGCGGCTGGGCCGCACCAATACTCCGATCTCCATCGCTGTCGGTGAGCCCATCCAGCCTTTCGAGCCGGCTAGCGAGCTGACGGCCAAGCTGCGCACGACGATGCAGGAACTGCTGCTCGAAGCTCAGAAGGGTTACGAGCATCCCGCCGGCGAGTACTGGGTACCCGCACGATTGGGTGGCAGCGCTCCCACCCTCGAACAGGCAGACAAGA
The DNA here is from genome assembly GCF_005938745.2 of Rhodococcus sp. KBS0724. Classification (NCBI taxonomy): domain Bacteria; kingdom Bacillati; phylum Actinomycetota; class Actinomycetes; order Mycobacteriales; family Nocardiaceae; genus Rhodococcus; species Rhodococcus sp. KBS0724. Next base: position 217,498 of record NZ_VCBX02000001.1, read on the forward strand.
TGGACGCCGAAGAAGCCGAGGCCAAGGCAAAAGCACGCGAGGCCCGCAAGTCGGAAGGCTGAGCCCGTGACCGCCGAACCCGTGTACACGGCAGTCGAGACCACCGCGCGTGTTCTCTGCTGTCTACAGGGTCTGGCGGTCACCCGAACCGGCACCGAGAACGTTCCGCATACCGGCGGAGCGGTGATCGCGATCAACCACACGAGCTACCTGGACTTCATCCACGCGGCCCTTGCCGTGCGCGAGTCGAAGCGGAAGCTTCGGGTGATGGCCAAAACGGAATTGGCGAACAACAAGGTTCTCGCGTTCCTCATGCGGGGGTGTGGCGTCATCGAAGTGGATCGCTCGGCGGGTGCATCGGCCTTCCAGGCAGGGGTCGACGCATTGCGCCGTGGCGAATTGGTTGGCGTGTATCCCGAGGCGACAATCAGTCGGAGTTTCGAGATCAAGGAATTCAAGTCCGGTGCTGCCCGGATGGCCATCGAAGCGAAGGCGCCGATCATTCCGGTGATTGTCTGGGGTGCACAGCGGGTGGTGACAAAGGGTGGTCCGAAGAATCTGGGCCGCAACCACTTTCCCATTTCCGTGGAGGTTGGTACGCCAATTGATCCGGTAGAGCCGGCAGACGCACTCACCGAGATTCTGCGGATTGAGATGGACGCCATCTTGCGTCACGCTCAGGATGGGTTTGCCCATGAGCCGGGTGCGTACTGGGTCCCGCGTCGGCTCGGTGGAGGAGCGCCCACTCCGGAGGAAGCTGCCGCGATGGATGCAGCGGAGCGGGCGAAGCGGGCTGGATGATTCAAACCGCGATTGAATTGTCACGCAGACATCTTTGATGTCACTTGGCGCGGCTACTCCGGATCAGATCCGACTGCAAATCGATCGTCAGCGCGAGTGCGCCGATGAACATCAAGGTCTCCGGAAACTCCGGTGCGATTCAGGGGTCAATATTGAAGTGGGCGGTTTCTATCGGTCGTCGCAACACTTCTCCCTAGAATCTGGAGTTTGTGTTGTCGTCATCTCGTCGTGTGAAGAAGGGGCCGGGGCGTCGTCCGCAGTCGGCCAAGCGTCAGCGGTTCATGGAGCTCCGCGGCCGCGGGTGGAGCATTCTCGCGGCTGCCCGTGAGGTCGGTGTATCCCGAACCACCGGAAACAACTGGTCGCGCGGCTACAAGACCTACCGCAACGGTGCGGCCGTGGGGTTCGTACCTGCTTTGGAGCGGCTGGCGGTACGTGAGATCAGTGCCCGGTTTCTGTCCCAAGACGAACGCATCGAGATCGCCGATCTACGCCGTGCGGGACTGAGTATCCGAGCGATCGCAGGCCGGTTGGGGCGGTCGCCCTCGACGATCTCGCGCGAACTTCGCCGGAACGCAGTCACGGGCAACGATTATCGGCCGTTCGAGGCCCACCGACGTGCCACGGCCCGACGAGCCCGGCGGCATCGGCGACGTCTGGAGATCACACCAGAATTACAGCGGGTCGTGGCGGAACTGTTGTCGCAGCGGTGGAGTCCGCAGCAGATCAGCCGGCATCTGCGGGCGCGATTCCCGGACGAGCCGCGGATGTGGTTGTGCCACGAGAGCATCTATCGGGCCATCTACCAGCCCGGATCGCTTTTACTGCGGCCCTCTCCGCTGGCCCCGCAGCGGCGGTCACCGCTGCGCACCGGCCGTGATCACCGGCGTGCTCAGCGGCGCGGAGAGCTACGCCGCCCGCGATTCGAGCAGCCGATGCTCACCATTCATCAACGGCCATTCCCTCCCGAGGACCGTTCGCAAGCTGGGCACTGGGAAGGTGACTTAATCACCGGCGCCCACAACCAATCCGCGATCGGCACGCTCGTCGAGCGCCAGACACGGATGGTTCGGTTGCTGCATCTTCCCTTCCGCGACGGCGATTCTCTCCATGCGGCGCTGACCGCGCGGATGCGCGATCTGCCGGCGGCGTTACTGCGGTCGATCACCTGGGATCAGGGCTCCGAAATGGCCCGTCACACTACGATCGCGCGATCGCTGGGCGCACCGGTCTACTTCTGCGATTCACGTTCCCCGTGGCAGCGCGGTTCGAACGAGAACGCCAACGGACTGTTGCGTGACTACTTCCCGAAGGGAACAGACCTCGCCATCCACTCGCCGGAGCATCTGCTGGCCGTTGAGAACGAACTCAACAGCCGTCCCAGGGTCGTCCTCCAAGACCGTTGTCCGACAGAGTTGTTCACGGCTCTACTAGAGTCACAGAATCCGTCGGTGTTGCGACGTTGACTAGAACCCAAGGTGCCGTACTTTGATCAGTTTTCACCTGCCGTCGACAGGGGTTCGACACCGTCCTCTGAAAAGTTCTGCTGTGATGGTCGCCGTAGCGCGAAGCACGGCCCTGCCGATGCAGCCCAGATCGCGGGACACTCAGCGTCTCATGCCAATCCGCGAGGGTTGTCCGCCCTCGGCATTGGACGTGTCGCCGTACGTGGATTCCTCCCAATCCTTCATGGAACCCAGACCGGGTAGGGGCTCTGTCCAGGGGTATCGAGGATGATCCCGACGCTTTGCTCCGCGCGAGTCACCGCCACGTAGAAGTTGGCTGCTTGCTGATGTTTGAGGACGGTCCCTTTCTGGAGGAACTGAGTGATCGGGCCGGTCGGGTAGATCAGCACGCGTTCGCGTCCGAGCCCCTTGGCTTTGCCGAAGTTCATGAATCCCAGGTGCTCGAACGACTTGCCTGTCCCGGCAGAGTGCCGCAACGGGAGCGGTGAGTACCTCTCCATGTAGACATCGACATGCTCAGATTTGATGAGAAAAATTCCGTCATGCCCGGTCGCCCGCTCGTTCATCGAGATTGTGGGCTCGAATCCCCATTCTTCTTCGAACATGGAATCGGCCAGCGATGCGATTGCCGACGAGCACCGCCATGTCTGGCATCGTTGGTCTATTTTTAGTCGCCTGGATTTTTCATCGGCTTTGAACTTTTTCCAGATCCCCATGTACATGAACTTCTTGTTCTTGCGTTCACGTTCGTTCGTTGCCAAGATGGCTTGTCTGATATCTCCCACCATGTTGACCGGGATACTCGACTTCATCAGCAGGTTCAGTATCTCCAGGTCGTAACCGCACAGGTCTTGAACTTCGTCGATGAAGATCCGGTCGTAGATTCGTGCAAGCCTGCGGATACCTGCGCCAGCTGATGCCTCTTCAACACGGACCGCCAATTGTGGGAGGTGGACCTTTCTCGCTTCTCCGTGCTCGTTGAAGTATCGTGGCCAGTCCTCGACTTTGGAGTACTGCTGCGGCGGACTGTTGAAGTCGAATCCTTTGCTGCGTGCCCCTTCGTAGAGAAAGGGCAGGAAGGGGCGAACGAAGTTGCCTAGGAGGAACGAAAACCATCCACTGACTTCGATATTGGGATGGTCGCCGGCAAATCGTGCCAGACGATCGCGTAACTCAGTCTGGTTAACGGAGGTATAAGTGAGGATCAAGATGCGCTCAGCCCGATCCGCGGCCGCGCACTCGTCCACGATTCCCTGGGTCTTACGCGATCCAGCCACCGCGAGGGTGAGGTGATTATTCGCTGCCATGAATGAACTCGATCGCCTCCGTGAAGTACTTTGGCGGTGCCAGGACATCATCGCTCTCAGCGATTCGCAGCGCAGCCTCAGTCTTGTTGTTGGTCATCCAGGTCTCCAGGTTCGCCCTGTCCGTCACACCCAGCACCTTTCGCATCCGACTTTCGTCTGGGTTCGCAGTTAGCACTTGGGGCTCGAGCGTATGGCCCAGTGATACATCGCCGATGAACACGCGCCGCGAAACTTCGTCGGTGAGATAGCTGATTTCGTCGAGGAGTTCGGCAGGGTCACTGCCGTCGTTGTCTCGGAGTGCGGCGCAGCGCTTGTCGAGAGCTTTGGCAAGTTCGAGACAGCGTTTGAGTGCGAGGCCTCGCATGCTGATGACGTCTACGCCGTCTTCAATCGGCCGCTGGCCACGGGCGTCCAGGTAGAATTTCTCGAACAGTATTTCGTCCGAAGGGCCCTCCACCAGTACAAAGCGATCGGCGAGCACCATCCGGAGAGTGTCGTACCCCGGGAGTTTCTTGTAGTAGGCCACGGTATCGTCGGGGAGCTCGTCCAACGAAATAGCTCGACCGTCGGAGATGAACATGAGCCCGTTCAAACCGAGGCGATTCAGCACAAACGAACTGTGGGTGGTGACGAACAGTTGCTGACCGTCACTGGCGAGCGTTTCAATTCGACGCAGGAGCGCGTTCAGGCTGGTATGCGATAGATGATTCTCCGGCTCCTCGATCATCACTACGTGCGCCGAGCTAGCTTGATTTCCCATCGCGAGCGCGATTTTGATTGCTGCTTGTTGCCCTTGGCCGGCCATCCCGAAGGGGAGCTCAGCAACGTGCGGGACGACGCTGGTGTCCCAGGAACCTCGTGCGGACTGGTCCATCGCCAGAGAAAGGCGCTTGTCGCCAAGCGCACCCTCGAGCTGCGAGATCTTGTCATTTACTTCTTGCAGATGTTCGACCGTCATAGTTTCCTTGACGGAGCGGAAGGCGAGGGAAACGGCAGCTTTCTGCTGTGTCTCTAAGTGGTCGCTGAGGATTTGTCGCAGATGGAAATCGACCCCGTTGCTTGACCGAATCGTCCGGGAATCGATGATTGCAGTGGTCAGTTCCTTCGGGCGCGTAGTGAGCACGACGTCACCGAAAGAGCGCCAATCCACCATGTAGTACTCAACAGGCAGTATCGAACTGTCGGACTTGAGATGAGCCTCAGTCTCCATGGAATACTCCGGATTTGGCGCTACTCGAAGGCAGACGCCCGCGCACTCCCGTGTGGGCACCTCAGAGTTGTTCGCCCCGAACAACTTACGTTGGAAATCATCTCGATCACACAGAAAGACCTCGATGGTGATCTCCGGTGGCGCAACAGGTTTACCTTCTTCTCGAGCGCGGAAGAACTCGATGACATCTTGTTGGTTGAACCAGAAGGGGTTCAGTTCCTCTGCAGCAGTTCGACCGTTGACGCGGCCGGTCAGTGCTAGACCGATGGCCTCCAGCAGGGTCGATTTCCCGGACTCGTTCTCACCTACAAGAATGTTGAAGCGAGGGTGTGGTGCGAACGTGAATTCGCGGAACTTGCGGTATCCGCTGATGCGAATCTTTTCGATCACGACGCCAGATCCCTATCGGATTCGATGGGATGTCCGTAATTGCGGACTGATTCGACTTGGGGGTGAAACGAGATGACTTGGAGCGTGGCCATGCTGCCGTTATCTCCTCTTCACACCGAGGTGTGTTCGCAGGTTTATTTACAAGCTCGCGTTGAACTTAGCGTTGCCCTCCGACACGACCGGCTGGGATCGGCGGGCGGGCTGTCGGTGGACCTGCAGCTAGCGAAATTTCAGTATCCGCGCGCAGTGATTCTCGAAGAATCACGGAACGGAGACCGTGAGTCACTGGAAAACTAGCTCTGCTCATCAAATGTCGAGCTAAACGTGCCGAGCCTTGCGGATTCGAAGACGGGCCGTCGACAAACCATCGGTTTTCGACACCCGGACAGTCGATGCAATCGTGCACGTCGATTCAGTCGGCAACTCGTGTCGAAAATCTATGTCGGATTACCGCGTTAATAACCATTTCCGACAGATTCGATCAAAAATCGTCGGAGTGTCCGATGAGGAGGCGCTGAGCGAGACCGTCGTACCTCACAGGCACAATGGCGGGGTGAGCCCAGAGCGTCCGACCAGCCCAGCCCGCCCAACTCTTGTCGCGACAGATGTCGACGGCACGTTGATCAACGAGGATGAGTTGGTCAGTGCTCGCACCCGCGAAGTGATTCATGCCGTCGTGGAATCGGGAACACCGTTTCTGCTGGCAACCGGTCGTCCGCCGCGCTGGATTTCACCGGTCGTCGAAAGCCTGGGATACGCACCTTTGGCGGTCTGCGCTAACGGCGCAGTTGTCTACGACAGTTACGCAGACCGCGTGCTCAGCGCCGCAACTCTGTCGGTGGAGGCGCTCATCGAACTTTCGGGGCTGGCGCTCAGCGTGCTTCCCGGTGCCGGCCTGGCAGCCGAACGAGTGGGGGAGAGCGCCCACGACGCGGCTACCCCACAATTTGTCAGCTCCCCGGACTACGAACATGCGTGGCTCAACCCCGACAACACGGAGATGTCCGAGGACGATGTCCTGGCGGTGCCCGCCGTGAAACTGCTGATCCGTCGGCCGGGAATGACAAGCACCGCAATGTACGACGCCCTCGCCCCGCACGTCGGATCGCTGGCAGACATGACGTACTCCACGGAGAACGGGCTGATCGAACTCTCGGCGCCGGGCATCACGAAGGCGTCGGGCCTCGTGGCCGCGGCGAAGCAGTTCGGGTTCGACTTGTCCGGATTGGTGGCGTTCGGCGATATGCCCAACGACATTCCGATGCTCGCGATGGCGGATCTGGGCGTCGCGATGGGCAACGCTCACCCCGAGGCGAAGGCAGCAGCCGACGAAGTTACCGAGACCAATTCGCAGCATGGGGTCGCAAAAGTCCTCGAGCGCTGGTGGTCGTAAAACCCACCAGCGCCCGAGGACTTGTCGCAGGATTTATCCCACGGCATTCAGAATCTGTGTGACTACACCGGTGATCTGGTTGAAGATCAGGGCGCCGTTCTCGAAGTCGCTGCGGAAGCCGTCCGGGATCGAGTATTCGTCCGAGATGGGGAGTCCGAGGGAACCGAGATCTGATCCGTAGCTCTGCCACGCCTTGAAGATCTCGCCGATCACGGTGTACACGCCTCCGTTGGGGGAGGTGTAGATCGCGCCGTTCTCGAACAACGCTCCCAGATTGCCGAACTTGGCCTGCAGTTCTCCGGTGAGCGCCTCACCGAGACGGCCGAGGTCGCCGCCTTCGGCGATCCACTTCTGTGCGAGCGGAGAATTGTCGGTCAACTTCAGAACCTGGTTGACCAGGTCCGTCACGGAAGATCCGGCGCCGGCCACGGTGTCGGCCGGTGTGGTCGGCTTGGGCTGCACAGGAGTGTTGACGGGATTGGCCGGCGCAGTTACTCCGTTGGCTGCATTGGCTGCGATCTGGCGGATTTCACCCATGCGGGAGTACCCGGCGTCACCCGGGCAGGCGGTGCTGCCGACGTCACGGTGAGCGAAGATGATCGGCAAATCGACTGCAGCACCCTGCGGGTACGGCGTGTACGGCGTGCCTTCGGAGTACATGGTGGTGCGTCCGAGCGGGTTGAGTCCGGCCAACTTGAGTCGCCACCCGAGGAACTGACCAACCGAATTCAGCATCGCCGACGACGGCTGAACGGTGGAGTAGTCACCCATCATCGCGATACCGACGGTGTTCTCGTTGAAACCACCGGCATGTGCACCCTGGACGGGCTTGTCCAGACCGCCTGCGCGGCCTTCGAAGATCTGGCCGTACTTGTCGACGAGGACGTTGTATCCGACGTCGCACCAGCCGAGTGTCTGTGCGTGGTAGGCGTAGATCGAACGGACGATCCCAGCCGACTCGGCCTTCGTGTAGTTGTTGACACCCGCGGTGTGGTGCACGGTGGCACCGCCGAGGCCGTCGTCGTACGTTGGGTTGCCGCAGCGCAAGCCTTCGTCCGCACCCCACTGCGCGCGAGTGATCACTGCGGGACCGCCGGTGGAGAACGGCGCCGCAACTGCCTGCAGATTGTCGTCCGACGGGCTTGTGCCCGGATCGATGAGCACGGCCGTGACCTCGTCAGCGGTGGTCTCGACCTGGCGAAGCGGCTTCGATACCGATGCCGGGGTGTAACCGAGTTCGCCTTCGGGAGCCGGGGCGGCCTCAGTGGTGGGCGCAACCTCTGCCGGTGCCGATGAGGCGGGCGCGGGTGCTGCATCGGTTGCCGGTGTGTCACGCGGCGTCAGGATCTGGATGGCCTTGGTGAGTCCGACGTAGAGGGGTTCGGTGGCGGAGAGAGTCTTTGTCGTTTGTTCGGCGTCGATGGCGTCGGGGGAGAACCACGGGCCCCAGATGCCGTCCTCGGACAGTGCGCGGATCTTGGACTGCGCCGAGTCGACGGTGTCCGAGGTCAACGCGACCATGCTGAACGGGGCGTCGCGAGTGAGTTGCTTGACCACAGCGCCGGGGAATTCCTCATTCTGAACAGGCGTTTCCGTCGGCGCGGCCGGATCGGCCGGTGCCGGCAGAAGCTCCGTCGGAATCGTGATTCCGGGAGGCAGCGCGATGTCGGTGGGGATCAGTGCCTTCAGATCGCCGAGGTTGATGTCGGGCAGATCGAGCCCCGTCAGTTCCTTGAGCGGAATGACGATGTCGGGAACCGACGCGAGCAGAACCTGCGAGATCTGGGTGGGCACCGCCACGGACGACGTTTCGTTTGCCGAGCGGACGTCAGGCGTGTCGTTGGTGAGGCCGTATACCGCAAAAGGACTTGCGACAGCCAGTGCGGCTACGGCCCCAAGTACGAATGAGGGCTTCGGTCGACGGTGTGGCAAGGGATGACTCCTCGGTTGTAGTTACTTACGAGCGAATTTCAGGGCCGGTAACGGCCTCGAACAGAATCGTCCGGAACTGGATCCGAGCAGGTCGGAGGCCATGTTGCGCGGATCAACTCCATCTTTCGGTCGCATATGTCTGCAACTCGTGATGCGGATGTGACTCGTGTGACTGGTGTTGCTAAGTCCAGGCACTCTTGCCACACTAGTCACAAGAGTCCATAACGCTCAACCTTAGGGTGAGACTTTAACTGAATCGTTGTGGACTGGACCGCGTGCGGAGAACCGACTTCGCAACCCCGTGAGTCCGGCGGTGTTGAGGAGAACGTGGATGGCGAAGAGCGAGCGAAGCGGAACTGCAGGTAAAATGCCTGTTAGACGCCGTTTCTTGGTGAGTGGCCCCGGTCGACGCCGTTCCGTGATGCGCATCTCCGTGATGGGACTGATTCCCGCTCTGGCGCTCGGAATTGCCGTCGGAGGTATCGGGACTCTCTACCAAGACGACCAGTCTGTTATGCCCGTAGTCTCCGCCGACACTCAATTCACACTCTCGGGCCACGGCAACGGCCACGGCCGCGGCATGGGCCAATGGGGCGCCTACGGCTACGCAAAAAACCAGGGTTGGTCCGGCGAGCGAATTCTCAGCCACTACTACGGCGGCACCGTCCTCGACTCCATGCCGGCCGCTCAGATGAGCGTTCGGCTGACGGCCCACGACGACGAGACCCTCGACGTGTACTCCGCCGCCGGCCTGGTCGTGAACGGGCAGCGCACCGCACCTGGTGAAGCCGCCCACCTGACCGCACTTCCCGGCGGCGGCGCCAGTGTCGTCGTCACCAGCGGCTGCGGCGGCGGTGTCGTCTGGGAAGCGGTCACGGACCATCCGTGGGTGGATCCGGTCGATTTGTCTCCGGACCGGCCGGCCGGCCAGTTCTTGACGATGTGCGACGACAACGCCCCGTATCGCGGCGCCCTTGGTGTCGTGCTCGACAACGGTGCGGCGCGCACGGTCAACCTGCTCGACATGGAGGACTACCTCCTCGGGGTCGTGCCGGTAGAGGCGAAGGCTGAATGGGCCGATTCCGGTGGGGCAGAGGCACTGCGGGCTCAAGCCGTCGCCGCGCGGTCGTATGCCGCCGTCGAGCATCGCAGCTCCTACGCCGACACGTGCGATACCCAGAACTGCCAGGTCTACGGCGGCGCAGGCAAGGAAGATCCGCGAACCACCGATGCCGTGCGCAGCACCACAGGCGCCGTTCTCTCACGCGACGGCGACATCGTTGCTACCGAATTCTCCTCGTCCACAGGCGGTTACAGCTCAGGTGGCGCCTTCCCGGCCGTGGCAGACGAAGGTGACACCATCTCGCCCAATCACGACTGGACGCAGATGTTTTCCGCGGGCGAGATCGCGGAGGCCTTCGGGGTCGGTGAATTGACGTCACTGAAGGTTCTCTCGCGAAACGGCCTCGGCGTCGACGGCGGCCGCGTCACCGCTCTCGAAGTTGTCGGAACAAAGGCAACTGTCGGTGTCACGGGAATGCAGGCAAGGGTGAAATTGGGGCTGAAATCCGACTGGTTCACTATCGGAGACGGCGCTGGTGTGGTAGAGAGTCCGGTATCGGAAACTGTAGCGCCAGAACTAAACTCGCAAATTACCGATTCGTCCGGTACGGTTGTCGAGACGCCGATCGAGGCAAAGTATCAGGAGTACGGTGGCGCCACCGGCACTCTCGGTGCCCCGGTCGGGCCGGAGATGCAATTGCCCTCCGAGGCAGGCACCTTCCGCGTCTTCGAAAACGGAACCATCATCTGGACCGAGATTTTGGGTGCGCAGGTAGTTGATGCCAACGTGCTCCGCGAGTGGATACCGACGGATATGAGCTAGGGGAAGATCGGTCGATATCCACCTCGCACAAAAACGATTCTGTCGGGCCTCGCCGCAATCCGGTGTAGGCCCGACAGGTCGTTTACGGCCGGAAATCAGATGGTGGGGGCGTCGCCGAGCAGTCGATATTCGAGCCACAGTTCGGCGCGTTCGGTCGGGGAGCTGAGATCGAGTTGCAGGAGGCTCTCGATGCGAGCGAGTCTGCTGCGCAACGTATGTCGATGAATGTTCAGTGCGGTAGCCGCGGTGTCGCCGACTCCGTTGTGGGCCAGCCACATGGCCAAGGTGCGGTAGAGGTCGCTGCCGCCCTTTGCTTCGAGTAGTGGCCGCAGATGGGCGGCCGCGAAAGCCGACGACCGATCCTGATCGAGAAACGCCGACAATCCACTTTCGGAGAGTTCCGCAAACCGCATCGACGGTAGGTTTCGCGCACTAGCCTCCGCCGCTGCCTGCGCGGCCTGCCGTCTGGCGCGCGAAAGATCGTCCCACCACAACATGTCCGACACGCCGACGGTTACGTCGATACCTTTGACGCGAGCGAGAATTCGGCCACTGTCCGTGGCCGAGACAACGGCGATGAGCGCGCCGTCGGTGATGCCGAAGGCCAAATCGCGGCTGAGGCCGTCGAGCAATGAGACGGACACGCTCTCGAGCAGGCCGACGGGGCCCGCGACGTGAAAGACCTGAAAGGGCTCGACCGGAAATCCGCCCCACAGTTCTCCGGAAATGTTGCGCGCGAGCGTATTCTGGCCCTCGAAGAGCTGATGCATCGCTACCGTGCGCAAGTGATTCATCGTCAGTTGCGCATCTCGGGTGCGGGCCGTCATCAATGTCAGCAGGGAAGCCGCGGCAATCACGATGCCCTGATTCAGTGATCCGACGGCGCCGGGGCAGCCGGCGACGAGGTATCCCATCAGCTTGCCCCGTGACGTAGTCAGCGGATGAGAGATGACGTCCTCGTTCTCGCTCGTGACAAAGCTGACCTCCATCGGGCGGGTATCGCGCTCGGGGGCGGTGCGCTCGATTCCCGCGGCCGCGGCGGTGTGCGATATCTCGACGGTGTGCCCTGCCGAGTCCAGCAGGGCTGCCCATCCTCCGATCAATTCCGCGACCCGGCGCACGACTGCCCGCGTTCCGTTGACCGTCACGGCGGCTTGGAGCAGTCGACGCACACTCTGATAGTTGTTGCGCAGGGCTTTCATGTCGTCCTCGGACTGCGCCCGAGACACCGTTTTTGTCAGTGCGATGAACGGCGTTCGCAAAGGGACGTCGAGAAGCGGCACGTTGAAACGGGTGGCCGCATCCACAAGAGCCTGCGGTACTTCCTCGTATCCGAGGCCGGTTCCGAAACCGATTCCCGCAATTCCGACGCCTACCAGGGTCCGCACGAATCGGGTCGTCCCGGCGGCCGTCATGGGTAGTGACACTCCGGTGATGAGGAGTAGTTCACCGCCGTCGAGGAAGGGCGTCGGGTCGGGTAGTTCGGAGACATGTGCCCAGGTCAGGGTGCGATCGAGCTGATCGTGTCCGGCCAGGACACGCAGGCCGAACTGTTCGGTCGCGCAGAGCTGACGCAGGGTGATCGGCATGGGTCCAGTCTGGCACCTTGTTCGCGCCACTATGTAGTGCCTGCGGTCACGTTTGTACAAAGTGGAGCCTGTCGCGACGGGGTTCGAGGTCCGACACTGACGCTAGCCAAAAAGCGTCACCCAAATCCCACCGAAGAATCCCACAAGGAGTTTCGATGTCCAGTACGGACCAACCCGCGCTTCAGCACACGCTGAAGAAGCGGCACCTGTCGATGATCGCGATCGCGGGCGTCATCGGGGCCGGACTGTTTGTCGGCTCCGGCGTGGCGATCCAGGAAACGGGCCCCGGCGTCCTGATTTCCTACGCACTTGCCGGCGTCGTTGTCATCCTCGTGATGCGCATGCTCGGCGAGATGTCGGCAGCATCCCCGGAAACCGGGTCGTTCTCCTCGTACGCAGACAAGGCCATCGGCCGCTGGGCCGGCTTCTCCATCGGCTGGCTGTACGCGTGGTTCTGGATCATCGTCCTCGGAATCGAAGCCACCGCAGGCGCTCTCATCATGAACCGCTGGGTGCCGGGAGTTCCGCAATGGACCTGGGCACTGATTCTGATGATCGTGCTGACCTTGACCAACATCATCTCGGTCAAGTCGTTCGGTGAGTTCGAGTTCTGGTTCGCATCCATCAAAGTTGTTGCCATCGTGGCGTTCCTCGGAATGGGCGTCGTAGCGATCTGCGGATGGATGCCCGGCGTCGAAGCACCAGGCATGACCAACCTGACCGGCCACGGCGGATTCCTGCCCAACGGCACGGGAGCGATGCTCGCCGCAGTCCTTGTGGTGGTGTTCTCGTTCTTCGGAGCGGAAATCGCCACGATTGCCGCTGGTGAATCGGCCAACCCGCTGGAAGCTGTTCGCGCAGCCGTCAAATCCGTCGTGTGGCGAATCCTCATCTTCTACATCGGCTCGATCGCCGTTGTCGTCACGCTGCTGCCGTGGGACAGCGCATCTGTCGCCTTGAGCCCGTACGTCGCCGTCATGGACTCGTACGGCATCCCGGCTGCAGGCAACATCATGGACGTCGTCGTGCTCACCTCAGTCCTGTCCTGCCTGAACTCCGGCCTGTACACCGCAAGCCGCATGATCTTCTCCCTCGCCGGCCGCGGCGACGCCCCGAAGTCGCTCTCCCGCATCGAGAAGACCGGCGTCCCGATGCGCGCCGTGCTGGTCTCCACCATCGTCGGATTCCTGACCGTCGGCATGAACTACCTGTCCCCGGACAAGGTCTTCCTGTTCCTGGTGAACTCCTCCGGTGCGATCGCGCTCTTCGTCTGGCTCGTTATCTCCGTGTCCCAGTTGCGAACCCGTCGCAAGCTCGAAGCGTCTGGCCAGGAACTGGAACTGAAGATGTGGCTGTTCCCGTACCTCACCTACGCCACCATTGCCGCGATCATCGCGCTCTGCATCGGAATGATCGTTCTCGACTCGACGCGTAGTCAGATGTTCGTGTCCCTGGGCCTGGCGGCGATCCTCGTGGGGATCGGGCTCTACCGCTACCGCAACGACGACAAGAGTGAGGCCGCGCCGGCGGAGGTAACCCCAACGGTGGAAGTCGCAACGGTGGAAGTCTCAACGGTGGAAGTCTCAACAAAGGCCTGACGCCTACGTCCCCATCTGCGCGATACTTAGATGTCCTAGTATCGGCCACGGACCGAGAATTTCGAGCGCCGTGCGCACAGCAGATGGGGACAATCATGACCACACCCGAACCGATCGTCATCGTCGACGGGGCTCGCACCCCGGTCGGTAGCTTCGGTGGCGTCTTCAAGGACGTTCCCGCCCACGAGCTCGGAGCCACGGCTGCCAAGGCCGCGCTGACCCGCGCCGGCGTTGCACCCGAGGACATCGACGAGGTTGTCATGGGCTGCATCGGCCAGGTCGGCCCCGACGCCTACAACGCGCGCCGTGTCGGCATCGCCGCCGGACTGCCCGAGAACGTTCCCGCCTACACCGTCAACCGCCTCTGTGGCAGCGGTCTGCAGGCAATCTGGTCGGCAGCGATGCAGATGCGCTGGGGCGCCGCCGCCATCACTCTCGCCGGTGGCGACGAGAGCATGTCCCGCATGCCGTTCTACGATTTCTCCGCCCGCGCCGGCTTCAAGTTGGGCGATCACGGCCTCGTCGACGGCACCGTCGCGATGCTCACCGACCCCTTCAGCAACGCCCACATGGGCCGCACCGCCGAAGCTGTCGCCCGTAAGTACGGCGTCAGCCGCGAGCAGCAGGACGAGTTTGCCGTCGAATCGCAGCGACGCGCAGCCACCGACGCCGCGAAGGCCGCCTTCGCCGAGGAGATCACCGCCGTCGAAACCGGTGGCCGTCGCTCCGTCACCGTCACCGAGGACGAGCACCCCAAGCCCGGCACCACGATGGAAACCCTCGCGAAGCTGCGCCCCGCATTCGAAGAGGGTGGCTCCGTCACCGCCGGTAATGCGTCTGGCATCAACGACGGCGCCGCAGCCCTCGTTCTTGCAACCGGCACGGAGGCAGCCAAGCGCGGCCTGACCGGTCTGGTCACCCTCGAAGCTGTCACGACGGCAGCCATGGAGCCGGGCCTGATGGGCTACGCTCCCGTGCTCGCCCTCGAAAAGCTCTTTGCGCAAACAGGTTTGAAGCCGTCCGACATCGGCACCGCCGAGGTCAACGAGGCATTTGCCTCGCAGGCCATCGCCGTCATCCGTGACGCCGGCCTCGACCCGGAGAAGACCAACCCGTACGGCGGCGCCATCGCGCTCGGACACCCCGTCGGCGCAACCGGCGCGATCCTGACCCTGCGCGCTGCCCGCGACATGGTCCGCCGCGACCTCGAATTCGGCATCGTCACCATGTGCATCGGCGGCGGCCAGGCCCTCGCAGCCCTGCTCAAGCGAGTCTGATCATGGGAACCAAGCGCAAGCCGTCGTGGTACGACGACGAGATCACCGCAGTCGCAGAACTGGCCCGCGGATTTTTCGATCGTGAGCTGATTGCGAAGCGCGAGCAATGGGACGCCCAGCATCGCGTCGACCGGTCCGTGTGGCTCGAAGCCGGCAAGCTCGGCCTGCTGTGCTGCTCCATCCCCGAGGAATACGGCGGGGGCGGCGGAACCTTCGCGCACGATCTCGCAGTCTTCGAGGCGCAGGGGTATTGCGGCGACTACGCGCTTGGTAACTCCGTGCACAGCGGCATCGTCGCGCACTACGTGCTCGAGTACGGCAACGAAGAGCAGAAGAAGGCCTGGCTGCCGGGCATGGCGACGGGTGAAATCCTCGGTGCCATCGGAATGACCGAGCCGGGAACAGGTTCCGACCTCAAGGCCATCACCACATCGGCTATCCGCGACGGTGACCACTACGTGGTGAACGGGTCGAAGACCTTCATCACCAACGGTGGCAGCGCCGACATGATCGTGCTCGCGGTCAAGACCGATCCCAAGGCCGGCGCCAAGGGCGTTTCGCTCCTGATCGTCGATCTTCGTGACTGCGAAGGCTTTGCCGTCGGCCGCGTGCTCGACAAGGTCGGCCAGCACGGAGCCGACACGTCCGAGCTCTCGTTCACCGACGTCCGCGTTCCCGTCTCGAACCTCCTCGGTGAGTCCGAAGGCCTCGGTTTCGGTCAGCTGATGGCGCAGTTGGTGCAGGAACGCCTCATCATCGGCGCTCAGGCCATCGGCACCATCGAACGGGCCGTCGAAGAGACCGTCGCCTACACCAAAGCGCGTCAAGCGTTCGGGCACAGCCTCTTCGAGTTCCAGAACACGGCATTCGAACTGGCCGAGTGCCAGACGATCGCACGCACCTGCCGGGTGTTCCTCGACAACTGCATCGAGGATCACCTCAACGGTGAACTCGACGGTGCGGACGCAGCGATGGTCAAGTACTGGCTCACCGAGCAGCAGTGTGCCGTCGTCGATCGTTGTGTTCAGCTCTACGGCGGCTACGGCTACATGCGCGAGTACCCGATCGCGCGCATGTACGAAGACTCCCGCGTGCAGAAGATCTACGCCGGCGCCAACGAAGTGATGAAGGGAATCATCGCTAAGAGCCTGTAGACGCCAGCTCTCGAGGACGCCCTGGCCATCTCACTCCAGGGCGTCTTCGATTACGGTGGCGGCAGAACGGACGCGAGAACACATGCTGGCGCGACTGACGTAGGTGTCGTCTTCCCTGATGACCACGATGCTGTTGTCCATCATGTCCAGGACGATCACGCAGCCGGGTTCGAACTCCTCCTCGGATTGGGTGAGAACAAATGCCTGATGTGTGCCGATGGTGATTTCTCTGCTGTCGGCTGAGACTTCCTGCGAAAGGCGCGCTGCAAAGGGGGCGGTGGCAACGTCGTAGCTCGCGATTCGCAACTCGAAATCCGGGCCACGCCACGCGCAGTCGTCCAGCAGCGTGGTAGCCGATTCCATCGACCGCTCAGCGGTGGACTTGTCGACGTTCAACTCCGTCGCGACGTCGTCGGGAATGTTGCACAGACCCTCGTCGGCTGCTGGTTCGGGGGACGGTGTGATGCTGGTAGGGGACTGTTCGAGCGTGGCCGTTGCCGCCTGCGCCCTCGCAGTCCCTTCGACGCTGCGACCACATCCGGTCACCACCGAGACCAGAATGGTCGCCAGCATCAGCGCTCCGACTATGCGTGTCATCTTCGGGCCCCACCTCCCGCTGCCCACCCGGGCAGCCCACGGGCTTGGACGTATCGAACCGGGGTGTCGGTTCCACAGCGGGTGTGATCACGACTGCTAATACGCCCCCGGTAGGGCAGGTCCGATACCCTGGTTCATCGTGACCGCTGCAAATTCAGAGACCGCCCTTGCTCAGTACGACCTCATCGTCGTCGGTTCGGGATTCTTCGGGCTGACCATCGCCGAGCGCGCCGCCACCCAGTTGGGTAAGCGAGTGCTGGTTCTGGATCGCCGTCACCACCTGGGTGGCAATGCCTACTCCGAGCCCGAGCCGGAGACAGGCATCGAGATCCACAAGTACGGTGCGCATCTGTTCCACACCTCCAACAAGAAGGTGTGGGACTACGTCACCCAGTTCACCGAATTCACGAACTACCAGCACCGTGTCTTTGCGCTGCACAAGGGCCAGGCGTACCAGTTCCCGATGGGATTGGGCCTCGTCTCGCAGTTCTTCGGCCGGTACTTCACGCCGGAAGAGGCACGCGCGCTCATCGCCGAGCAGTCCAGCGAGATCGATGCGAAGGACGCTTCCAACCTCGAGGAGAAGGCGATCTCGCTGATCGGCCGCCCGCTGTACGAAGCCTTTGTACGTGACTACACGGCAAAGCAGTGGCAGACCGACCCCACCGAGCTGCCCGCGGCGAACATCAGCCGCCTACCCGTCCGCTACAACTTCGACAACCGCTACTTCAACGACACGTACGAGGGCCTGCCCGTCGGCGGCTACACCGCGTGGCTCGAGAACATGGTCACGGACCCGAAGATCGAGGTCCGTCTCGACACCGACTACTTCGACGTCCGCGACGAATTGCGCAGCGCCAACCCCGACGCACCCGTCATCTACACCGGCCCGCTCGACCGCTACTTCGACTACTCCGAAGGTGAGCTGGGCTGGCGCACCCTCGACTTCGAGACCGAAGTTCTCCCCGTCGGCGACTTCCAAGGCACCCCGGTCATGAACTACAACGACGCGGACGTCCCGTTCACCCGCATCCACGAGTTCCGCCACTTCCACCCGGAACGCGAGTACCCGGCCGACAAGACCGTCATCATGCGCGAGTTCTCACGCTTCGCGGAGTCGACCGACGAGCCGTACTACCCGATCAACACGCCGGAGGATCGCGACAAGCTCGCCGCGTACCGCAGTCGCGCCAAGGCGGAAACCGCTGACAACAAGGTCCTGTTCGGTGGCCGCTTGGGCACCTACCAGTACCTGGACATGCACATGGCTATCGCCAGCGCACTGACGATGTTCGAGAACACCCTGCGTCCGCATCTGGAATCGGGTGCGGAATTGGCAGGGGAGAGCGAATGAACGCACGTCATCTACTCGAGGGCGAAAACGTCGACGCAGGGGACGAGGTGACCTACCTCGGTAAGTCGCTGCTCCAGCGGATCATCCTGCCGCGCGCCGGTGAACCACTCGACGTTCGCACGCTCTATTTGGAAGAGTCCTGGTCCAACAGTCGACGCGCACACTCCACCTCGCGCACCTCGGTAGCCCTCGGCGCCGAGACCGAGGTCTCGTTTGCCACCTACTTCAACGCTTTCCCCGCCAGCTACTGGCGACGCTGGTCCATCCTGAAATCGGTGGTCCTGCGTCTGGAACTGTCCGGCCACGGCCGCGTCGACATCTACCGTTCCAAGGCGGATTCCTCGCGTATTCACGTGGAGGGCAAGGAATTCCACGACGGCGACGCCGGTCTCGAGTTCGAGGTCGAGTTGGCGCCGTTCGAGGACGGTGGGTGGATCTGGTTCGACATCACCACCGATTCGGCCGTCGTTGTCGAGAGCGGCGGTTGGTATGCGCCCGTCGAGGCTCCCGGCGAAGCGACTGTCGCCGTAGGTATTCCGACGTTCAACCGCCCGACGGACGCCGTGAAGGCGCTTGCCGCCCTCGCATCCGATCCGTTGGTGTCCGACGTGATCAAGGCAGTCATCATGCCGGATCAGGGCACCCGCAAGGTGCGCGACGAGCCTGGATTCACCGAAGCTGCTGCAGCGCTTGGTGATCGCCTCACCATTCACGATCAGGGTAACCTCGGCGGCTCCGGCGGATACAGCCGAATCATGTACGAGGCACTCAAGAACACGTCGTGCCAGCACATCCTGTTCATGGACGACGACATCGAGATCGAACCAGACTCGATCCTGCGCGCCCTGTCCTTCTCGCGTTTCGCGAAATCGCCGATGCTGGTGGGCGGCCAGATGCTCAACCTGCAGGAACGCAGCCACCTCCACGTGATGGGTGAAGTGGTCAACCGCGGCATCTTCATGTGGACCGCAGCGCCGAACGTCGAATACGACCACGACTTCTCGAAGAAGCCGCTGCGCGAATCGAAGCTCCTGCACCGCCGCATCGACGTCGACTTCAACGGCTGGTGGATGTGCATGATCCCGCGTCAGGTCGCGGAAGAGATCAAGCAGCCCCTGCCGCTCTTCATCAAGTGGGACGACTGCGAATACGGCTTGCGCGCAAAGAAAGCCGGCTACCCGACAGTCACACTTCCGGGTGCGGCGATCTGGCACATGGCGTGGAGCGACAAGGACGACGCCATCGACTGGCAGGCGTACTTCCACCTCCGCAACCGTCTTGTCGTGGCCGCACTGCACATGCCGGGCAACGGCCGCGGTCTCGTGGTCAACACGGTGAAGGCAACGCTCAAGCACCTGCTGTGCCTCGAATACTCCACCGTCGCAATCCAGAACAAGGCCATCGCCGACTTCCTCGCCGGTCCTGAGCACGTCGCGAACATGCTGCCGACCGCACTCGGCGAGGTACACGCCCAGCGCAAGGAATTCTCCGACGCAGTCGTACTGCCGTCGTCGACGGAACTGCCACTGCCGTCGGGTGCCGACGTCGGGGATGTGAGCTTGCCGCTCACCACCGTCGCGAAGGTGACCCGCGTACTTCGCGCCGCCGTGCACAACGTGAAGCCGGCCAAGGCCGAACACCTCGAGCGCCCCCAGCTCAACGTGCCGACCATCGACGCCCGCTGGTTCCTGCTCTCGCAGGTGGACGGCGTCACCGTCACCACCGCCGACGGCCGCGGAGTCGTCTACCGCAAGCGCAATCCCAAGCAGGCACTCGAACTGCTCAAGGAAGCCACCCGGTTGCGCCGCGAACTCGCCGCCAGGTTCCCCGAACTGAAGAAGCAGTACCAGGATGCCGTTCCTTCACTGACCAGCACGGAAAGGTGGGAACGTGTCTTCGGTATCTCCTGAAGTACGGATTCTGGCCGGAATTCAGTCCACCGTCGGGCAGGTGCCGGGAGCAGTGAAGGTTGCCCGCGGCATGTCCCACTTCGGTGAGCACTCCCTCGGGTGGATCGCGATCGCTGCCGTCGGTGCTGCCGTAGACAAGCCGCGTCGCCGTGAATGGGCCGGTGCTGCCGTCGGCGCCTTCGGCGCGCACGCCGCGTCGGTCGTGATCAAGCGTGTCGTCCGGCGCAAACGCCCGTCCGATCCGTCGTTGCAGGTCAACGTCTCGACGCCGAGCAAGCTGAGCTTCCCGTCCTCGCACGCCACGTCGACGACGGCGGCGGCTGTCCTGATCGGTCGACTCACCGGGCTACCCTTACCGGCGTTGCTTGTGCCCCCGATGATGCTTTCGCGCCTGGTTCTGGGAGTTCATTACCCGACCGACGTGCTTGCCGGTGCGGCACTGGGCGCCGCATCCGCGGCGCTGGTGCATAAGGCCGAACAGAAATATGGAGAGAAATGAGCGAGGAAGCGGCCACGGTCAGCGGACCCCCTAAGTCCCTGCCCGCCGGCATCGTCAAGGCGCTCCGCCCGCGTCAGTGGGTCAAGAACGTTCTTGTGCTCGCCGCGCCCATCGCGGCCGGCACAGCCACCGAAGTCGACGTGCTCCTGCCCGTCGCGCTGGCATTTGTCGTGTTCTGCATGGCGGCGTCCGGCATCTACCTCGTCAACGACGCGATGGACGTCGAGGCAGACCGAGCGCACCCCACCAAGCGCTTCCGCCCCATCGCGGCCGGAGTTCTGCCCGTCAACATCGCGTACGGCATGGCCGTGGTGCTGCTGGCCGGTTCGATCGGTCTCTCGTTCTTCGCCAACTGGCAACTCGCCGTGGTCATGGGCGTGTACATCGTCATCCAGCTTGCGTACTGCTTCGGTTTGAAGCATCAGGCCGTCATCGACATCTGCATCGTGTCGTCCGGATTCCTGTTGCGCGCCATAGCCGGTGGTGTGGCAGCCGAGATCGAGCTGTCGCAGTGGTTCCTGCTGATGATGGCATTCGGTTCACTGTTCATGGCCGCCGGAAAGCGGTACGCCGAACTGAAACTGGCCGAACGTACCGGTGCCAAGATCCGCAAGTCGCTCGAGAGCTACACGATGACCTACCTGCGCTTCGTGTGGACGATGGCCGCGACGGCACTCGTCCTCTGCTACGGACTGTGGGCCTTCCAACAGGACGACATCAAGGGCACCAACTGGTACGCCATTTCGATGGTCCCCTTCACCGTTGCCGTGCTCCGGTACGCCGTGGACGTCGATGGCGGCGAAGCCGGCGAACCCGAGGAAATCGCGCTCGGTGACCGGGTTCTGCAATTCCTCGCAGTGGCGTGGATCGGAGTAGTGGGTGTCGCTGTCTACATCGTCTGAGCCGGCCACCGAAGCCGACCAGGTCGCCGACACCGCGGCACCGAGCACCACCCCTACCCGAGTAGTTTTCCTCGGCGGGGTGGTGCTTGCTGCCGTCCTCACGTTCTGGGGTGCGTGGGAGCGCCGATGGATCGCCGACGACGGACTCATAGTCCTGCGGACAGTGCGAAATCTCCTGGCCGGTAACGGTCCCGTCTTCAACGCCGGTGAACGCGTCGAGGCGAATACGAGTACCGCGTGGACATACATCGTCTACGCCTTCGGTTGGCTGACACAGATCCGACTCGAATATGTCGTCCTCGCAATCGCTTTGGTGCTCACGACCGCAGCCGTGGTCTTGGCGATGCTCGGAACGGCCCGCCTGTACCGCGATATGCGCCCAGGCGTCGGCGGGACGGTTTTCCTCGTTCCTGCCGGTGTTCTCGTCTACATTGCCGTGCCGCCCGCCCGAGATTTTGCGACGTCCGGACTCGAGACGTGCCTGGTGATCTTCTGGATCGCGCTGCTGTGGTTGCTGATGGTTCGGTGGGCCCAGGCGTCAGTGCCGTCGACGGTGTCGATTCTGGTCCTTTCCTTTGTTGCCGGACTCGGGCCACTCGTGCGCCCGGAGATGGCGATCCCTGGTGCTCTGGCGCTGATGATGATCGTCGTCTCCGCCGGTCTGACGTGGAAGGTCCGCGCGCTGATCGTGGTTGTCGCCGGGCTCGTTCCGGTGGCGTACCAGATCTGGCGTATGGGCTACTACGGACTTCCGTACCCCAACACCGCGGTCTCGAAGGATGCCGGCGGCGCAAAGTGGTCGCAAGGATTTGCCTACCTGTGGAATCTCGTCGGACCGTACTTGCTGTGGTTGCCGCTGCTGTTCCTCCTGGCCGGCGCGCTGATTATCTTTGCGATCGGCAGGACCGAGCGCACGTCCGTGGCCCAGGCGGTGTCAGGTTCACGCTGGGTGCGGTTGCAGGCATGGCTGCGCACCCCACGCGCTGTTGTCACGTTCATTCTCGGTAGCGGCCTGATCCTGGGTGTGTATTCGGTTCGAGTCGGTGGCGACTTCATGCACGGCCGCGTCCTGCTCCCCGTGCTGTTCTGCCTTCTGATCCCGGTGGCGGTTATTCCGCTTCGGGTTCCGGCGCGAACGGCATTCGGCCGGAACCGGGACACCGCGATCTTCGGCGTCTCCGCAGTGTTGTGGTTGGGAACCATAGTGTGGGCAGCCGCCGCGGCCAACACGACCGGCATGCCCGAGGGATCGATCGTCGGACGCTCGGGCATCGTCGACGAGCGTGCGTTCTACGCCCTCAACACCGGTCACGAGCATCCGATCCGAGCCGAGGATTACCTCGACTACCCCTGGATGCGAGCAATGGTCGAAACCATCGCAGACACCCCGGACGGTGGACTACTCATTCCGTCTCCCAGTTACAACGCGTGGTTCGTCGTTCCGCCGCCAGGGCCGATCGACGAACCGGGTGAGCACGTCGTTTTCTTCCTGAACCTCGGTATGACAAGCATGAATGTCGGACTCGATGTTCGCGTGCTCGATCAGATGGGGTTGGCGTACCCGCTCGCCGCGCACACGGAGAGGTTGGAAGACGGCCGTATCGGCCACGACAAGAACCTGTATCCGGACTGGGTGGTTGCGGACACCGGGATGATCGACGTCCACCCGTGGCTGCCCTTCTTCCTCGACGAGGAATGGGTAGCTGACGCGAAGCTGGCGCTGACCTGCCCGGAAACGCAGGAGTTGCTTACCTCCTACCGCAGTGAATTGACGTGGGCGCGATTCAAGCAGAACTTCCGTCAGGCATTCGACTTGGCGCAGTATCGATTCGATCGAGTGCCCGCCTACGAACTACAACGATGTGGTCTTGTGCCACTTGAAACCCAAAAGTGATGCGGATCACTGTGCCGCGGGAGAATGCATGTTGCGATCCCGTAACGCTCCCGTGATCGGCACCGATGTATCCGAAGACGATTCACCTACCCGAAATGCTCCCGTGAGCACCAGGGGAGAAGCGCCCGGTGGCTGAGATCCATTTGTCACAACCAAACCTGTGGCATAGGGTCCACCGAGCGCAGTGTGACTGGAACGAGGTCCGCTGCCAGTCTGGTTTGTCCAGGCTGGCGCACATACCTGTTCCCCGACGGAATCCGTCGGTACTTCCTCTCTCGAGGGGAGCTACCGCAGACGAAGAGAGAGAGCAGTATCCATGCGATTTGCCCCGACGAGGCTGACACAGCGCCTCAAGCACCGAGCACTTGCCATCGGTGCGGCAGCACTCGTGCTTCCCCTTGCCGCAGGCGTCGCCGGTAGCGCAGTTGCTACCGCTGCTCCCGCGCACGCAGCGCCGGTTCAGACCGCGCCGTGGGGCGGATTCGAAGAACTGTGGGTACCCTCCACAATGGGCAACATCAAGGTCCAGGTCCAGTGGGCCGCTCGCGGCGGAAACGCTGCCCTCTATTTGCTCGACGGCCTCCGCGCTCGTGACGACGCCAATGCGTGGTCCTTCGAGACCAACGCTCTCGAGCAGTACCGCAACGACAACATCACTCTCGTGATGCCCGTCGGCGGACAGTCCAGCTTCTACACCGACTGGTACGCACCCTCGAACTTCAACGGTCAGCAGATGACCTACAAGTGGGAGACCTTCCTCACGGAAGAGCTGCCCAACTTCCTCGAGAACTACGGCGTCTCGCGCAACAACAACGCTGTCCTCGGCCTGTCGATGGGTGGAAGTGCCGCACTGACACTCGCTGCGTACCACCGCGACCAGTTCAAGTTCGCCGGCTCGCTGTCGGGTTACCTGAACATCTCGGCTCCCGGTATGCGTGAAGCAATCCGCGTCGCGATGCTCGATGCCGGCCGCTTCAACGTCGACTCCATGTGGGGACCCCCGTGGAGCCCGGCATGGCTGCGCAACGACCCGTTCGTCTTCGCGCCTCGCCTCCAGGGCCTGTCGATGTACATCTCCGCAGCAAGCGGTTTGACCGGTAAGTACGACAACCCCAAGGGCTTGGTCGGCTACTACAACACGGCAAACGCCATGGGCCTCGAAGCACTTGCGCTGGCCAACACCCGGGCATTCCAGATCCGGATGAACACGCTCGGTATTCCGGCCACCTACAGCTTCCCGTCCAACGGCACCCACTCGTGGGCGTACTGGTCCGAGGAACTGTTCAAGGCCCGCGGCCAGATTCTCGACACCATGAACGCCTGGTGACCATGCTTCACCGCAAGACTTAATACAGACAAGTGCCGTTCCGGACTTCCGCGAGGAAGACCGGAACGGCACTTCTGTTTTGCAGGGGATGCCGTAAACAGGAACATCGGTAACAATTGCACCACCAGTAACAGCGCGGCAACACCTAGGCGGAGTCGTTTCCGTGTAGAAAGAGTTTCGACAGGGCTCTGGTCGCCGAGGTGGTGTGCGAGGCAGAGATGCCTCGCCGCGTAGGCACTGAACACGTGAGATACCGAGCACGTGAAGACACCGAGTACGTGAGACACCGGGTAGTAAGACACGCGGACCGGAAGTAAGGGAAAGAGAGTGAACTCATGCGAGTAGGCCTTGCCAAGCGGGACCGCAGTCGGTCCTTCGGGACCTATCGAACCAAGGTCGTCGGAGCGTTGGCAGCTCTGCTGGTTCTGCCGATCGCAGCAGGCCTGACCACGGCGGGCACTGCTGCCGCTGCGCCGAGTCCGGCTCTCACCGCGCCCGCCGCAACCCAGAACCAGGGCGGCGCCACCGTCGGCAAGGTCGAATGGCTCAGCGAGCGCCGGGTCGCACTCTGGATCAACTCCCCGTCGATGGGAATCCCCATTCAGGTCCAGATTCTTCTGGCCCGTGACTGGAACGTGAACCCGTCGGCCACCTTCCCGTCTGTCTGGATGCTCGACGGCCTTCGCGCCACGGACATCGAAAACGGCTGGACCGCCGAAACCGATGCCGAGTCGTTCTACGCGGACAAGAACGTCAACGTGATTCTCCCCGTCGGCGGACAGTCCAGCTTCTACTCCGACTGGCTCGAAGCCGACAACGGTGTGTTCTACCAGTGGGAAACGTTCCTCACCAAGGAACTTCCGTCCATCCTCGAGAATGATTGGCGCACAACGCAGACCCGCGGAGTGGTCGGTCTCTCCATGGGTGGCACCGCCGCGATGTCTCTTGCCGCGCGCAACCCCGGATTCTTCAAGTTCGCCGCATCGCTCTCCGGCATCCTCACCACGACGTCCCTCGGAATGCCGCAGGCAATCCA
Source organism: Rhodococcus sp. KBS0724 (assembly GCF_005938745.2). Taxonomy (NCBI): domain Bacteria; kingdom Bacillati; phylum Actinomycetota; class Actinomycetes; order Mycobacteriales; family Nocardiaceae; genus Rhodococcus; species Rhodococcus sp. KBS0724. The sequence continues at coordinate 243,019 of NZ_VCBX02000001.1, forward strand.
GTTCGCGATGAACGACGCAGGCAAGTTCAACTCCGCAGCAATGTGGGGCCCGCCGTCGAACCCGCAGTGGGCTGCCCACGATCCGTACACCCAGGCCGACAAGCTCAAGGGCGTCAGCCTGTACGTCTCGAGCGGTAGCGGCACCACCGGACCGTACGATCAGCCGTCGGGAATCCCCGGTGTCAGCACCAACTACGCCGGCATGGGCCTCGAGATTCTTGCGCGCCTGACCTCGCAGACGTTTGCGACCAAGCTCAACTCGCTCGGCATTCCCGCGCAGATCAATTACCGTCCGTCCGGCACGCACTCGTGGCCGTACTGGCAGTTCGAGCTTCATCAGCTGTGGCCGCAGCTCGCCAACGCGCTCGGCACCGAGGTCGAGAAGCCGGCGTGTGGCGCTTCGGGTGCCATCGCGGCAACCGCAGCGGCAAACAGCTGGATCGGTGACTGCGTCACTGCCGAGTACAGCGTCGCGGGTGGCCTGGCTCAGGACTTCCGCAACGGTCGCATCTACTGGACCTCCGCCACGGGCGCGAACCCCATCGCGGGCCGTATCGCCGGCGAATACATGAATACCGGCGCAGCTGCCGGTCCGCTCGGCTTCCCGACCACCGCTGAACTCGGAACCCCGGACGGTCAGGGACGGTTCAACCACTTCCAGAACGGCTCCATCTACTGGACCTGGTGGACCGGCGCCCACGCCATCCGCGGAGCGATCCTTTCCGAATGGGCCGCGCAGGGTTACGAGGGTGGACCGCTCAAGTACCCCACCGCAGCGGAGATCGCGACCCCCGGCAAGGCCGGCAACGTACAGGGCTTCGAAATCGGCGCTATGTACAACAGTGCAAACGGCACGTACGCCGTGCTCGGCATGATCATGGGCAAGTACGGCGAACTCGGTTGGGAAAACGGCTGGCTCGGGTTCCCGAAGTCCAACGAAGTGGGGATCAAGGACAACGGTCGCTTCACGGAGTTCGACGGCGGCAACATCTACTGGAGCCCCGCAACGGGTGCCTGGTCCGTCGCCAACGGCCCGATCTTCGACGCTTGGAAGAGCGTGGGCTACGAAACCGGCAAGCTCGGATACCCGCTCAGTGACAAGTTCGACATCGCCGGTGGAACTCAGCAGAACTTCCAGTTCGGCTGGATCACGGTGATCGACGGCAAGACCGAGATTCACCCGTAGGACGCAACGTACGACACACAACGCACGGCGGGCGGGCCCGATCACGGATCGGTGCCTGCCCGCTGTGCGTTGCGTAACCTGATGATGGACTTTCGACTGAAGGCAAGGACGGACATTGATGTCGCTTTTCTCGGGTAACCGAAATACTTTTGCGCGCGCGATCGCAGTGGGCTCGCTGACACTGATCACCGGTGGGATGCTCGTCGCTTGTGGAAGTGACGACTCGACGGTCACCTCCACCCCGCCCACGACGTCCGCCGCGGCATCATCGTCGGCTGCGAGCAGTTCGGCATCCGCGAGCGCGACCACAACGGCGTCCGCAGCGCCCACCAGTCCCGGAGCGGCAGCAACAGCTCCGCCGGAGCAGCCGCAGAGCATCGAGGGCTTCCCAGGTCCGACAGAAGTAGAGGTCAGTCCCGAAGCGCAGGCGTTCCTCGACGGTCTGAAGGCCAAGGGAATTACGCCAGAGGGTGACGGCAGCATCGCGGTCAACACGGCCAATTACATCTGTGCCGCCAACGCTCAGGGAACGTCGGACGAGGAGATCCTTGCTTTGGTGACGGCTGTCGTGGGTTCCGCGTCGACGGATGGCACCGCGATCACGTCCGAGCAGGCCACAGCGAATGCTCAGGTCTACATCGATGTCGCCAACGCCACATTCTGCAAATAAATGATGGCGCGAGGCGGAAAGCGTCGGGGTTGCCTGATCCCGCTGCTGATCATTCTGGTGGTCGCAGCCGTGGTGATCGGCGGTTGGTACATCCTTGCCGGGCGGGTGCCGACACCCGAGCCGTTGCCACCAGGACCGGAGAAGCCGGCGTCGCAGCCGGCTAGTTGCCCCGATGTCCAGGTAGTTGCCATCCCCGGAACGTGGGAGTCCAGCGCTACCGACGACCCGTACGCGCCATCGGCAAATCCGGCTTCGTTGATGCTCAACGTCACGGGGCCGTTGCAGAATCAGTTCGACGCTTCACGTGCGGACGTCTATACGGTTCCGTACGTTGCGCAGTTCTCGAATCCGGTGGCGTTTCCGCCGGACGGGCAACAGTCGTACAACAACAGCCGAGCTGCGGGAACTACTGCCACCAACGACTTTCTGGTGCAGCGGCATGCCGAGTGCCCGCTGACGAGTTACGTGCTCACCGGCTTTTCGCAGGGTGCGGTCATCGCTGGTGACGTTGCCGCGAGTATCGGCAACGGTACCGGCGCAGTGCCGGCCGATCTTGTGCTCGGTGTCGGCTTGATCGCGGACGGGCGTCGTGATCCCGCGTATGGAATTACCGTTGGCCCGAGCGTTGCCGGCGTGGGTGCCGAGTTGTCGCTGAACGGTTTGAAGTTGCCTGGTCTGACGATGACGGGTGCCCGTGAGGGTGGGTTCGGCAAACTGAACGATCGCACCTATCAGATCTGTGCACCGAGTGACGGAATCTGTGACGCGCCGGCAGGAGCCTTGAATCCCGGGAACCTTCTGACGTCGCTGCCCCGCTTGACGGAGTACTACAACAATCCTGTGCATGCGCTGTACAACACCTTCCAAGTTGATCCGGAGGGCACGACGGCGACCCAATGGATGGCACAGTGGGCAGCGGACAAAATTAACGGTGCGCCGACGCCGCCGCACAGTTGATCCTTTTTGTCGGGTTGGGGTGCGTGGGCAGGTACTCTGCTGGATTGGTCGTGGCAAAGTGCGACCACCGCTCGCCTGGTCCTCTAAAGTGCTGTCACGAACGTGACTGGCGAGTAAGTTCGGATGTTCAAGCCTGTTGACAACGGAGGAGTGATTCATGGGTTCCACCCATAGCCTTGGTGCGCGCCGCGCGCCCCGGCTCGCAGTTCGCTGCAGGGTGGGAATGATCACAACTCCAGGTCATGGCCTCCCGCGGGCTGCTGCCGTGGAGCGCACGCGCGGTGCCCCGGAGCCGCCAGGCTCTCCGTGCCTGGCACGTGGCACTTTCGAGGAGCGTGAGTCGGCTGCGTCGATGCAGCTGGGCGGGATCGCGTCGATCGGATCCTCGCTCGCCACGATCCCCGAGGCCGAGCACACGCGGCGATGCGGATGATGCCGATCTGTAACATATCGATGGTTTGGGATCGATGAAGTGATTCAGGTGAGTTGCGCACGTAGTGCGATTCGATTGATTGACGATATACCCGAGAGAGCGAAGGAAGTCTGGGGCGCAAGCATGACCAAAAATGCTTGTGTGATCGCTTCGGAGGAGATGGAATGAACGCGCTGTTCGATGGTTTTCTCGACGAGAAGGGCCGGATTCGCCTGAAAGAGGGCTTCACTCTGGTCGACTACGTCGAGCAACACTCGCGTGTGAACGCGGACGAGCTCGCGTACCGCTACATCGATTACTCGCGTGAGCGTGACGGTGAAGCGCAGGAGCTGACGTGGCACCAGTTCGGTGTGCGTCTGCGCGCTGTTGCCGCCCGCCTCCAGCAGGTCACCAAGCCTGGCGACCGCGTGGCGATCCTGGCACCTCAGGGTCTCGACTACGTCATTTCGTTCTTCGCGGCCATCCAGGCCGGTTCCATCGCCGTTCCGCTCTTCGATCCGGACGAGCCCGGCCACTCCGATCGCCTGCACGCCGTCCTCGGGGACTGTAAGCCGTCGGCAATTCTGACTGCCGGATCGTCGGCCGCCGGCGTCCGCGCGTTGTTCCGTTCGCTGCCCGCCGCCGAACGGCCGCGGATCATCGCCGTCGACGCCATTCCCGATACCGTCGGCGAAACCTGGGTTCGCCCGGACATCGGCTTCGACGACATCGCCTACCTGCAGTACACGTCGGGTTCGACGCGAGTTCCGGCCGGCGTGGAGATCACTCACCGCGCTGTCGGTACCAATGCACTGCAGATGGTCGACTCCATCGAGCTCACCGAAGATTCACGCGGCGTCACCTGGCTGCCCCTGTTCCACGACATGGGTCTGCTGACGGTCATCCTGCCTGCGTTCGGTGGCAAGTACATCACCATCATGAGTCCACGCGCCTTCGTTCAGCGGCCCAACCGCTGGATCAAGGAACTCGCTGCGGCCTCGGACGGCGCAGGCACCTTCGCGGCCGCCCCCAACTTCGCTTTCGAGCATGCCGCTGCCCGTGGTCTGCCCAAGGACGGCGAGCACCTCGACCTGAGCAACGTCATCGGCCTGATCAACGGCAGTGAGCCGGTCACGACGGCGTCGATGCGCAAGTTCAACGAAGCGTTTGCGCCGTACGGTCTGCCCAAGACGGCGATCAAGCCGTCGTACGGCATGGCCGAGGCGACGCTTTTCGTGTCCTCGACCAAGCATTCCGACGAGGCCAAGGTCATCTACGTCGACCGCAACGAGCTCAACAACGGCCGCATGGTTCTCGTCGATCAGTACGCCGACAACGCCATCGCGCAGGTGTCGTGTGGATACGTCTCCCGCAGCCAGTGGGCCGCCATCGTCGACCCCGAAACGCAAACCGAAGTTCCGGACAATCACGTCGGCGAGATCTGGTTGCACGGCGAGAACATCGGTGTCGGTTACTGGGGTCGCCCCGAAGAGACCGCCGAGACGTTCCACAACACGCTGATCAACCGCCTGTCGGAAGACAGTCACACCGACGATCTGCCGTTGGACGCCCACTGGATGCGTACCGGCGACTACGGCGTCTACGTCGACGGCGAGCTGTACATCACCGGTCGCGTCAAGGACCTCGTGATCGTCGACGGCCGCAATCACTACCCGCAGGATCTCGAGTCTTCCGCTCAGGACGCCAGCCCCGCATTGCGTCCGGGATTCATCGCGGCGTTTGCCGTTCCGGCAAACCAGTTGCCTGCCGTCGTCTTCTCGAATTCCCACTCGGGTCTGTCGTTCGACGACGACGATTCCTCGGAGCAGTTGGTCATCGTCGCCGAGCGTGCGCCCGGTGCCGGTAAAGCCGACCCGCAGCCGATCGCGGATACGGTCCGTGCCGCGATTTCCACTCGTCACGGTGTGACCGCACGCGACATCCTGCTTGTTCCGGCCGGTTCCATTCCTCGCACGTCCAGCGGCAAGATCGCCCGCCGCGCGTGCAAGGCAAGCTACATCGAGGGAACGCTGCGTGGTGGCTATCAGCAGACGGCATTCCCCGATAGCGTTTGAGGAACATCCCCTTCATGATCGGTAGCTTGGTGAGTTGATGGTTGAACAAGATGGTGCGCAGGACAGTTCCGTAGACGTGAGCGCTGCTGGTGATGCGAGCGGTGTCGACATGAGCGTTGCGCAGCTCCGCGAGTGGTTGCGCAACTGGATCGCCGACGCGACCGGTCAGCCGGCCGGCGCGATCACGGACGATCGTCCGATGGAGGAGTTCGGGCTCGCATCACGTGATGCGGTTGCCCTGAGCGGCGACATCGAGGATCTGCTCGGAATCACATTGACCGCGACCGTTGCGTATCAACACCCGACCATCGCGTCACTGGCTACACGCATCATCGAGGGTGAGCCCGAGGTGCCGGAGGAGAGCGTCGACGCGTCGTACTACGCGTCAGGCGCCGGCACGGATGCCCATGACATTGCCATCGTCGGCTTGTCGACCCGGTTCCCCGGTGCCGGACATACCCCGTCGCAGATGTGGGAGATGCTGGCCGCGGGCCGCGACGGCATCAGTGACCTGCCGGACGATCGTTGGGCCGAGTTCAAGTCCGATCCCGCCCTCAAGGCCGCGATCGAGAATGCCAACACCAAGGGCGGCTACCTCGACGACGTCAAGGGATTCGACGCGGAGTTCTTCGCGATGTCCCCGCTCGAGGTCGTCAACGTGGATCCGCAGCAGCGCCTCGCTCTCGAATTGACGTGGGAAGCGCTCGAGCATGCGCACATTCCCGCGAGCGATCTCAAAGGCAAGCAGGTCGGTGTCTTCATCGGCAGTTCCGCCAACGACTACCAGCTGCTCGCGGTAAGCGACCCCACGAACGCGCACCCGTATGCGCTGACGGGAACGTCGACGGCTGTCGTCGCGAACCGTGTCTCGTACTTCTTCGATTTCCGCGGGCCGTCCATCGCGTTGGACACCGCGTGCTCGTCTTCGCTGGTCGCGGTGCACGAGGCTGTGCGCTCGCTACGCAGCGGTGATTCCAACATCGCGCTTGCCGGCGGCATCAACATGCTGCTGGCCCCTCCCGGAACTCTCGGGTTCGATCAAATCGGCATGCTCGCTCCCGACGGAAAACTTCGCGCCTTCTCGGCGCAGGCGCAGGGAATCGTTCGCAGTGAGGGCGGCGGACTTGTCGTGCTCAAGCGTCTCGAAGACGCCGAGCGTGACGGGGATTCCATCCTCGCGGTCATCGCCGGTTCGGCCGTCAACCAGGATGGTCGCTCCAACGGACTGCTCGCGCCCAACCCGGACGCCCAGGCAGACGTGCTGCGTTTTGCGTACCGCGACGCCGGCATTCTGCCCAGCACCGTCGACTACATCGAAGCTCACGGCACGGGCACCGATCTCGGTGATCCCATCGAGGCCGACGCGCTCAGCCGGGTTGTCGGGCGTGGACGTGACGACAACAAGCCGGCACTGCTCGGCAGCGCAAAGACCAACTTCGGACACCTCGAGGCAGCAGCCGGCGCCGCCGGCCTGATCAAGGTTGTCCTGGCGATGCAGGAAAACAAGATTCCCGCGACGCTCAACTACCTGGGCCCGAACCCGCACATCGATTTCGAGAAGGCACACCTGCAGGTGACGCCCGAGGCCACCGACTGGCCGCGCTACACCGGTAAGGCCATTGCCGGTGTGTCCGGCTTCGGTTTCGGTGGAACCAACGCGCACGTAGTTGTTCGCGAGTACGTTCCCGCAGCTGATGATGCTGATCTGGATGTCGAGACTGAAGCTGCGGGAGTTCTTGCCGACGCAGCCGAGTCGATGGGGCTCGCAGAAGATCAGACGCTCGCAGAAGATAAGACGGTTGTGCTCGCGGTGTCCGGCGCATTGCCGTCGCGTCGTCGCCGAGCTGCCGCTGATCTGGCGGATTGGCTCGAAACCGAAGAGGGCAGCACGACGCCGTTGGTGGATGTCGCGCGCACACTCTCGCGTCGTAACCACGGCCGCTCGCGCGCCGCTGTGGTGGTCAAGACTCGTTCCGAGGCCATCAGCGCTTTGCGCGCCGTTGCTGCCGGAAAGCCCGCTGCCGGTGTGTTCTCGGCCGACGCGCCGTCGCCCAAGGGTGCGGTGTGGGTGTTCTCTGGCTTCGGTTCGCAGCACCGCAAGATGGCCAAGCAGCTGTATCTGGAGAACGCGGCGTTCAAGGCGGCCGTCGACGAGGTCGACGTGCTGATCCAGGACGAGGCCGGGTATTCGGTGGCGGAGATGTTCCTCGACGATTCGTTCGAGTACAACGTCGAAACCGCTCAGGTTGCGATCTTCACCATTCAGGTCGGCCTGGCGGCAGTGCTGCGTCATCACGGCGCCGATGCCGCCGCTGTTGTTCCGCACTCGATGGGTGAGGCTGCGGCTGCGTACGTGTCCGGTGGCTTGAACCTGGAAGATGCTGTCCGCGTTATCTGTTCGCGTTCGCGTCTGATGGGCGAAGCCGAGGGCGCTCTGGCCGGCGACGACATCCGCCTGATGGCTCTGCTCGAATACAGCGCGTCCGAGATCGAAGCGCTGCTCCCCACGTATCCCAAGCTCGAGGTCTGCGTCTACGCGGCGCCGACGCACACGGTGATCGGTGGACCGCAGCCTGACATCGAGGCAATCGTCGCTGCTGCTGAGGCCGACGGCAAGATGGCTCGCGTTCTGCAGACCAAGGGCGCAAGCCATACGTCGCAGGTTGATCCGCTGCTCGGCGAGTTGGCTGCCGAGTTGGCCGGTATCGAAGCGTCGACGTTGAAGGTGGGCGTCTACTCGTCCGTCGATCAGGACACTTTCTACAAGGCCGGCCACGAGCCGATCCACCAGGAAGCGTACTGGGTCAAGGGACTGCGCCACAGTGTGTACTTCACCAACGCTGTGCGTCTGGCAGTTGCCAACGGACACACCACGTTTGTGGAACTTGCTCCCAATCCGGTGACGCTGATGTCCGTTGCCGCAACGGCATTCGATGCGGGCTTGCACGACATGCAGCTCATTCAAACGCTCAAGCGCAAGGAAGACGAGCCTCTCGGCGTTCTGTCGGCTTTGGCTCAGCTGTACGTCCACGGCCACGCTGTGAATCTCGAATCCCTGCTTCCGGCAGGTGAATTCGCAGTGATCCCGCGCACCGCTTTTGTGCGCAAGCCGTACTGGCTCGACGTTCGGGTCAACGCGGGTGGTGCGGGACGCGTCCCCGGTTCGCACGTTGCCCTTCCTGACGGCCGCCACGTGTGGGAAGCCGACGCATCCGTCGTCTCCGACCTGGCCGCTCTGGTGACTGCCGCGGCAGCTCAGGTTCTTTCGGACGTGACGCTGACCGCCGCCGTGCCGCACGGTGAGATCGCGGGCGCCACGACGGTCACCACCACTCTCAACCCGCATCCGGGCGGCGCGTCAGTGCAGGTGCATGCCCGCGAGAACGGCTCCTTCCAGTTGCTGTTCGACGCTGTTGTCACCTCCGGTGAGGCATTGCCCGAGCTGGTCGTAGCCGCACCGGCTCGTCCGGCCGCTCCGATGGAAGCCCTCACCGCGGTAGTCGAAGACGCCGGCGACAAATGGGATCCCCAGGGTTCGCAGAGCCTCGACGACCGCCTGCGGATCGTTGTCGCGGAATCCATGGGCTACTCGCCCGAGGATCTACCGGCCGAGGTTCCGCTCATCGAACTGGGTCTCGATTCGCTCATGGCGATGCGCATCAAGAACCGCGTCGAGTACGAGTTCGACATTCCTCAGCTGCAGCTCCAGGCAGTCAAGGACGCAAGCCTGCTCGAGGTCAACAAGTACCTGCGCTACGCCATCGAGAACCGTGAAGAGGTTCAGGCGATGGCAGATCAGCAAGCGGCGGAGAAGGCGGCTGCTGATGAAGCCGGCGACGACGTTGCCCCCGCCGAGGTAGCGGTGGAACTGCCGGTCCCGGCTCCTGTTGCGCCCGCCGATTCTGCGCCTGCCGATCCTTCGCGTGCGGGTACGGCTGACGACGCCGGTTCCGACGTTCCGCCGCGAGATGCCGCTGAGCGTTTGACGTTTGCGACGTGGGCAGTAGTCACCGGAAAGTCCGCCAAGGGCATTTTCAATGCGCTACCGACCGTCGACGACGATCTCGCGGAGAAGCTGGCGGTCCGGCTTTCCGAGCGGGCCGGCGGCGAAGTCACCGCCGACGACGTGCGTGGTTCCGGCACGATCGAAGAACTCGCGGATGTTGTGCGTCAGTACCTCGAAGACGCGGGCAAGATCGACGGCGTTGTACGTGTTCTGCGCGCCCGCCCCGAAGGTTCCACTGCCGTACCGGTATTCGTGTTCCACCCGGCTGGTGGATCCACCGTCGCGTACGAACCGCTGCTCAAGCGTCTGCCTGCGGGAACGCCGATGTACGGGTTCGAGCGTGCCGAGGGCCCGATCGAGAAGCGTGCCGCAGAGTACGTGCCCCTGCTTCGGGAGATCCAGGGCGACGGACCGTACGTTCTGGGCGGTTGGTCGCTCGGCGGCGTGCTGGCGTATGCCGTTGCAACCATCCTGCGCGAGCAGGGTGCCGACGTGCGGGTAGTTGCCATGCTCGACACCGTGATGGCCGGCGAAGATACTCCGGACACCACGGAGGAGCGCCGTAAGCGCTGGGAGCGGTACGGAGCCTTCGCGAAGCGCACGTACAACCTGGATGTGCCACTGCCCGTGGATGTTCTGGCCGACATCGAATCCGATGAAGATCAGATGCAGTTCCTCATGGAAATGATCAAGTTGAGTGGCGTCAAGATCCCCGGCGGCATCATCGAGCATCAGCGGACGTCGTTCCTGGACAATCGCGCCATCCAGACCGCCAAGTTCCAGAGTTACGACGGCGACGTCGTGATCTACATGGCCGACAAGTACCACGACGAACTGATAACGCTCGAGCCTGCATTCAAAACCCGTAAGGCAGATGGCGGTTGGGGTGCGTACGTGAAGAACCTCGAGGTTGTCTACATCGGCGGGGATCACCTGCAGATCGTGGACGAGCCGTATATCTCGAAGGTTGCGGCAGACCTCACCACAAAGCTGGCCCAGATCGAGGCAGCCCAGACCAAAGCAGCGGAAACCGGAGTTCAGAAGTGACGACAACCACCGCGGAGAAGCTTGCTGAACTCCGCGAAAAGTTGGAGAAGGCAAAGGAACCCGGCTCTGCCCGGGCAATTGCCAAGCGCGAGGAGGCGGGCCACAGCACGCCGCGTCAACGCATCGACATGCTTCTCGATCCAGGTAGTTTCATCGAGATCGGCGCCCTCGTGAAGATGGCGGGCGACGGCAATCCGTACGGCGACGGCGTCATGACGGGCCACGGAACGGTCGACGGACGCCCCGTCGCTGTTTTTGCGCACGATCAGACGGTGTTCGGCGGCGCTGCCGGCGAGATGTTCGGCCGGAAGGTCGCGGCAGTCAACGACTTTGCTCTCAAGGTAGGTTGCCCGGTCGTCGGCATCAACGATTCCGGTGGAGCCCGAATCCAGGACGCTGTTTCCTCGCTCGCGTGGTACGCCAACATGGGTGCGCGCCAAGAGCCCCTGTCTGGCCTGTGCCCGCAGATTTCGGTGATTCTCGGCAAGTGCGCCGGTGGAGCGGTGTACGCGCCGATCAACACCGACGTCGTGGTCGCGACCGAAGAGTCCTACATGTTTGTCACCGGCCCCGACGTCATCAAGTCGGTGACCGGCGAAGAGGTCAGCCTCGACGACCTCGGTGGCGCGCGCAAGCAAGCGGAATACGGAAACATCCATCACGTCGCCCCCGACGAGAAGGCCGCGTTCGATTGGGTGCGTGAGTACCTGAGCTTCCTGCCGTCCTCGTGCCAGGAAAAGGCGCCGCTGATCAATCCGGGTCTCGAACCCGAGATCACCGAGACGGACCTCGAACTCGACACCTTCATGCCGGACGCCGACAATGCCGGCTACGACATGCACGACATCATTCTGCGGATCTTCGACGACGGTACATTCCACGAGATCGGTGCTCAGGTCGCGCACAACATCATCACCGGCTTCTCGCGCGTCGACGGCCGTCCCGTCGGTGTTGTCGCGAATCAGCCCACGTACCTCAGTGGTGCACTCGACGCTGCCAGTTCGGACAAGGCTGCACACTTCGTGCGCCTGTGCGACGCGTTCGACATCCCGCTCGTCTTCGTGGTCGACACACCGGGCTTCCTGCCCGGCGTCGAGCAGGAGAAGGTCGGCGTCATCAAGCGCGGCGGACGCTTCCTCTTTGCGTATCTCGAAGCCACGGTGCCGAAGGTGACTGTGGTGGTTCGTAAGTCGTATGGCGGCGGCTACGCAGTGATGGGCAGCAAGCAGCTCGGAGCCGACATCAACTTTGCGTGGCCGACGGCTCGCATCGCGGTGATGGGTGCAGAGGGTGCCGTCAACATCATGGGTCGCCGTCAGCTGGCCGAAGCCGGCGACAATGCACCTGCCGTGCGTGCGCAGCTGATCAATTTCTACAACGAGTTTGTTGCCACGCCGTACATTGCGGCCGAGCGTGGATACATCGACGCGGTGATCGAGCCTTCGCAGACGCGCCTCGAAATCCGCAAGGCGCTCAAGCTGTTGCAGGACAAGACGGTGTTCAAGAACCCGCGCAAGCACAACCTGATCCCGCTGTAACTTGGTGTGAGCACAACGGCACCGCACTTTCTTGGAAGTGCGGTGCCGTTGTCGTTGAACGGTGTGCCCGGTCTATTTAATCGCGTCCAGGGCGTCGAATTGTTTGCGCAGCGCTTCGACCGCTGCTCGCACAGCCGGCCGCTCACTGTCGGTTCGCCAGGCCACGTAGATGTCGCGTCGCAGCGGCGGAATGGTGTCTCGCATCCGAACACCTTCCGGTGGTGTGACTCTCGCGAGACGCGGAATCAGGGCCACGGCAAGACCCTGGGCTACAAATTCCACTTGCGCGGGGAACTCGGCGACTTCGTATTCGATTCGTGGGTCGAATCCCTGCGCACGCAGGACTCTGACGGTGAAGGTGTGGAAATCCGTGCCGCGGGTCCAACTCGCCCACGCGTGGTCGGATAATTCGCTGAGCACGACCACCTTGTTGTCGGCCAGTGGATGTGATGCGGGGATGGCTACTACCGCGACGTCGTCGTATACCGGCGTGAACGAGAGTCCTTCAGGGAGTTCGATAGGCAGAGTGCTCCAGCTGTCGACCACAACAACGTCCAGGTCGCGGCGGATGAGGGCGGGGAGCAGTTCTTCGGATTCGCCTTCGGTGAAGGTGATTTCGAGTTGCGGGTGTGCGTGTTTGATCTGGGCGATAGCCTGCGGCACCACGGTCCGGCTGGGGGACACCAGGGCGCCCAGGCGTAGGCGTCCCGTCACTTCGCTTTGCAGTGACGCGATTTCGGCCTCGGCCTGAGCGAGTACCGAGAGAACCTCGGCGGTTCGCCGGGCGAGGACGCGGCCCGCTTCGGTGAGCCGCACGCCGCGGCCTTGGGGAACGAGGAGCGCCACACCAACTTCGCGTTCGAGTTTGTTCAACTGTTGTGAGATGCCAGACGGCGTGACGTGCAGCGTGCGCGCGGCGGCGGCAACTGATCCGTTTTCTGCGACGGCATGCAGGGCACGTAGCCTCTCGAGGTTCAACACGGTAGTAATGCTACGCAATACGCGATCTGAATATTTGCTTGTGCTGAATAGTTAGCGGCAGGAACATTGTCGGAGTGACCACCGTGACCTCGCCAGCGCCAACACCCACCCGAATTACTCAGGGTCGCTTCGATCCTCGACTACTTGTCGTCGGCGGTGCCGCCGCTATCTCGATCAGTTCGATTCTGATCAAGCTGGCGGATGTATCGCCGTCGACGGCGGTGTTCTTCCGGTGCTTCCTGGCCCTGCCGCCGCTGGCGTGGTTGGCGTGGCGGGAGTACCGCCGGGTGGGAATGCCGACCCGGCGGGCGCTGGTGCTGCAGGCAGTGGGCGGCATCCTGCTCGGCCTGGACTTCGCTCTGTGGTCGCAGTCGATTCTCATGATCGGTGCCGGGATGGCAAGCGTCGTCGTGAACGTGCAGGTGATCGTGGTGCCCGCGTTGTCCTGGCTGGTGTTCGGCAATCGCGTTCCGCTGCGCTTTCTGTTTGCCTTGCCCTTCATGTTCACCGGAATTGCCTTGGCGGGAGGCGTATTCGGCGGCGGCGCGGCAGGCGAGGATCTGCTGTGGGGAACAGTGCTGTCCCTGATCTCCGGAATCGCCTACGGCGGCTACATCTTTGTGGTCGGCCGCACCGGTGCGGCCGACCGAGCGGCGAGTCAGGTGCTGGTATCGACGACGTCGGCAGGCATTGCCGGTTCCCTGATCGGATCACTGTGGGGGCAGATCGATTTCACCCCCGGCTGGGAAGCGTTCGCCTGGCTCGTGGCACTGGCACTGGTCGGCCAGGTGTTCGGCTGGATGCTGATGGGGTACTCGCTCCCTCGGCTGCCAGCCGAGGTGGGCGCAACGCTGCTGCTCATGCAGCCGGTGCTCGCCGTACTGCTGGCGGTTGTGCTGCTCGGCGAACGGCCGGGCGTCGGGCAACTACTCGGGTGCATCGTAGTTGTCGGAGCGGTCTCGGCCGTCTCCGTACGTCGCACCCGAGCAGTCTCCCGAGTAGGTGGTGCGGGTTAGTGCACCCGCATCTCGCCGGGCATCCACATGCCCGAGCGAGTTGCCGTACCCGTCTCCACATCTGCGGGAACGGCATTCGGGAAGTACCGGTCGTAGCGCTCGAGGGATCCCCAGTCGCGGGCCCAGTCGTTCTTCAGGTATGTCGGGACCGCGGTGGCCTCGGCCAGGACCTCGGTGAACCCGAGCGGCCCGCCGTTGTCCGCGGACTGCCACGTGTCGGTGGAACTGACGGCCAGCGGCCGGTCGGGGAGGATGCGGAAGTTCGGCATCTCCGCGACGCCGTTCACGTGCGAGAACGGACGCTGGCACGGGAACTGAAGGCCGACAGCCCAGTCCAGGAGAATCGGTTGCTCGCTGCCGAGGTACGAGTTGAGTGTCTCGAGCTTCGGTACCCGCGGCGGTGTGAACGCCATCCACTGATCGCCGGTGAGGTTGGGATCGAACGCAACGACGCGGACAGCGTCGGCATCCGGTGCAAGTTCGTCGATCGGGATACGAACGTTGCGCCACGACGGCGCCGGCCCGATGTCACGGGGCATGTACGAACCCTGCAGTGCCACTGTTCCGTCCGGCTGAGTCCTGCCGTACTCGACCAGTAGTGACTGCCCGTAGGTAACCGCGCCGGTGTTGTCGACGGACCAGACGCGTCCGGCTACCGACATGACAACCAGCGGCGATTGTTCGCTGCGAGTGGGTAATTGATACCAGCTCGAAGTCAGTGACGCGGGTTCCTGCACACCAGCCTGGTAGCTGCCCATGATGGGCGTCGTGGCCGGGTCGAGCCCGTAGGGGAGTTTGGCGGTGGAACCGTTGACACCGATATTGCCGGTGCCGCCGCTGGTTCCGGAGTCCGAACCGGTTTCGAATGTGGGGCCGACACTTTGGGTGTCCGTGTTACCCATGCCCTGCTTGACCTCGATGTAGTCCGCGGTCAGGTCGGTGGGAACGCCATTGGCGGAGAAGCCCTTCGCAGTTTCACCGGCCAAGGGATCTTCGGCATTGAATCCGGGGCCGGGGATGGGCGCCAGATTGCCGGAATTGACGTCGGTCTCGACCAACACGTCTTCGGCCATGCCGCAGGTTTTTCCGGCCAAAGCTTCGATGTTGCTACGGCCCAACGAGTAGGCCGGGTACTGGGAGACCGCGCCTTTGAGGAGGGAGAGGACTTCGAAGAGCACCATGAGGCCGGCAATCACTGTCAGCGGCGCTGCGGCAAACTTGCGAATCCGCTTGCCCTTGGCTGTGTTCGGCTTCTCCGGTGCCGCCGCAAATCCCTCGCGCAGGTACTGCCAGGCCGCGACGGCCAGAGCGAGTCCGAAGAGTGCAAGGAACAGGGTGTTGGATTCGTGTCCGCTCAGGGAGACGGTCTTGTCGAACCACGGCACACCGTAACTCGAGACGTACCAGTATCCGTTGATGCCGGCAAAGGTCAACGCCAGCATCAGGAGTAGCCCCGCCACGAATACCGAGCGGTTGCGGCGTGACCGCAGTGCCGATGCGGATACTGCAACAGCTGTCAGTGCTGCGAGCGAACCGGCGATGCCGGCGTACGCACCGAAGTGGTGAGTCCACTTGGTGGGGTTGAACATCATGAAGAAGATGGTGCCGAAGACAACTCCGACCAGACGCCAGGACGGACCCGTCGCAGCGCCGGGAACGCGGCCGCGTCGGAGCAACACGAAGAGCGTCGTGAAGAGGCACAGGATCATCGTCAGGAAGGCGAAGCGTCGCGCTACCGAGCCGTCGACCGTGTCGACAAAGAGGTAGTAGTACCGCAGGAAGTCCTTGTACCACTCGAGGTTCGGTCCGATGACGGTACGGACGCGGGTGGCTTCGAGAACACCGGCCAGGGTTTGATCCGCGAAGATGACCACCAGCACCAAGGTTCCGGCCGCCGCGATCGGTGCCAGGAGTGGAAGTGTGCCGACCTCGCGGTGACGCTTCACGACGATCCGGACGAGGGGTCGGATACCGGCGAGAAGTGCTGCGATACACATCAATCCGGTGGGGGCAGCAGCCAGCGTGAAGGCGCCGATCAGGACAGCGATGGCCGCCGGGAACAGTCGGCCCGTCGCGATGGCGCGTTCGATGGAGCACCACGTCAGCAGAGCGCCGAGCGCAACGATGGGCTCGGGTCGCAGGCCGTTGTTGTAGGCGAGCCAGAAAGCGAGGAAGACCATGCCGCCGGTCCACAGCGCGACGTTGCTCCGGCGAACTGCACGGCCGAGGCGTGGAACAACTTCACGGCTGATGACCATCCAGCACAGGATTCCGGCAATCAATGCGGGCAGACGCATGAACGGGCTGGCCGTCGAGATCTTGGCCATCACCGCCAGCACGTCGTAGTACCAACCGAACGGGGCTTCGGGGACTCCGAACCAACGGAAGTAGTTGGCCATGTACCCGGCGTCGGGGGCAACGCGGGCCATTGTGAGGAGATAACCGTCGTCGGAGGTGTTCGCGCCGATGAAGTGCCACAACGTCAACGTGCCGACAACAACGCCGTCGAGGGCGGAGAACTTCCACCAACGTGCAGGGAGGAAGCGTCGGTGAGTACGGCCGTCGATTCCGTCGAGCTTGGCGAGGGCGACCAGCGACACAATCGTGGCCAGGGCGGCCACGATCATCGCGACCAGCTTGAGCGTCGTCGGACTGGACGAGAACCGCGAATCGATGGTCATCGAGAATCCGAGGCCCTCGGGCGCCGCACCGTCGGGGAGGTCGCTGAAGACGCCGACTACCTGGGGGCGGAAGTCGCCGTCGAGCTGTCCACGAACCGGGTTGCCGTCTGGATAAGTGAGTCCCACGAATTCTGCGGCGGTCCGGTGGACGTCGGAGTTGAACGTGATGGCGCTGCAGCGGCTGGACTCGACGTCCTCGCGCGCGGCCGAGGCCACGACGACATTGCGGTCCAGGACGTCGACGTTGCTTTCGGACACACGAACGAACATGGAACTGAGGGCCGCACCGTCGCCCTGGGCGGGGGCCGTCGACAGGAGGATGCCGCCGCCCGCAGGAAGCGAGCCGACCGCGGTGCAGGGTATCGACACGTTGACGTCGATGGGGACCTGAGCCATCAGCGGTGCCTCGACGTCGCCGATGACGCCGTTCTGCGGCCAGTTGACCGCCGCCGTCGTCTGCACCACCGGTAGAAGCGGTGTGGCGAGTGCCAGAACAAATCCGATGAGGCCTGCGACTATCGCGATCAATCGCGTTCGCCGGAAGCGCATCCGTGCATCCGGAAGGGATGGCGGCGAACTCGGAGTCGGCGAACTGGGAGTCGAGGGTGGCACTGTAGCGACGTCTGGCACGGCTACCGATGTTATGCGAGTGTTACCCGTGGACCTACCGTGCCCGGAAGGTTTGGTAGGTCCACCGGTAACAGTTACGACTGGTAACGAATCGGACCTGGTGTCCAGGTACCTGAACGCGTCTCCGTTGTCACGTCGATCTGAGCGGGAACTGCCGCCGGATCCAGCGGCGTGTACTGCTCGAGTGAACCCCAGTCGCGATCCCAGTCGTTGTCGAGATACGTCGGCAAGGTGCGGGCTGCGAGCAACTCACTGGTCCAGCCGAGCGGACCGCCGCCGTAGTGGTCCTGCCAGGCATTGGTGGACTCTGCGCCGATGCGATCGGGAAGGATGCGCCAGTCCGGAACCTCGGCCACGCCGTAGAGATGGTCGACCGGACGCTGGCACGGGAACGCAAGGCCGACAGCCCAGTCCATCAGCACCGGATCGGTGGATCCGACGATGTCCTGCAGGGTGTGCATGTCGGAGACCCGCGGCGGAGTGAGGGCAACCCACTTCTCGCCGCTGATGTCGCTGTCATTGGCGATCAGACGCACGGTGTTCGCGTCGGCGGGAAGCTGATCCATCGGGACACGTAGGTTGCGCCACGACGGAGACGGGCCGATATCGATCGGGTCGATCTGGCCGAGCGCGGTCACGGTGCCGTCTGCCTGCGTCTTGCCGTACTCGACGTGAACAACCGCGCCGGGTGTGACGATGCCGTCGGTGTCGACGTAGCGAATCCGTCCGGCCGCAGCGATGGTCAGTAGCGGCGCCGCGTCACTGCGTTGCGGCAAGGCGTACCAACCGGTGGTGAGGGAAGCGGCTTCCGGCGAGCCGAAGCTGCCGAGAACCGGAGTGGTCGCGGGATCGAGGCCGAACGGGAGCGCGACATTGCTTCCGTTGATTCCGGCGGTCGACGCCGATCCGCCTCCGGTTCCGGCGCCGGTTCCCGAGGTGGTGGTGCCGTTTGCCGCGGTGGTGGTGTCGAGGCTGTTGGCGCTACCCGCCGCCTGGTCCTCGGCGTCAGCGGTCAGGTCGCTCGCCACTCCGTCCGGGGTGAATCCGGTTGATTCGGTTGCTCCGAAAGCGCCGGCGCCGGCAAGGTCGGTGGGCCGTTCGATCAACTGCAGAACCCCGGTATTGGGATCCGATTCGACGAGGACCTCACCGGCGAGTCCACAACTTCCGCCGAAGACGGATTCGACGTTGGACTTGCCGATCGAATACGCGGGATACTGCGCGACCGCGCCCTTGAGAAGGGACAACACCTCGAACAGCACAACTGCGGCTGCCGCGATCGTCAGCGGGGACGCTGCAAGTAGGCGAGCCGTCCGGCCGTTGCTCTTCTGCGGTTTCGGCTTCTCGAGCGGTTCACGCACGTGGTACCACGCAGCGAGCAGCAACGCGAGAATGGTCAGGCCCAGGAACGCCGTGGAGAAGCCCTTACCGGCGATGGACGGCGGCTTGTCCCACCACGGGACGCCGTAACTCGAGACGTACCACCAACCGTTGGAGCTGGTGAACGCCACGGCGAGGATGAACAGGATGCCTGCGGCAAAGAGCGCGCGGTTCCGTTTGGAACGCATGCTCGACGCACTGACTCCCACCGCCGCGAGCACAGCCACCGTTGCGGCCAACCCCGCGTACACACCGAAGTGGTGGGTCCACTTGGTCGGTGTGAACTGCATGAGGAGCAGCGACGCGAACACGATGCCCAGGATCCGGCGCGACGGCCCGATCGCGGTGCCCGGAATACGGCCCTTCCGCAGAATCAGCATGACGCAGAAGATCAGTCCGACGATCATCACGAACATGCCGAAGCGGCGCGCCAACGAGCCGTCGGGGGAGATGGTCATCAACGCGTCCCAGCGAACACGCTCCTCGAACCACGGGACGTTGGGGCCGATAGCTGTTCGCACCCTGGTCGATTCGAGCACCGTTGCCAATGTCTGATCGGCAAACACCGCAACAAGGACGACGGTTCCGGCCGCGAGGACCGGCATGATCTGCGAGAAGAATCCCACTCGTTTGCCGCGGGCGATCAAGATCTGCACGATGGGGCGCGCGCCGGCCAGCAGCGCACCGATCGCGATGAGTCCCGACGGGCCGGCAGCGAGCGAGAACGCGGCAATCAGCACCGCAACCGCCGCAGGTAGCAAACGGCCTGTGGCAACGGCACGTTCGATGGAGCACCACGTCAAGAGAGCGCCGAGCGCAATGATCGGCTCGGGACGCAAACCGTTGTTGTACGGCAACCAGAACGCCAGGAACACGAGGCCGCCGGTCCAGATGGCAACCTTGTTGCGGCGCACCGCAACACCGAGCCGTGGGATCACCTCGCGGCTGATCACCATCCAGCACAGAATGCCGGCGATCAACGCGGGCAACCGCATCCACATGCTGGCCGTGCTCACCTTGGTGAACGCCGCGAGGACGTCGTAGTACCAACCGAACGGCGCTTCGGGCACACCGAACCAGCGGAAGTAGTTGGCCATGTATCCCGAATGTTCCGAAACGCGGGCCATGCCGAGGAGGTACCCGTCGTCGGACGTGTTGGCGCCCACCACATGCCACAGCAGGAGCGTTCCGATGACGAGACCGTCGACGCCCGTGAATTTCCACCAGCGCGCCGGAAGGAAACGCCGCGCGCGACGGCCGTCGACGCCGTCGATCCGGTGAAGCGCGTAGAGCGAGACGATCGTGGAGAGTGCCGCGACGATCATCGCAAAGAGTTTGAGAAGTGTTGGGCTGGAGGAGAATCGGGAGTCGACGTCCATGTCGACGGAGAGGCCCGCAGGCGGTGCGCCTTGCAGATCGGTGAAGATGCCGACAACCTGCGGACGGTAGTCGCCGGTCAGGGTTGTTGTCAGACCGTCGATTCCGGTGACGGTGGCGACGGTCTGCTGGTAGTCGCTGGTGATGGTCAGCGCGGTGCATCCGCCGAGTTCGCTTAACGGCGCCGAGATCAGGACCGATTCGCGGGTGAGCGCTTCAAGACGCTCCGCGGTGGTCCGGACGGTCAGGCCGCGCGCATCACGGTCGGGCGCACCGTTCGGCATGGTGGAGATCAGCGTGCCGCCGCCTTCACCGAGTTGGCCCAGCGCCGAGCACGGGATGGTGATGTCGAGGGAGGTCGGGGAGTAGGAGATCAGCGGCGCCGAGACACTGTTCAGCGACCCGTCCTGCGGCCAGCTGAGACTCGCTACCTTCTGGTCGACCGGGAGGAACGGGGTGGCAAGCGCCAGCAACATGCCGAGCAGGCCCGTGACGATCGCGATGAGTCGTGCCTTCTGCACCCGGTGGGCATCCGACTCGGGACGAGCATCGGGGCCAGTGGGGGGAGACTGCGGGGGCACTACTACGTCAGACGGCACAAGGAACGATGTTAGGCGAGTGTCGGCGGTTACATCCTGAGAGACGACTTAAGGGAGTGCTACTTGTTGGTGGTCTTGCCACTCACCAGGGCACGGACGTCCCACACCCAGACGTCGTCGACCGAGGTGGCGTCGAAGCCCACGAGGGCATTGACCGTCTGGCGCAACGCGTTGTCGTTGCTCGCTTTCGGGAGCACCAGGACGTCGGCGCGCCAGAATCGCAGGTCGGTGAGTGCGTCGGCGCGAGTGGTGGCGTCGACAACGGGTATCTGGCCCGTTTCGTTGGTCTTCACCAGAAGCGACGACGTGGGGCGGGACTCAGCTCCGTAGATGCCGCCGCGGGTCACCGAATGCGGACCGACGAAGTAGCCGCCGGCGATCGGGAAGCCGAAATCGGCGTCGATCTGCCAGCGCATGGCCCGGGCTTCTTCGCCGCTGGACACGGGAACCGACACGAGGCTGCCGTCGCTGACGTAGTTCTCCCACGATCCGCTGGTGATGAACCGCGGGGTGTCCGGGCGTTCGACGGTATCGATGCGCGTCGGAATCAGGACGACCACCGCAATAGCCAGCACCGCCAACCACGCTCCGGGCACTATCCGGGCCGGGCCGCGAGGATTACGAAGCTCAATCAGCGCGCGATACGTGCCCAATGTCAGAAGCAACCCGATAGCGGGAATTGCGCCCATGGCAAAGCGCGACTCCAGGACCGACTCGAACAGCGGCAAATGCGCCAGGAACTTCCAGGGCAACGTGATGCCGGTGTGATCACCCTTGTAGACAAGCTCGGACCCCAGTGACAACACGCCCATCACGACGATGACAGCCGCAGCGGCCCGGGTGATTTTCATCTTCCACAGCCAGATGGTTGCAAAGAAGATCAGAATGACGATCGGCCAACCGAAGTACGAGTTCTCCTCGGTGGGGTTCATGCGGTACTCGGCGCCGGTTTTGTCGCCGCCCACCGATTCTGTGGGCAGGGTGGTGAACGCGCCGAAGTCGGCTCCCGCCTGGCCGTGGCCGACGCCGTCGTAGCTCGCGGGACCGAAGAACTGTGAATGGAGCGGTATCGCAGTGATGAGGATGGACACGATCGCGCCGACGGCCAAGCCGGGCAAGCTGCGTTTGATCGCCGCCCGCGCCCGTGGAAGATCCGAGAGTGCGTACACCGCACCGAACACCGCCGCGGACATCGTGAAGATAAGGAGCGGTTCTTCGCCGAGGAAGATCTGCCACGCCATGAGCAGGCCGAGGATGACGCCGTCCCTGACCGGCTTGGTTCCACGTGAAACGCGGATAACCTGCATGAAGATGAACGGAATGACAAAGAAGGCCACGAAATTCGGGTGACCGTTCGCGTGCGAAATCATCGCAGGTGCAAATCCGCAGAACCCGCCGCCGATTGCGGCTGCACACTTCGTCCGAACTGAAACGCCCGTAAGCACATGCCGGGAAAACGTCCAGTACCAGGCGATTGCGGTACCGGCCAGACCTAAGGTCAGCCCGATCGCATAGGTCGGCGTCGGCCCGAAAATCAAGGTGAGCGGTGCTAGCGGCATGCTGATGCCGAACATCGCGGTATTGGCCATCAAGTTCACACCGAGCGGATAATTCAGCAGGTCGCTGAACAACGGTGTGCGGAACTGCGAGAGCGCATGCGCCGTATCGGCGAAGAACCATTCCCACATCGACTGGTCACGGCCCGCGTTGACCAGATAACCGGAATCGAGATTGCGCCAGAGATTCGACATGACCCAGAACGCCGCAAGGACAAAAAGCACCATGACGGCGAGATCGACCATCCGGCCACGGCTGATAACTGAACGGACCCGCCCCGGTGTCGCCTCGACCAGCTGTTGTTGAGGTTCGGGCAGAGTCTCGGTCATGCAGTCGGCGCCTTTCGGATGAAACCAATCTCGGTGGTTGCCTCAGTGGCTGACTCGGTGGTTACGAGGTAGCACTCAAGGTATCGATTCGATAACTTATCCCGCCAGCGTAACGAACAATGCCCTTGAGGCCTGCCTGTAGCTGCGCGAGCAGGCCGTATTCGGGGCAGTTTCGGCACTCTCGTGCCTGGTTCGAGATAACCGGTCGGTCGAGTTTGGCGGCTTTGTGACATGGGTACCTCGGAGGTGTCCTGCTCGAATTCGTGTACCCCGAATTCGTTCACACAGCCCCGACGGATCGCGTTCCCAACAAAACGGGAACCCATCGGGGTCACAACCTGATGGGATGGTGCTTGTGCATGACGAAGACACGGGTTTGCGGCGGCGCAGGGGGTAAACGCGCATCGGGTAGGAACAGGGCTCGTATCGGGGCGGTCGGGGCAGTGGCCGCCCTTGCTGTCGCGTTCGGTGGCACCACCGCGTCGGCGGGGGTCGACAATGCGAGCTCAATCACGGACGTCAAAGGAAACCGGATAGAAGTCCTGCAGATGGATACGTCAATCCACACAGTCCCGCCGCTCGACAGTTCGCCACTGAGCGTCGAGTTCTTCCACGACGGCGTTGCGTCGGTGCGAATCGACGGCCCGGGCGCCGACAGTTTCACCGGAACAAAACTGACGATCGGTTATCAGATCGGCTATCCGATCGCGTTGACGGGTGCCACGGTTGTCCTCAACAGTCCCGGACTCGACTGGGCGGTGGATAGCGGAACGAACCTCGGTATCGGGTTCATTCCCGAACCGGCACTGGGCCTCGATATTTCGAACCACGTCATACTCGGCGGGGACATCATTCCGTCGCAGGAACTCGACGTGGATCTGGCGCCAGGCGGAATCACCGACGTGACGCTGTTGGCAGATCAGGCCTTCGACGGGCCTGAAGCGACGGTGAGGTTGTCAGGAATCCACGGTTACGTGCAGGGAGCCGTCGGCCCGGTCACCATTCGGCCATACGCAAAGGCAGTGACATCCAATGGGGACACTGTCGTCACATACGGTGCACCGCAGAGGCTTTAAGAGGTAAGAGGAAATTCCTCACTCTCACCGTCACGCTGCAACAGTGTGGCGGTGAGAGTTATTGGGAGCCTGAGTATTTGACCGGTAGCTGCTAGTGGTCGACCGGTGGCGAGCGCGGGAGGCGCGCAGGACCTTCATCGTGAGTGCCACTGCCGCCCACGCCGTACATGCCGCCGTGACAAGAAGTAAGAGCGCCCAGTCGTGAGCAAAGAATCCCACTATCGCCGCAATGGTGAATGCCAGCGACACAAAAACGATGCGGCCGGCAAGGTCGGTCGACAGTAAGTAGTCGACAGCAGGTTCGTCGACTGGGTGACTGTCGATCTCGGGGCCGTCGGTGTGAAGGTCGTGGGCGTGAAGCGTTTCCCTGGTGGGGAGATCGAGAATTGCTCCCCATTCCGCCACGGCGACGGTATGTGGCAGATCAGTCGGAAGACTCTCTTGCTCACGTGTTTGAGACACGTCGATGAGGGCCCTCGCCAACGTGAGCACCGCGATTCGATGCTGTGTCGCAACACTGAGCAACTCGTGAAATGCCTGCTCGGGGCCATACGGCTTGCCTCGTGCAATGACAAGAGTGTGCTCTGCTGCGTCCAGGATCGCGCGATGTGGAACCAATTCGTGACTCTGCGCAACGAGTTCGCTCAATGTCATCACCTGCCCCGCCACGATGGGTGCGCAGTTGTTATGTCAACCGCGTCGTGAAGCAGTCGAATACCCCAGTGGTGGCGAGGACAAACTCGACTCCTGTCTGGCTAGGAGTCTCGAGGGATCGGGTGCGATCAGATCTGGGGCGGCGGCGCGTTCAACGCGCCGAGGCAACTCTCGATCAGATCGGCCACGATGAGCTTGGCTTGCGCAGGGCTGTGAACTCGTCCTTCCCAAGTAGCAAATGTCACGATGCTCAAAATGCTGAGTGTGCCGGCGCGAAGTTCCGCGATGTCGGCCGGCAACGAGGACGCCGACGCAATGCGCTGCTGAACATCGCGAAAGGTCGCTGCCTGCAGGTGGTCCCGGATGACCGTCGACATCCCCGGATCGAAGATGGACTGCACCAGAAAACGTGCGTACAAACTGTGCTCACGTTCGATCGTCTGCTCGGCCAACGGCAGCACCGACGCCTCCACGAGTTGGCGCATCGTGGGCGGCTGCTGTGCGACGTCGATCGCGTTGAGGAGATCGTGTCGACGCTCTGCAGCCGGCTTCATCCGTGAGTCGATCACCGCGGACAGCAGGCCTTCGCGTGAACCGAAGTGGTACTGCGCTGCCGACTTGTTTGCCTGCCCAGCCTCGATCTGGACATCGCGCAAGGTCAGTGCTGCCAGACCACGTTCCGCCACCAATCGCTCAGCCGCGTCGATCATGGCTGTGCGGGCATCGGTTTTTGTCACGATATGAAGTTAGGGGTGTGGAGGGGGCACGTCAACGACCGTCGTCGGCAAGCCGACTGTGAAGAATATCCCGTTTGTTTAATGTTATCGGGGGTACCGGGTCAGTTGCGGGTGACAACTACGAACGGTCCCTGCTCGGTGACCGTGAAGCGAGGATCGTCGAACAGTTCCTTGGGGAAGGTAACCGTGTAGCGGCGGACATTGGGATCGTTGGGGTAGACGTCCTCGGCCAGACGCAGGGTGTATCCGTCGGCGCCCTGGCGGAAGACAAAGGCGTCGGGTGCCCGCCACGGCGCCGAGTCCAAGGCAGCTATCAGTTCGTCAGGGGTCGTCAGTTCCGACCACTGCTCGATCAGTTCGGCCCGGGCCCGGAAGTCCGCCAACGGATTTGCATAGTGCGACGTCAGTCCCTGGAAACCGAAATACGGGTAGAAGCTGAGGAATCCGATATCGGCTGTCAGGACCACGAGATCGTGGGGTTCGCGGCCGAGTTGTTCGCGGATGATGCGATCGATGTCCGCGTAGTTGGCCTCAGCTCCCGGCGGACGCTTGTCCCCACGTTCTCCATTGCCGTCGGTATCGCTGTATGCCACAGCGATATCCGGGGCCAGTACCTGCGGGATGTTCTGCGCAAAGGAAATCGCGCCGATGACGCCGAGTGCGACGAGTACCGCTTTGACCCGCGGATTCTCACTGGTCGCCAACACGATCCAACCGGCGAACTCGAAGAAGCCGAACACACCTGCCGCGGCAAGGAGTGCGATCAGCACGGGTTCGAGTCGGAACCCGAGAAGCGTGCTGCCGGCAACCGTGAACATCATCGACAGCAGCGCCCACAGGTACACGGCGATGACGCCGATACCCAGCGCCCGCGCTCGGCGTGAGAACAGGAACCGGGAAATCAACCAGATCGTGCCCAACATGCACAGTGCGCCGACGAGTGAGAAGTGCAGCATCGGGAAGGGAAGTACCGCGCCGGAATCGGGGAGGTAATGCATGGCGGTGCCCGACTCGGCGGGAGCGCCCGAAAGAGCCTCGAGCAAGTAGGGAGCCCACACGGTCAGGGCGATCAACCCTGCGATCACCGCTATCGCGACCAACCGGATCAGGGGATTGAGCGCCGCCTTCCAGGTGTTTTGGGCACGGGCGGCGAGTACCGCCGCAATTACCGCCATCAAGGTCACCGCAAAGGCAGCGAATCCGAGGTACAGCGTGTAGACAGTTGCTGCGTATCCGAGGAACACACCGGTGCCGAGAACTGCGCCCGCTCCGGCAAACCGGGACGAACCCGGCCGATCCAACGCACCCCACGCCAGAATCAGGACCGGCGGAATCAGAAGATTGACGACGGCGCCGTACGCCTCAGGTGAGTTGTACGCCAACACAACAGCGGTGACGGCCAACGCCGCGACTACTGCCCAATCGCGTCGAATGAGCTTGGTCCACAACACGAGTGCAATCACGGCGACAACTGCGATCGACCCGATTGCGTAGGGCTTGAAGGCTTCCCAACCGTCCATACCCAGCAGATTTGCGACGCGTCCACCGACCCAGAACCAGCCGGCCGGATAGAACGGCGGGAGATCCACATACGTCATGTCGTGCAGCGCAGCGGAATCCGTGAGCCGAGTCAGGTATTCGGTGCGGAATTGTTGATCGACCGAAACCCCGTGCAGATACAGCGTGGTCGCGGCGAGGGGGAGTCCGAGCGTCGTGGTGACGAAGCCCGAAAGCCCAGCCCACGAGAGGAGCTTTGCGGTCCGTTCGGCTTTGCGGGCGCGGAACATCAGAACGGCGACGCCGAT
Source organism: Rhodococcus sp. KBS0724 (assembly GCF_005938745.2). Lineage (NCBI taxonomy): Bacteria > Bacillati > Actinomycetota > Actinomycetes > Mycobacteriales > Nocardiaceae > Rhodococcus > Rhodococcus sp. KBS0724. The sequence goes on from NZ_VCBX02000001.1 coordinate 269,732, forward strand.
CACGGCGATACAGACAACCTGCAAGACCGTCGTGACGGCCTGCGTGACATTCGACGACGTGAAAGCCGGCCAATCGACCTGGCTGAACGCGAACAGTCCGACAGCGGCGACGACTACGGCCACCAGTGCCGCGAGCGCCATTTCCACCACCGTCGCCGCGGCATTACGCCACGGCGACGGGGAGACAGTTGTCAGAGCTGGTTCAGCTGTTGTCTGAGACACGAAAAAGAGCTTAGACGGGCAGCTTCCGGAAGATAGGTCGCGGCACGTGGCGCAGAGCCATCATCACGAAGCGGAACGGGCCCGGTGCCCAGACAATCTCCTTGCCCTTGTCCGACGCTGCAACAGCAAGCCTCGCGACGTCTTCCTTGTTGACCGTCAAAGGCGCTTCCTTGACGTGGGCGCTGAACTTGGTGCGCACCATGCCCGGTCGAACCACGGTGACGCTCGGGCCGAACTCCGCCAAAGCCTCGCCGAGGCCCAGATAGAAGCCGTCCAGGCCCGCCTTGGTGGAGCCGTAGACGAAGTTGGCGCGCTTCACGCGCTCGCCGGCAACAGACGACATGGCAATGATCTTGCCGAAGCCCTGAGCCTTCATCTTCTCGCCGATCAGTACGCCCACCGAAACCGCTGCGGTGTAGTTGACGTTCGCGACCAGTACAGCCTTGCGCTGGTTCTGCCACAGTTCCTCGGCGTCACCGTCCAAGCCGAACGCAACGATCGCGACGTCGACATCGCCGCCCGCCCAGGCCTTGTCGATGACGTCGGGGTGGCTGTCGAACTTCACGGCGTCGAAGTCGACGACCTCAACCTTGGTGGCGCCCTTGGCTTCGAGCCCCTTGACTGCGGCATCGGTGCCGGGATCGCCGGGCAGCGTCGCCAAAATGATGCGCAGCGGCGACTTCTTCAGGTACTCCTCGCACATCGCGAGGCCGATCTCGGACGTTCCACCGAGAAGCAAAACAGTTTGCGGATTACCTACAGCGTTGATCACAGTTCCAGCCTTCTGGACATATCGGAGGCGAAAACGCCTGTGGGGTCGTACTTTCGGCGCGTCGCCATCCACTCGTCGATGCGCGGGTACATGGAATGGAAGGTCTCTGCGGATGTCCGCGAATCCTTCGCCGTGTACAAGCGTCCGCCGAATTCGAGGACCCGCTTGTCGAGTTCGGTGACGAATTCGTTGAGGCCCGGCTTGATGCGGAAATCGACGCAGATGTTCCAACCCGGGATCGGGAAGCTGAGCGGCGCCTGATTGCCCTCGCCGAAGAGCTTGAACACATTCAGGAACGAATGATGACCACTGCGCTGAATGTCGACAATGATCTTCTTGAACTCTTCGACAGCCTCCGGCGGAACCACGAACTGGTACTGCAGGAATCCGTTGGAACCGTAGGCGCGGTTCCACTCACCGAACATGTCGAGCGGGTGGTAGAACTGCGTCAGATTCTGGACCTTGCCGCGGTACGTTCCCGACTTACGGAACCAGACTTCGCCGATCGCCGAGAAGTTGAACTTGTTGGCGAGGCCGTTCGGGAAGATATCGGGGAACGTCAGCAACTGCGGCGCATCGAAGGCGAGCGGGTTCTTCTGCAGCTTGGCCGGAAGCTGATCGAGCTTCGCCAGGGATCCTCGCGAGATTGCCGCACGGCCGAGCTTCGGCGGCGCTGCGATCGCGTCGAACCAGGCGCTCGAGTACTCGTAGTTGGCCTCGCTGCCGTCGCTGTGCAGCGCGATGGTCTCGTCGAGGCTGTTGGTGACGTCGCCGTCGGCGATGAAATATGCCGTCTCGGTCGGTGTCATCTTGATAGTGGCGCGCAGGATGATGCCCGTCAGGCCCATACCGCCGATCGTGGCCCAGAACAGCGCGGCCTTGGGATCGTTACGCCCGCCCTTAGGGGTGAGGGTACGAACCTTGCCGTCGGCCGTCAGCAGATCCAACGACACGACGTGGTTGCCGAAGCTGCCTGCGCTGTGGTGGTTCTTGCCGTGTATGTCGGAACCGATGGCGCCGCCGATCGTGACCTGACGAGTACCCGGCAGCACCGGAACCCACAGACCGAACGGCAGAGCAGCCTTCATCAGCTGATCCAGATTCACCCCGGCATCGACGTCCACCAACGCGGTGTCACGATCGATGCGATGAATACGGTTGAGCGCATTCATGTCGATGACCAGGCCGCCCGCGTTCTGCGCCGGATCACCGTACGAACGGCCGAGACCGCGTGCGATGACACCGCGTCGCAGGTGCGACGGCTTGGACTCGTTCTTCTCCGCAACCTGGGCGACCGCGCTGGCGATCACTTCCACGTCGGGGGTGGACAACACCTGTGCGGTGGTGGCGGCGGTGCGTCCCCAACCGGTGAGGGTGCGGGCTTGGGTGTGGAGAGCCTGCTTGGGCGTCTCTTCTGCTGTCGTGGACATCAACGTAGAGGTTACCTGGGAGTAGAGCCGGACGGCTTGGGCCGGAGTCGTTACGCTCGTCGTCGTGCCCGAAACGCCTGCGAACCACCAGCACGAACCCCACGTCCCTTTGCCGGTGGAGATTCCCGTCACGACGGACCTCGCCGATGATGCAATTGACCTGAAGACGCAGATCGTCCGGTTTGTTGCGACGGGTGGGCTGTCCGCGATCGTGGATTACGGGCTGTACGCGCTGCTCCACGCGTTGGGATTGTCGTTCACCGCAGCAAAAGCTCTGAGCTTCGTTGCCGGCACCACTACGGCGTATCTGATCAATCGCCGGTGGACATTCAAAGCGGAGCCGTCGCGTGCCCGGTTTATCGCCGTTGTTGTGCTGTACGCGGTGACCTTTGGCGTTCAGGTCGGTCTCAATGCGGTGATGTTGCACGTGTTGGCCGACGAATGGTGGCGTATGCCTCTGGCGTTTGTCATCGCGCAGGGCACCGCAACGGTCATCAACTTCATCGTTCAGCGAGCTGTGATCTTCAATATCAAGTAAATGAGGGCTGCGTGAATTAGCGCATTCGTCCCGTTCTTGGGGGAGAATGCAGGTCATGATCATCGTCCTCGACTCCTCTGCCTTGGTCCGGGGCGCACGGTTCGACAATTCCGTCGCCGACGCCAAGGCCCGCGGACTCCGCATTGTCGTACCGCGTCTCGCTGTCCTCGACGTCGCCAATCGCTACCGCAAGGAATCCGCGGACATGATCGCCGCACTCAGCGTGCAAGCGCGGATGTACGACCGCCTCGGCCTACGCCGGGATCTCACCCGATTCATCGACGCGGCCCACGACAAAGCGGACGGCTATGTCCAGGATCTGGTCGACGACCTGCAGGGAATCGGCATCGAGGTCATCGACCCAGTCGATGTGCCGCACCTGCTCGTGGCGGAGCGCGCGATAGCGATGCAACGACCGTACGTCGACAAGAAAAAGCGCGACGGCTATCCCGCGACACTGAACTGGTTGACCCTGCTCGATCTCGCCGATCGGAATCCCGGCACCGAAATACTTTGGGTCAGCGACGACACACGGGCGTTCGGTGACACTCAGGAAGCGTCGTGGCATCCGGATCTTCTTCGCGAACTCGACTCGCGATGGTTGGACAGCCGCGTCCGCTGGGCACTGGAATTCCCCGTGTTCGACGGGCCGGCGCAGGTCGAGGCGACGGTTGCCTTGCCTGAGCTTGTCGAAGCAGCCGAGCTTGTTGAAGTAGCCGGGGTTGTGGAAGTGGCTGAGGTTGTGGTGCCTGAGGTTGAAGGGCCCGAAGTTGTCGAGGTGGCTGAGCTGATTGTCGACACCGCGCCGGCCGTTCCTGCTGCTTCTGTTGTTCCTGCTGCGCCCGTTGTTCCTGCTGTGCCGGTGGCGCCCGCTCCTAAACCGGTGCAACGTGCAGCCCGTACTCGCGTTGCACCCCAGCGCATCCCGCCCGCACCCAAGCCGGCATCCGGCGGACTACGCAACCTCGGGAAAGTGATCGGCGGACGGAAACGAAAAGTCACCATCGTCGAAGATCTTGACGAAGTCGACCTCACCGGGAACTGACCGCACATAATCTAGGCGGATGTCCCTGTCTCCGATAATCACTCGCCGAACCGGCACGCGGTACGGCAGTCCGAGTGCCACGTCCCGGATTCTGTACAACGTGTGTCGCGCGATGGTGCGTCCGGTTGTCGGAGTGGCGCCGTTGACGCACGGCGCAATTCGTCGCGCTGCGGTATTGGACTCCGCGGCACGGATGCGAATTCCGTCGGGAATCGATCGAGAGATGATTCGTTTCCCTGATTTCGGCGGGGGATCGGGCTTCGACGGAGAATTGGTGCGCACCGCCGGTTCGACGGCCGATATTCGCGACGGAGCGGTTTTGTACCTGCACGGGGGCGGCTTCATGTGTTGCGGACTCAACACACATCGTCCCGTGGTCGCGAGCATTGCCAAGCGGACGGGCCTGCCGGTATTGCATCTTGCGTACCGGCAGTTGCCGTACACGAGCATCAGCGGATCGGCCGATGATTGCCTGAGCGCCTATCACTGGCTTCTCGAACAGGGCGGACTGCCGGAAAAGACTGTCTTCGTCGGTGATTCGGCGGGCGGATTTCTGGTGTTCGCGACAGCGTTGGCTGCGTCGGCCACTGATCTTGCGCCTGCCGGGTTGGTTGGGTTGTCGCCATTCCTCGATCTGGACTGCACCGCAAAATCTGCACACGACAATGCTCGACGCGATGTCATCGCCCCGGTTTCTGCCTTGACGGCAATCGGTGCTTTGGGCGGGGTGATGGCGTCTCCGGTCGACGGAGACCTTGCAGGACTTCCGTCGTCGCTGCTGATAGTGGCGGAATCCGAAGTGCTCAGAGTGGATTCGGAATTGATGGCGCAACGACTTTCGGTAGCCGGTGTCGAATGTTCACTGCAGATCTGGGACGGTCAGATTCACGCTTTCCCGGCGGTGTGGCCGAGTCTTCCGGAAAGTCGTGCGGCTCTCCGTGACGTCGCAACGTTCATTCGGGCGCGCATCGCCTGAGTCTTGACGGATGCTCGTTGGGCCTGGAGTTCTTGTCGGACCCTCGGAATAGGGTGTGGTGCAAGTTCGAACCGGGGGGTTCAGTGAGCGATATTGCACCAGATGACGGGGGTCATCACCAGTTGGTCGATGTGTTGTCGTGCGCTGCCGAAGAATTGGTGCAGTGCTCGTCTTCGGCGTTGACCGACGACGGCATCATTTCAGCTTTGCGAGATCTCGAGCGAGCAGTTCGGCTGGTCGATGCTGTTGGGTACCAACTCGTGGCCGAAGGAATGGAACGTTGCCTCCACGTGGGGCAGGGGCTTCGATCGCCCAATCAACTGCTCGTGCAGGTTCTCCGAATCTCTGCATCCGATGCGTCGCGGCGCGTACGGGCGGCACGGTCTGTGGTGCAACAAGTCTCGGCGTTCGGGGAATCAACTCCAGCGGTACTTCCCGAGACCGGAGACGCTGCGCGTGACGGGGATATCGGCCGTGATCACATATCGGCGATAGCGGATGTCATGCACAAAGCGCCTGCGGCACTTGATTTCGAGGACCGAGAAAGCCTCGAAATGGTGCTTGCCGAACACGCGCGGACTGGCACTCCCGAAGCAGTGACGGCAGCTGGCATCGAGGCATTGGCCTGGCTCAACCCCGACGGCGAACTAACCGATGACCGGGATCGGCGACGCCGGCGGTACCTCAGCGTGCGAAGGCAAGACGCAGATCTGATGTCGCGGATCTCCGGTGAGCTCGATCCGGTTGCAAAGGCCCAACTTGACGTTGTGCTCGCCAAATGGGCGAGACCAGGAATGAACAACCCGGATGATCCGGAATCGCCTGGTGGGGACTGCTCCGAGGTGGGCGAGTCGGCAATTGCGGCAGCCGCATCTCGCGACACGCGTACCGCCGGCCAGCGAAATCACGACGCGTTTTCTGCACTGATGAAATGTGTTCTCGACGGAGGTGTGTTGGGCAACCATCGCGGCCTTCCTGCGACGGTCATCGTCACCATGACGTTGGAGCAGTTGGAGGAATCGATCGGTGGTGTCGCAACCACTGCGACCGGCGGTATTCTGCCGATTCGAGACGCACTCGCGATGTCCGAGAAATCTCATCCGGTGTTGGTTCTCTTCGATCATGACGGCCGTCCGCTGCATTTCGGCCGTGGGAAGCGCCTCGCAACTGTTGATCAGCGCCTGGCGCTGATTGCAGCTGATCGAGGATGTACGCGGCCCGACTGTGACGCACCGCCGTCGCGGTGCGCCGTCCACCACATGACCGAATGGAATGATGACGGACTCACCGACATCGAAAACCTCACCCTCGTCTGCGACAGCTGCCACGGCCTGGTCAAAAAGGGTTCGCACGGCTGGAAAACCAACTCGCGGAACGAGAACGACGGATACACCGGACGAACGGAGTGGACACCGCCGGTGCACATCGATCCGGAACGGCGGCCACGAGTGAACTCCCGGCACCATCCACGAGAATTGCTGGAACGAGCGCATTCGATCATCGCGTGGCGCAAGAAACTCCACCGAGGAGACCCGAATCGGCAGCGAAGGTCTTCGAAAGAGGATCAAGATCCTGAGCCGAGCTGACGAGCTTGATGCGGTTCAGCGCGGCGGTCCCTCGTCGAGGATGAGGGAACCTGACCGCTGTTGACCTTGCGCGTCGAACCAGATCAAATCGACCGTATCGCCAGGGTGACGCATGCTCATCGCGATATTCAGGTCGGACGTCGAGGTGATGGGAGCCCCGCCGAACCCGGTGATCACGTCGCCTTTGGTCACCCCGGCAACTTCGGCAGGCGAATCGAAGCTCACTGCAACCACTTCCGCGCCGGCAGGCGAGCCCACGTGATCTTTGACTGCCACGCCCAGCACGGGCGTGGGGCCCACCCGTACCGTTTCCGAGGAGCGACCACTGAGTATTTGGTCGACAATCGGAAGAGCCGTGTCGATCGGGATCGCGTAAGACTGCGGGGCGGGCGAGACTTCCGTTCGATCTTCGATGGCATTGCCGGCGCTACTGACTCCGATCAATTCGGCAGCCGCATTCACTAGAGGTCCGCCGGAATCGCCAGGCCGGATATCGGCATTCACCTCGATGAGGCCCTTCAATTGATTTCGTGAGCCATCCGTCGAATTGCGGGTGTTGACTGTGACCCCGAAACCGGTGATGGTGCCGGGCGCAGGAAGTGGAACTCCTTCTCCGTCAGCATTTCCGATGGCGGTAACCGGATCGCCTCGAGCGGCTCTCTGTGAACTTCCCACCGTGGCAGTCGGAAGGTCGGATGCTCCGACGAGTCGGAGTAATGCGAGATCCTGACCGCTGTCGTAGCCAAGTACTTCCACGTCGTAGATCAGTCCGTTGGACATGTTCACCGCCGTGATTTCGGTGCCGCCGCTGATCACGTGATGGTTGGTCAACACAACCCCGTCCGGAGACAGGACGATGCCAGTTCCTGCTGTGGTGGTGAACCTGGCGGAAGAAGTGATGGTGACGATGCTGGGGACGACTCGCGCGACCAGTTCCTGTGGCGTGAGCGAAATCGCAGGCGGCGGTGGGGTGGTGGTGATGACCGTGACTGGAGATTGCGCGTCTGGTTGCAGTGAGCTCGGCGCGTGCAGTGAGCTGGGTGTCAGCGGCGGCGCGGCCAGAGTGAGGCCACCGAGCCCCAGTACGAGTAGGGCGGCGATCCACAGGCCACGTTTGATGCCCCCGCTACCACTGCTTTCGCTCATCCGTGGACCCATGTTGTCGGTGTACCCATGTTGTTGGTGTACTCATGCCGTTGGTGTACTCATGCCAGTCGGTGTACCCAGTACCCCTTGCCGAGTACCCCGTACCCAATAACGCTGTACCTTCTTTGGTGCAGATTACCGATTCGGCGCTGGCGCGATCACAAAACGAGGCACCTATCTATCAGGCCCAGCAATCTAGTAGGCCCTAGAAACGGGGCAACAGTCCTTGCGCACGAAGTGTCTCGAGTGACGGTGCATCAGCATCTTTCGCGGACAGTTCGTAGGCCAGGGGTTGACCTGCCCGGTCGGTGGTGGGCCAGGCGATGTTCAGTTCCGGATCGAATGGGTTGAGATCGCGGTCGAATTGTGGGGAGTACTCGATGCTGCAGAGATACATGACTGTTGATCCGTCTTCGAGGGACAGGATGGCGTGCCCCAGGCCTTCGGACAGGTAGACAGCTTTGCGGTCGATGTCGTCAATCAGGACGGAATCCCATTCGCCGAAGGTCGGGGATCCGACGCGCAGGTCGACGATGACGTCGAGGAATGCTCCTTTGACGCAGGTGACGTACTTGGCTTGCCCGGGAGGGGTGTCGGTGAAGTGGATTCCGCGCAGACTTCCTGCTGCGGATACCGAGCAATTAGCTTGCGCCAGTTCGAGGTTGCGGCCTGTTGCGGCGGTGAAGGCTGAGCTTTTGAACCATTCGAGGAAGACTCCGCGGTTGTCTCCGAATTGTCGGGGAGTGATTTCCCAGGCTCCGGCAATTTTCAGTTCACGGATGTCCATGTCACCATTCCTTGCCGTGTTCGAGTAGGGCGAGGAGGTAGTCGCCGTAGCCAGATTTTCCCAAAGTTTCTGCTTGGGAGCGCATTTGGTCGGAGGTGATGAATCCTTGCCTCCAGGCAACTTCTTCGGGCGAGCCGATTTTGAGGCCCTGGCGGTGTTCGATTGTTCGCACGTAGTTGGCGGCTTCGAGTAGGGAGTCCGAGGTTCCGGTATCGAGCCACGCGGTTCCGCGGGGGAGGATGTCCACTTGTAGGCGGCCGGCATCGAGGTAGTGACGGTTGACGTCGGATATTTCGAATTCGCCTCGGTCGGAGGGCTTCAGGTCTCGCGCGACGTCCACAACGTCGCTGTCGTAGAAGTACAGTCCGGGGATGGCGTAGTTCGATTTCGGAGATTCGGGCTTTTCTTCGATGGAGATAGCGCGTCCGGCGTCGTCGAACTCGATGACACCGTAGGCGGTGGGATCGGAGACCCAGTAGGCGAAGATCGCCCCTCCGTCGATGTCCGAGAATCGTTTCAGTTGAGTGCCCAGGCCGGGGCCGTAGAAGATGTTGTCGCCCAAGACAAGTGCAACGGAGTCGTTCCCGATGTGTTCGGCGCCGAGGACGAATGCTGTTGCGAGTCCGTTCGGTTCGTGCTGGATTGCGTAGGTCAGATTGACGCCGAATTGGGAACCGTCACCGAGCAGTCGCCTGAACTGTTCGGCGTCGTGCGGTGTCGTGATGATGAGGATGTCGCGAATATTCGCCAGCATCAGTGTGGAAAGCGGGTAGTAGATCATCGGCTTGTCGTAGATCGGCAGCATCTGCTTGCTCACTCCGAGAGTGATCGGGTGCAGGCGAGAGCCTGTGCCGCCGGCCAGAATGATTCCACGCATACGTGCAGTGTCCTGTACGCGTGCGGATCGAAGCAAACGGATCGGGCACCGATGGGCAAACGGATCCGGCACCAATGAGCGGTAAGGTTCGAAGGGGTTCGGCAAGCTTGAGGAGATGAACGTGCGACTGCTGGTCACCGGGGGTGCCGGGTTTATCGGCGCCAATTTTGTTCACCAGACGGTGGCGTCGCATCCGGGCGTCGAGGTTACGGTTGTCGATGCCCTGACCTATGCCGGTAATCGGAGCTCGCTTATCGAGGTGGAGGATCGCATCCACTTCGTCCACGGTGATGTCGCCGATCAGGCACTGGTTGACGAGTTGGTATCGCGATCCGATGCAGTGGTCCATTTTGCGGCCGAAAGCCACAATGACAATTCGTTGAATGATCCGGAACCGTTTATCCGGACGAACGTGATGGGTACGTTCTCGCTGCTGCAAGCTGTTCGGGCGCACAAGGTCCGGTACCACCACATCTCGACGGACGAGGTGTACGGCGATCTCGAGTTGGATGACCCGACGCGATTCACCGAGTCGACGCCGTACAACCCTTCGAGTCCGTATTCGGCGTCGAAGGCGTCGAGCGATCTGATTGTGCGGGCGTGGGTGCGTTCGTTCGGTATCGAGGCAACGATCTCCAATTGCTCCAACAATTACGGCCCGTTTCAGCATGTCGAGAAGTTCATTCCACGTCAGATCACAAATCTGATCGACGGCGTGCGTCCCCGGTTGTACGGGGAAGGTCGCAACGTTCGCGATTGGATTCACGTGGACGATCACAACCGTGCGGTGTGGGACATCCTGGAGCGGGGCAAGTCCGGTGAAACGTACCTGATTGGCGCGGATGGTGAAACGGATAACCGGACGGTGATTGCAGCTCTGCTCGAGATTTTTGGGCGCAAACCGGACGAATTCGACTTCGTCACCGACCGTCCAGGTCACGATATGCGGTACGCGATCGACCCGAGAAGAATTCAACGGGAACTGGGATGGCAGCCGCTGTACCGCAATTTCCGCAGTGGATTAGAAGCCACCGTGGAGTGGTACCGCGACAACGAACAGTGGTGGCGTCCGCAGAAAGCCGTCACCGAGGCGGGCTATTCAGCCTCGGAAGCTGTCGTGGACTGAGATCTCAGGCTTTGCTGGGATCCGGCACTCGTGAATGTTCGTGAACAAGCGCGTTGCGAAGAACCCGCGATCCGGACAGCGCAGCTACGACGCCCGCAAATACTTCACAGAGAGTGAAGAGCAGCCGCGACGCCAGGGCGAGGCCGAGCGCGACGCCGGCGTCCATGAATGGTGACAGCGCTGCGACGATGACGGCCTCGCGGACGCCGATGCCGGAGGGCACCACGAATACCAGGACGCCTGCGCACATGCCGAGGGCGAGGGCACCGATGCATTGGACGAGCCCACGAATTTCGAAGCCTGCGGAACTGGATGCGAGTAGCCACAGTTGGATTCCGTAGAGCACCCAACTCACCGCGCACCAGCCCAATGCGAGGGCAATTTTGTGCATCGTGAGCGGTTTGTGGAGTGGCGTGCGGCGGAGCAGTTTCAGTGCGAGGTTCACCAGACGCGTGAGCACCGGCGGGTACGCGCAGACGAGAGCGATCGGGACCAGGATGATCACGCCGACCGCGGCTACCGTGCTGACCTCAAACAGGGCAGGTAGGCCGAAGAGTCCAACGACCAATGCCGAAGTTGTACTCAAACCCACCGTGACCAGCACTGCGACGAAGCCCGCTGCCCGAGATACACCGGCGCGCCTGACAAGTTCCGTTTGCAGAACGAATGCCCAGACACTGCCGGGAAGGTACTTGCCGAGCTGGCCGACCAGATAAGCGCGCGCGGCGTCGAATGCCGGGATCGGTTGTTCGAGGGCGCCGAGTGCGTGTTGCCAGGCCCGCACTGCGGCACCCATACCGAGGAAGATGAACAGCGACGACGCAGCGAGCGTCCACCAGTTCAGCTCGGTGATGGTGTTCTTGACTTCGGCCCATTGGGACTTCACCGCGAAGATGATCGCGACGACGATCGCGAGGGTGACGAGAACCTTGAACCCGTTGATGAGAAGACCGCGCAGAGCGTTCGGTTGTGCAGCCGGTTCGACCGTCTGTTCGGATTCGGGTTGTTCGGATTCGGGAGAAGTACTCACGTGCCTGAAACTTCCCACCCGCTCGTCATTTCGCTGACGATACCAATCAGGATTCTCACAGCTAAACCACGAGTGGTTTGTCAGCCCGCTCGCGCCACCATGTGAATGTCCCGGAAAGTGAGTCGGGGATGGTCGGTGACGCACCGAAGCTTGCGGCAGCGTAGATCGCTGCGACTGCGTCGATGTCTTCTTCGGAGATACCCGAGCGACTCATACCGATCCGGTTGACGCCGTGCAGGGACACCGGATTGCCGAAGGCTTTGGCGAAAGGGGGAACGTCTTTGACCACCACTGTTCCCATGCCGATCATGGACCCGGATCCGATGACGCGTCGCTGGTGGGCAACGGTGTGCATCCCCAGATTGACGCCGTCGCCGACGCTGACATGCCCGGCGAGCGTCGTTCCGGATGACACAACGCACCGGTCGCCGATCTGGACGTCGTGTTCGATGCCGACGCGGTTCATCACGAAGCAGTCTTCGCCGATTTCGGTGCGTCGTTCGCTGCCTTGGTGAACGGTGGTGAGTTCACGGATTGTGGTTCGGGCGCCGATTCGGATTCCGAGGCCCGCACTCTCGGACCACGATGTGGGATGGACTGCGCCGAGGATCTCGGGTGGTGCCCCTAGCACTGTTCCCGCGCCGATCCAGCAGTCGTCGCCGATCTCGAGTGGGCCGGTCAGGACGGCGTTCGGTCCGATCGTCACACCGGTGCCGATCTGTACTTCGGCGCCGACCAGGGCGGTGGGATGGATATGGCAGTCAGGTCGTGAAGACATGCGGGTTCCGGAATCCTCTCGAAGTATCGAATTGCGTTTCGATACGCTTCGTTGGTTGTCGGGGTATTTCGTTCCGACGACAGTCGGATGAATCTATCGGAGGTAACTCAGTGATCGCGATATCCAGCATCTCGTTCGGGGAAGAAGTCGAGCGCGAGGTGCTGGACACTCTGCGATCGGGGATCGTCGCGCAGGGGCCCAAGGTCAAGCGGCTCGAGGACGAGTTCGCGGCTCTCGTCGGCACTCGTCATGCGGTGGCGGTGAACAATGGCACTACGGCGCTGATCGCGGCACTTCAGGTCCAGGATCTGCAACCCGGTGACGAGGTTCTGACCACACCGTTCACCTTTGTTGCCACGTTGAACGCGATTCTCGAGGCGGGGGCAACGGCTAGGTTCGCCGATATTTCGGAGTCCGATTTCAATCTGGACTCCGCTGCCGCCGCGGCTCGAATCGGCGACCGCACGAAGGTCTTGATGCCTGTTCATCTCTACGGTCAGTCAGCCGACATGGGTGCGTTGATGCCGCTGGCGCAGACGCACGGCCTGACCGTCGTCGAGGATGCCGCTCAAGCGCACGGTGCGACTTTCGAGGGACGCGGCGCCGGCAGTTTCGGTTTGGGCTGCTTCTCGTTTTACGCGACGAAGAACCTCACGACCGCCGAAGGCGGAATGATCACCACCGACGACGACGCGACAGCCGACCGACTTCGTGTCCTGCGTAACCAGGGCATGCGGGCGCGCTACCAGTACGAGATGGTCGGCCAGAACTACCGGATGACCGATCTGCAGGCAAGCTTGGCGCTGCCGCAGATGGCGACGTACATGCAGCAGGTCGAGGCACGCCGACGCAACGCGGAAGCCTTGCGCGTCGGTTTGAAAGATGTCGACGGGCTGATCCTGCCGACCGAGCTGTCCGGTCGCGGACATGTCTGGCACCAGTTCACGTTGCTGTTGGCCGAGGATGCACCGATCACTCGCGACGAACTCAGCGAGCGTCTCGCCGCGAAGGACATCGGCAGCGGGATCTACTACCCGAAGGCCGTGTACGACTACGAGTGCTACCGCGACCATCCGCGGGTAGTCATCGAGGAGACGCCGGTTGCCACGTCGGTGGCGTCGCGGTGCCTGAGTATTCCGGTCCACGCGGCGTTGTCCGCCGGGGACGTCGATCAGATTATTGCCGCAGTACGCGGCGCTATGGAGGCCTGAAGATGACTGCGAGCCTGAATACGACTGCAAGCAAGCCCCGTATCGCCCTTGTCGGCTCCGGCCAGATGGGTTCGCTGCATGCGCGTGTCATCGCGCAGTCGGCCTTGTGCGAGTTGGAGTTGCTGATCGAGCCACGCGAGGAGCAGGGTAAAGCTGTTGCTGAGCGCTTCGATACGCGCTGGGCTGCGGATTTCGACACGCTGGACGGCATCGACGCCGTGGTGATCGCCGCTGCTACACCGGCCCACTACGAGTTGGCCGGACGGGTTCTCGATCTGGGCAAGCCTGTTCTGGTGGAGAAGCCGTTGGCCGCGACGTACGAGCAGAGCGTCGACCTGGTCGATCGTTCACGCGCGTCCGGTGTTCCGCTGATGTGTGGTCTCCTCGAACGTTTCAATCCAGCTGTTCGCACTGCTCGTGAGTTCTCCGGCGACGTTTGGCAGGTTAACGGTATTCGTCACTCTCCGTTCGTTTCTCGCATCCCGACGGGCGTCGCGACGGACCTGTTGATTCACGACGTCGACTTGGCTATCGGATTTGCCGGATCGGAGCCGAGTTTGGCGAAAGGCGAGTTCGGCTACTTCCATCCGACTTCCGTGCAGAACCGGTCGGAAGATTGCGCCGACGCGGTTCTGCGTTTCGGTTCGGGTGCGGTAGCGACGATTTCGGCCAGCCGGATCAGCCAGCGCAAGATCCGTCAACTGTCGTTGCTCGAGGCTGACCGACTCATCGAGATCGACCTGCTTCGCCGCGGCATCACGATTTACCGGCACATTGACGACAGCATGCCCGCCGATCGGGACGGCTACCAGCAGCAGACGGTTATCGAGATTCCGACGATCCGCTACAGCGACGAGCCGTTGGCAGCGCAGCTGACGCATTTCCTCGGATTGGTGCAGGGAACAGGTGACGCGGACGGTGAGCGGGCGTCGATCCTGCCCGCTCACCGCGCGGTTCACGAGGTCACGGAATCTGCAGTCGCTGCGACGCTTTCTTCCTGATCACTGCGGCCTTCTTGATCCTTACGGCGCGCTCGGAACGCCCAGGCGCCCTGGGACAAGGCGACGAGTAGTCCGACGCCGGCGATACCCCATCCGAATGTGCTTCCTGGCGGGCTGAATTCGATGGTGAGTATCGATCCGTCGTCGGCGCTCGGCGGTACATCGACCTGCAGCAAGCCGCCGGGGCTGGCCTTCGTTTCTACGGACTGTCCGTCCACTGTTGCGGTCCAGCCGGGCCAGGCGAGCAGTGCGAAGGTGAGGGTGCCGGATCCGGTGTACTCGACGGTTTCCCGAGTGTCCGTTGCGGCGGCATCGCTACGGACGTCGAGCCCCGGTGTGGTTGCGGAAACCCGGCCGTCTGGCCACTGATGTTCGGTGGTGCGTCGACCGACAGTGACGACGCGATCAGGCGAAACGGACCAGTCGCTCTCGGGAAGTGCGTCGAGAGCGCGTTTTCCACCGTATGGTCCGGAATTCTGAACGACGACGGTATCGACGCGCATCGCGTCGAGCCAGGACACACCGGTGCCCGGTGATTCGGCGAGTAGTCGATCGACTGCGTCGGGACACTGCACGCCGCCGTAGTAGTTCAGGCACAGGGCTTGAACGAAGTCGTTGTAGCTGATTCCCGCGTAGCTGTTGACGGCGTCGACACCCGCAGGCTGCCAGGCGTTTCCGAACAGCAGATCGCCCCACTGCCCGGTTTGGTTGTCGGGCGGAATGTTGATGGGATCTGCGATCGCGAAAGTGGTTCCTTGGTATCGGTCTTCGAATTTCGATTCCAGGAAGGCGATCTGCCGCGGGAACTTCCACGGTGTGACGTTGTAGTTTCCGGTGAACCAGAAGTTTGTCTGGGCGCTGAGCACCACGACGATTCCGGCCGCGAGTGCGCCAACCAGGTATCGGGGTTTCCGGTAGGCCACGACCAGTGCGATAGCCGTCAGGACCACGGTGATGACAAGCGACGCAGCGTGAATGCCGATGTCTTCGGGCACATTCGACCACGCGAGATAGAACTGGAGTGCCAGCAATCCGGCGGTGATGATCGATCTCGCGCGGATTCGATCACGATGCAATCCCGCGGACAACGCGACCGCAGTGACGACAATGGCAGGCAACTGCCCGTATTCGAGAAGCCGTGCCGGCCAGCGGAACAGCCAGAGATTCGACGGGCCGAGAAGCAGCACCACGTAGATTCCGCCGAAGACGAAGAGCGAAACACTGTGACGCCCCAGCGCCTTGAGCGAGCTCCATCGAATCCACGGAGCAAGCGGGATGAGGAACCAGGCCAGGTAGACCAGGGGAATCGTCATCGCCGGGAGTGCAAACGCCGTGACGTACGGCTGGTTCGACGGACCGGAGAGGTTGAGCAGGTCGCCGAGATCGGGTCGTAGCGAGCCGTCGTTCGCGATTCCGGACTGCGTGCGCACGGACACGCCGGTGGTGAACAGAAGTGGCAGGTACACGATCAGCGACATCATGAGGATCGCTGCGCCGGTGATCAGAAGGGATTTGATACTGCCTGCCCGTTTGACCGCTATGCATTCCGCGATGACGGCGATGTAGACGACAGCGACGCCCACCGCTCCGTATGGGTTGCCGGTGGTCATGGCGAGATAGCCGAAGGCGATCGGTACCAGCGGATTCACGCGACCGAGTGCGCTGGCCCGCGTAGACCACCACACGTGGGGGATCCACGCGAAGGCGATCAGTCCGGATGCCCAGCTCGAGGCGTCGAAGTAGAGCGTGTAACCGGCGAACGGCATGGCAAATCCGGCGATGAAGGCCATCGACCGGTTGGCGCCGTACTGGCGAGCCACCAGGTAGACACCGATGGCGAGTATCGCCATGAATTGCATTTTGACGAGGGTGATTCCGATGCCCAGGTTCGGAATGAGTGCGATGGCAACCGAATCCAGAAGGATCACGGGATTGTATGTCCCGTACAGGGCTTCGGCGGTGACGTTTCCACCGGCCCACAATTCGGGGATGAGCGTCGGCCACGATCCCGACAGAATTTTTTCGCCGATCGTGTGCCATCCGGGCGTGAAAGCTGCTGCACTGTCGTCCCAGTAGTAGAACCAGCGATTGGAGATCAGTGGGATCGCCGCGACGATCGACACCAGAGCGGCGAGCAGTATCGGCGGCACTACGCGTTGAGCGAGCGTCAAGTCAGATTTCACGATGCGCTTTCGTCGTCGGGTCGATGGCTGTACTTCGGAGGCTGGGGCGTGCCCTGTCTCGCGGAGCCTGGGCCGTGCTCTGTCTTGGAGCCCATTTACCTGGAGCGTAGTATTCCGACGAGTTCGAACTGCAGTCGGGGAAGAAGGAGATCGGGACGTGGCGACATCGCGGACGGAGCCCGTTCGTGGGGAATCAGCTACGCCGGAGCTTTCGGTCGTCATCCCCGCATACAACTCAGGTGAGGTACTGGAGTCGACGGTGCGACAGTTCGCCGAGTACTTCAGCACCAGCCCTACCAAGAGCGCCAGCACTACCAAAATCGCCAGCCCAGTCGAGATCATCGTCGTGGAGAACGGTTCCACCGACAACACGGCGGACGTGTGTGCCTCGTTGTCGGAAGCCTGGTCGTGGCCAGGTGTGACGTTCCGTCCCATGAGCAGCGACAAAGGTATGGGTGCGGCACTGCGCGCGGGAATCATCGCGTCGCGGGGAGAGCGTGTGTTGCTCACCGCGGACGATTTGCCGTTCGGCTTCGGCGACATCGAAGGCGCGAATCGTGTGATGGCGGATTTGGGGTCTGTTCCTCCCGTGGTCATCGGTTCAAAGGCCCACGCGGATTCCGAGGTGCAGCGTGGTCTGCTGCGAGCGATCATGACCGGTGGTTTTGCCACTCTTCGGCGAGCCATCTTGGGTACCCGGACGGGTGATCCGCAGGGAACGTTTATCGTCGACGGCACTTTGGCGCGTCGGATCGCGCCCGCTTTGGCCGAGCGAGGTTTCCTGTTCACGACAGAACTGGACTACGCGCTCGAGTTGGCGGGCGTGCGACCAGTGGAGGTTCCCATTCGTCTCAGTGACGATCACCTCGCGCATGCAAGCCGGATTTCGCCCAAGGACGTCGTTCAGATGGCAAACGGATTGTTGTCCCTGCGTCGGCGTAAGAAGGAACTCGCGGCAGTGGCCGGGACGGACTACAGCGGGTAGAGCTGTGATCTAGAGCAGCGCGGCCTGGTGCTCGCGGCATCGCCGAGTGGGTTCGCGATACCCTGCGGGGTGTGGATACCGTGAAAGTGACCGATGACCAGTCCGACTCCGGGCAGTCCGACAGCGGGCAGTCTGACACCGGGCAGTCTGACACCGGGGTCGAGTTGACCGAACATCGTGCGAGCTCGGACCGCCTGGTGGCACAGCGCACGTTGTTCACCGGAACCTCGCCGGTCGCCAGTGACGAGTTGTACGCGGTCACCAAAGTCGGGATGTCGACACGATCTCGGTTCGAGCTGCGACTTCAGCCCGGAGCTGTTGCGCACACCAACACATTCTTCGGTCGATTCCCGGCCAGCTACTGGCAGCGCTGGACGGCCGTCACCGAGGTCACCGTGACCGCGCGCGTCGTAGCCGAGACGGCCTGCCGCGTCCAGATTCAGGCGTCCGACATCGGCGGTCACCGTCGTATCGTGACGAACGTCGTAGTGACCGGCACCGAGCAGATTTCCATGACTGCTCCGCTCGACACATTTGTCGACGGCGGCGCCTTGTGGTTGCAGTTCGAAGCGCAGGGCGGCGGCGCAGTTGTCAACGACGTCGAATGGTCCGTCGCGTCGCCGGAGACGATCCGGCCGGTAGCGGTTGCGATCTGCACGTTCAACCGCGCCGACGACTGCGCTCGCACGGTTGAAGCGCTTGCGTCCGACGAACGCGTACTGGCATTGCTCGACGCTCTGTACGTCGTCGATCAGGGAACGGATCCGGTCGAGAGCCGCGAGTTGTTCCAGGAAGTGTCGAAGAAGTTCGGTTCACGGTTGCAGTACCTGCGGCAGGCGAACCTCGGCGGGGCCGGCGGCTTCACCCGTGGCCTGTACGAGGCGTCGGAGGCCGGACCGCACTCTGACGTGATCTTGATGGACGACGACATCCTGTGTGAACCGGAATCGGTCCTTCGGCTGAGTGCGTTTGCGAACATGACAACGGAACCGGCTCTGATCGGCGCTCAGATGCTCTTCCTGTTCAATCCCGACTACCTGTTGGCTTCGGGTGAGCGCGTCGATCTGGGCACGCTTCAGCGCGGTGTGCCGACGGACGAGCACGGAGTCCGCAACCGGAGTGTGTTGGAGAAGCTGCCGGAGCGCCGAGTGGACGCCGAATACAACGGCTGGTGGACGTGCCTGATCCCCGCCGAAGCCATCGAGCGCATCGGGTTGCCCCTGCCGGTGTTCTTCCAGTGGGACGACGTCGAGTACAGCCTGCGCGCTGGGCGGGCTGGGATCCCCACGATCACGTTGCCGTCGGCTGCCGTCTGGCATGCGGACTTCTACTGGAAGGACGTCGACGGTTTTGCCCACTACTTCAGTACTCGCAACGGTCTGATCACCGCGGCACTCGACCCGGGTTTTGCGCCGAAGGCACTGGCCAAGCAACTCGCCCGAGACATTTCGCATTCCATCGTCGGGTTGCAGTACGGCCTAGCGCACACACAAATCCGGGCGATCGAAGGATTCCTCGAAGGTCCGGCAGGCTTGGCCGATGGTGGCCAGAAGGCGTTGGCGACGATCAACCAGGAGCGAAAGCGGTTCCCGGAGACGGTGACTCGTCCAGCGTCCGAGTTGCCGGGACGACTGCCGATCCGACGCGTTGCGCCCAGCCCGAAGACCGGTTTGTGGACCGACCTCGTCCTCGCGAAACGTGCTGTGACGCAGGCTCGTAATCAGCTCGAGCGCGGTCCGGTGGCGATCTCGTACGAGGATGCGCAGTGGTGGCACGTCGGACGGTTCGATCATGTTTTCGTGACCGACGCCTCGCAGGGAGGCGTGCGCGAACGCCGCTTCGACAGCGAGAAGGCTGCCGAGATGAGTGGCCGCCTCGCCGGCGTGATCAAGCGATTCCTTTCCGAAGCACCAAGTGTCGCTCAGGCATTCGCTCAGGAGTTCCCGCAGCTCACCAGCCGCGAGAACTGGGCTCGCCTGTACGAGAAGTGACGCTCACCTGACTATCTTCGCTCACCTGATTATCTTGGCGATCACCTGCTCGTTGTCGAAGGTGTAACCGACGTACTCGAACGAGATGCCGGTGCGTGTGACGTATTCCGTCCACGCCCGGTACTCGTGATTTTGCCACCCGGGGTAGTTGAAGAATTCGTCGAACACGATGACCGATCCCGGGACAAGGCGGTCTCCGAGGAGATCGAGCACTGTCTTGGTAGACGAGTAGAGGTCGGCGTCGAGGTGCAGGAACGCAATAGTTTCGAGTTCCTGCTCCAAGAACGCCGGTAGCGTGTCTTCGAAAAGTCCTGGAACAAGTTGTGCCCCAGGTACTTCGGGGAGCGAGTCCTGAGCGAACTCGCCGGCCGGAAATCCGGTTCGCCATGTTTCCGGGAGACCCGAGAACACATCGAAACCTGCGACGATGCCCTCACGTTCGTGGAATTCGTCGGCGATGATCTTCAAGGTCGTTCCGGATGCGACGCCGAATTCGAGTGCTATTCCTGGAATCTCGACCAAATTCAGTGCGTGCCGCAGCGTGTCGTGAGGATGACCGAACGTCTGCGCCGCCCGCATGTGTTCCAGAATGAACGACGCGCTCGACGCGGTTGCTTCCAGATCGACTGCGTACGCAAGGTCGCGGCGTTGGCGGAATTCCAGTTCGTCGATTCTGTTCCGAAGGCCCGCGATATCTTCGCGGGCCCCGGCCAGTTCTTCGTGTGAGCGCGCCAGCTCGTCGAGAATCTGCCGTGTGCGATCGGCATTATGGCGGTCGGCATTCTCGATCACCTCGGATACCGCACGCTGAAGCTTGGTCCTGGCGCTGGAACGGAACTGCTCGAACATGGCAACCTCTCGTCGGGATCACCTCCCATGCTGCCAGGATTCGGCCGCTACTGTCTTCGCCCCCGGTAATGATCTTTGATGCGGCGGGAGAGCACCTTCATCTCTCGCGCGCGTTCCGCCTGCAGACGGGTATCACTGCGGGCGGCATTCCACGCGTTCTCTCGCTGTAGTTTCCGGTAGCTCCGCAGTCTTCGCTCGTCGATGTCGCCGCTCTCGAGTGCGCCCAGGACGGCGCACCCAGGCTCGGAGTTGTGCGCGCAATCGGAGAACCGGCAGCTCGAGATGAATTCTTCGATCTCGGGGAACGTCTTCTCGATGCCCTCGGCGGCGTTCCACATTCCGACGCCCCGCAGCCCTGGAGTGTCGATGAGCGTCCGGCCGCCGGAAAACGGGATCAGTTCCCTCGTGACGGTGGTGTGGCGTCCTTTGCCGTCGCCCGTCCGCACGCTGCCTGTTTCGAGCACCCGGCCTGTTTCGAGGCACCCGTGCCCGGCGAGGAGCGCATTGGCAAGGGTCGATTTTCCCGCTCCGGAAGGGCCGAGGATCGCCACTGTTCCGTCCAGTGCAGCGTCGAGTACATCCATGCATTCGCCGGTTTCGGCGCTGACAGCGAGCGCTGTTGCGCCGGGTGCGATAGCGGAGGCTTCGGCGAGAATGGTGGAAATATTATGAGCTGCATCGGATTTGGTAAGTACGACGACAGGAGTTGCCCCACTTTCCCACGTGAGTGCGAGTAGTCGCTCGATGCGTCCGAGATCGACATCGCCGTCCGACGCCGTGGTGATGACAACAGTGTCGACATTCGCGGCCAGAATGTGGCCTTCGGATTTTCCGGACGCGGAGGATCGAACGATGCTGCTCGATCGTGGAAATATCGAAGTGACCGTGGGTGTTTCGGTCTCACCCGTAGCGTTGGCGACTGCAACCCAGTCGCCCGTACACAGCGAATTGCTGCCACTGAGTGCGCGGACAGTGCCCGCGGCGACCACAACGTCACATTGGCCGCGGTCGACACGGATGACGCGTCCGGGTACGGAATCCCGTGAGCCCAGGTTGTCGGCCGAGCTGTCGGGCAGGTTGTCGAAAATATCCGAGAGTGTTGTGTTCCAACCGTATTCGGTCAGTAATGTGCTGTTTTCCGGCATGGTGAATGTGTCCTCGAGTACGAAGAATCGTGAGTATTGACGGTGCTGAAAGTGCGGAACACGACAGTCATCAATACTCACTCCTCGAAAACTTCAGGACGCACCATGCGTCGATGCAGAATCGTCTCAGGCAGTGGCCGGGCTGTGCAACCGAATTAACGGGCAACCGAATTAACGGGGCAACCGAATTAACTCGGTCGCTCGAACTTCTCTTCCCGGCCGAGTTTGCGCAGTCGCATCCACTCGCGCAGACCGGCCGGATCGCGGCGGGTGATCAGGAAGTACCAGCCGAATCGAACCCATTCCTGGGGAAGCAGTTTGCGCATTCCGGGTTGCGAGAGGAGATACCCGCGATTGCGGTAGGTGAAGAATCGCTTGGTGTCGTTGTCCGGGTATTGCGTGTGCATCCGCCCGCCGAGGATCGGCTTGAATTCTTCGGCGCCGTTGGGATGCACGTAAGCGGTCTGCAGGCACGTGCCGAATTTCAGGCCGGATCGCACGAGCCGGCGGTGTACTTCCACTTCGTCGCCGCGGACGAACAGTCGAAGATCCGGTACTCCGACGGCGTCGATGGCGTCGGCGGTGAACAGTGCGCCGTTGAAGAGAGACGCGATCCCGGGCAGGAGATCCTCGGAGCCCAGCTCACTACGCAGCCGTCGCCAGGAGGTGCCGCGGCGCAGTGGGAATGCCAGGCGGTCTGGATCGTCGATGTCGCAGACGACGGGGGAGACCTCGGCAAGGTCGTGTCGCAGTGCGCATGCGAGCAGGGTTTCGAGCACTTCGGGTCCCTCGGGGCGACCGTCGTCATCGGCGAGCCAGACCCGGTCTGCGCCGAGTGACAATGCATACAGAATGCCCAGGGCAAATCCTCCGGCACCGCCGAGATTGTGCTTCGAGCCGATGTAACTGGTGGGCAGAGAAGCACCCTCGACGAGTTCGCGCACCGCATCTTCGTCGGCGTTGTCGATCACAACGAGGTGATCGAGCGGCCGGGACTGAGTGCTGAGCACCTTCAGGGATTCGGCCAGCAGTTCACGACGCTTGTGTGTGACAACGACCCCGACAATTTTCTCGGGTGTGCTCACGCGGGCGTCTCCCGTTCCATGTCTCTGATCACGTGGCGGACGTGTTCGGCTGCGTCGTCGCCCTCGTACGCGCGGACGACGTCTTCGATGTCACCGTGCATGCGGATCTGGCCGTGGTCGATCCACATTGCGCTGTTGCAGAGTTGCGCGAGGAACTCGTTGGAGTGGCTTGCGAAGACCAGGATTCCCGAGCGTTCCACCAGTTTCTGCAGGCGGACGCGCGCCTTCTTCATGAATTCTGCGTCGACGGCGCCGATGCCTTCGTCGAGGAGAAGGATTTCCGGGTCGATGCTGGTGACAACGCCCATGGCGACGCGCACGCGCATGCCGGTGGAGTAGGTGCGCAGCGGCATCGAGAGGTATTCGCCGAGTTCGGTGAAGTCGGCTATCTCATCCATCTTCGCGAGCATCTGCTTGCGGGTCTGCCCGAGGAACAAGCCGCGGATGATGATGTTCTCGTAGCCGGAGATTTCGGGGTCCATGCCGACACCGAGGTCGAAGACGGGTGCGACGCGGCCGCGGATGGTGGCTGTTCCGCGGGTCGGTTCGTAGATCCCGGAGAGTAGGCGCAGGAGGGTGGATTTGCCGGCGCCGTTGTGGCCGACCAGTCCGATGCGGTCGCCTTCCTTGAGCGACATGGTGATGTCGCGGAGTGCTTCGACGACAACGACATCGGAGTCGTTGCGGCCGATGGATCCGCCGGCCTTGCCGAGGAAGGCCTTCTTGAGGGACCGTGACTTAGCGTCGAAGATCGGGAAGTCGACGCATGCGTTCTGCGTGTGAATGCTGACTGGCTGACTCATGTGTTTCCTCTAGCCCTTTTTCCTCTAGACCCAGTAGGGCACGCGGGCCCGGTACTTGCGGAGTGCCAGGATCGCGATGGCCCAGCCGATCACGGTGAGGGCGATGACGATGTACCAGTGGTAAGCCTGCTGGTCGGCTCCGATGAGTGGTGCTCGGATGATCTCGAGGTAGTGGTACAGCGGGTTGAGTTCGGCGAGCTTCACGCGCTCCGCGGCTTCCGGGCTTTGATCCTTGAGCGCCTGCGTCGTCCACATGATGGGCGTCAGCACGAACAGCAGCAAG
Organism: Rhodococcus sp. KBS0724; assembly: GCF_005938745.2. Taxonomy (NCBI): domain Bacteria; kingdom Bacillati; phylum Actinomycetota; class Actinomycetes; order Mycobacteriales; family Nocardiaceae; genus Rhodococcus; species Rhodococcus sp. KBS0724. The sequence goes on from NZ_VCBX02000001.1 coordinate 293,581, forward strand.
GTGAGGCTGCCGAGGATGGGGGCGATGTCGCGGTACCGGGTGGAGAAGATGCCGAACACGATCGACACCCACAGTGTGTTCGCCACGATCAGCACAAACGCCGGTATTGCAGCGAGTGCTGTCCAGCTCATGTTCTGCCAGATGCTGAACGCGAACAGGAGAACTATGTAGATCGCGAAGTTGTGCGCGAAGAACAGCACCTGACGCCACACCAGGCGATACACGTGCACGCTCAGCGCCGACGGCAACTGCTTGATCAGGCCTTCGTTCGCAATGAAGACTTCGGAGCCTTCGAGGATGCTGGCGCTGATCAGGTTCCAGACGATCAGTCCGACCGTGACGTACGGCAGGAACTCCTTGAGCGGGATGTTCAGCAAGGCCGAGTACAGAAGGCCCATTGCCGCAGCCTGGACGCCGGTGGCGATGGTGATCCAGAAAGGGCCGATCACCGACCGGCGGTACCGCTGCTTGATGTCCTGCCAGCCGAGGCTCAGCCACAACTCACGCTGCTGCAATCCGTCGCGCAGGTCTTTGAAAGCGCGATGGAAGCTCTGGGAGTCGGACACGGGCACGGGTTGCTCCGACGTCTCGGATTCGGTTGCGGATGCTGACACGGAGGTCGAGCCTACCGGCCCCGGTGCAGCGCGGACTTTTCCTCGGGTGTTGTGGTGGTCGGAGTTACAGATATTGGCCGGTGCCGGGTGACTGTTGGTCGGGGTGTCCGGGGTTCCCCGGCGTGTGGGGGACGCCGATGCTCATGCCCGGAGGTAGTGCGCCCTGACGCATTTGTTCGAGCTGGGCGCGTGCCGCCATCTGCTGGGCGAACAGTGCCGTTTGAATGCCGTGGAAGAGGCCTTCCAGCCATCCGACGAGCTGGGCCTGCGCGATCCGCAGTTCTGCGTCGCTCGGAACGGAGTCGTCGGTGAAGGGAAGGGTCAAGCGTTCGAGTTCTTCGCGAAGTTCCGGAGCGAGGCCCTGTTCGAGCTCACGGATCGAGGATCGGTGGATTTCCTTGAGTCGTACTCGGCTGGCGTCGTCGAGCGGTGCGGCGCGCACTTCTTCGAGGAGCTGTTTGATCATGGTGCCGATTCGCATGACCTTGGCCGGCTGCTCGACCATGTCGGCGATGGATTCGCCTTCCGGTTCCTTGGCGTCCTGCCGATCGGTGTTTGTCTCCGCGCCGTCGGGGCCGATGACCAGGATCCGTTCTTCCTCTGGCTTGTTCATAGCTCCATCTTGACGTGTCAGGCCGACAAACTGCACTTAACCCCAAAAAGGTAACCGAATGATAACTGTACTGACGGGTATTTCGGTGTCTGCCTTCGACTACAGAGCCGCTTGCCCCTAGAGTGTCGAGCATGGCTTACGACGTTGCCCGCGTTCGGGGATTGATTCCCTCACTCGGTGACGGCTGGATCCACCTCGACCCGCAGGCGGGTATGCAGATTCCCGACGCAGTCTCTCGGACAGTGTCCACCGCATTCCGGGCAGCCGCGTCGTCGTCGTCCGGTCGGCACGTCTCGAACCGTCGTAGCGCGGCAATCCTGGACAGTGCTCGGTCTGCCGTCGCGGATCTCGTCGGCGGGGATCCGGCGGGTGTTGTCCTGGGTTCGGATCGGGCGGTCCTGCTGGCCTGGCTGGCGGAGTCTCTGAGTTCGCGCCTGGGCCTCGGTACCGGGTTGGTGCTCTCCCGGCTCGACGAGGAAGCGAATGTGGCGCCCTGGCTGCGCGTCGCCGGTCGGTACGGCGCACAGGTGCGTTGGGCGGAAGTTGAAATCGAGACTTGTGAACTGCCTAGTTGGCAGTTCAACGAACTTATTACCTCCACGACGCGACTTGTAGCTTTGACTGCGGCTTCGCCGATCGTAGGTTCGGCGCCCAATGTGCGTGCCGCGGCGGATCGACTGCACGAATTCGGTGGCCTCATGGTCGTCGACGCTGTTGGTGCTGCTCCCTACGCGCATTTGGATATGGCCGAACTCGGCGCGGACATCATCGCCGTCAGTGCTCCGTCCTGGGGTGGTCCGCAAGTGGGTGCGCTGGTGTTCCGCGATCCCGGTCTGCTCGACCGCATCCCGGCGGTTTCGCTCAATCCGTACGCGCGTGGCGCCGAGCGTCTCGAAGTGGGTGGGCATCAGTTCGCGCTGTTGTCCGGACTCACAGCGTCCATCGATTTCCTCGCCGGCCTCGACGAATCGGCCACCGGCAGCCGCCGCGAGCGCCTCGAGACGTCGATCAGTTCATTGCAGAACTATCAAGACGGTCTTTTCGAGCACCTGCTGCGTTCCCTGTCCGCGCTGCCTCACGTCATGGTCATCGGGCATGCGCCGACGCGAGTTCCGACGGTCAGTTTCACGCTCGAAGGTACGGCTGCCGACAAGGTGGCCGCTCATCTCGCAGACAAGCGGATTGCGGTCATGAGCGGCACGCACGGCAACTCGCGCCTCCTCGACGCGTTGGGTGTCAACGACGAGGGTGGCGCGGTCACGATCGGCTTGGCGCCGTACACGACGCGGTACGAGATCAACCAACTCGTTGCCGAACTCGGCACGCTGGGCTGACCTCGTACCTGTTACGTCACTTCACGGTGAGGATGACCTTGCCTACCGTTTCGGGCGAATCCAGCAATTGATGAGCTAATGGCGCTTCGGCGATCGGTAGCTCAATGGAAACGACCGGTTGGACGGAACCGTCGGCGATCAGCGGCCACAGTTTGGCTAGGACGTCGGCCACGATTTCTGCTTTTCCGCCCGGGCCGGTCAGCGGACGTCCACGTAGACCGGTCGCGGTGATGCTTCCGCGTTTCCCCATCAACTTGCTGAGGTCCACTTCACCCTTGCGTCCGCCCTGCATCCCGATGACGACGATGTGCCCGTCCATCGCGAGGGCGTCCACGTTCCGGCCCAGGTACGACGCTCCCATGTTGTCGAGAATGATGTCCGCGCCGTGTCCGTCGGTGGCTTCGGAGAGGGCGGCGACGAAGTCCTGGTCGCGGTAGTTGATCGTGATGTCCGCGCCCAGCTCACGGCAGCGAGCCAGTTTTTCCTCCGAGCCGGCGGTGACGGCAACTCGAGCACCGAGGGCTTTGCCGACCTGGATGGCGTGCGTACCGATTCCGCCGCCGCCGCCGTGGATCAGCAGCGTGTGCCCGCGGCGCAGTCCGGCGCGCATGACCACATTGGACCAGACGGTGCAGGCGACTTCCGGCAAGGATGCAGCGACTCGCAGATCCACTCCCTCGGGCGCCGGAAGGAGTTGTGTCGCAGGTACTGCCACCTTCTCGGCGTATCCGCCACCGGCAAGCAGTGCGCACACTTCGTCGCCGACGGCCCAATCGGTGACACCTTCGCCGAGTTGGCTGATGACGCCGGAGCATTCGAGTCCGAGGACGTCGCTCGTGCCGGGTGGCGGCGGGTAGAAACCTTGGCGTTGCAGGAGGTCCGCACGGTTGACGGCGGTGGCGGCGACGTCCACCAGAACGTGCCCGCGAGGCACTTCCGGATCGGGCTGCTGCGCCCAGGTCATGACCTCGGGGCCGCCTGGCTGGTCGATAGTGGTGGCGTACATGGATACGACGCTAGCGAATCCCCCCGCAGTAGGCGGGTTTGGCGCTACGGTCGCTGTCGTGACTTACTTCGGGAACATGCAGAACGAGATCTATCTGAGCGGCCTCGGCGGTACCGTCCCGTCGCTGCCCATGACGGCGGCCGGGCTGGAAGCTGCCGCGCGTGAGCAACTCTCACCCGAAGCCTTCGGGTATATCGCGGGCAGCGCCGGGACCGAGCGCACTGCCTCATCGAACCTGCGGGCGTTCGAGAAGCACGCGATCGTGCCGCGCATGTTTCGGGGTACCGCTGCCCCAGACGCCCGTGATCTGAGCGTCGAGGTGCTCGGTACGCGTTTGGCTGCGCCGATTTTGACTGCGCCCATCGGTGTACTCGGTTTGGTTCACGACGACGCGGAGGTCGCGGTCGGTTCGGTCACCGCGGAATTGGGGATCGGCTCGGTTCTGTCGACTGCGGCTTCGTCGACCATCGAAGACGTCGGCGCGGTGTCGGGCGAGAACTGGTGGTACCAGTTGTACTGGCCGGCGGACGACGAGCTTGCCGAATCGCTTGTCCGCCGTGCTGACCTTGCGGGAGCCAAGGCTATCGTGGTGACGGCCGATACGCCCGGCATGGGTTGGCGTCCAAGAGATCTGACATTGGGGCACCTGCCGTTCCTGCGGGCGAAAGGCATCGCGAACTACCTCTCCGATCCGGTCTTCCGCTCGAAGTTGGCGTCGCCGCCCGAGGAAAGTGCGGAGGCGCTGCAGATTGCGGTCCTGACGTGGGTGTCGCTCTTCGGCAATCACACCGTTCGGATGGCGGATATCGCGAAACTTCGCCAGTGGACGTCACTTCCGATCGCGGTCAAGGGAATTGTGCATCCCGACGACGCTCGCGCCGCGGTTGCGGCGGGCGCCGACGGAATCATCGTGAGCAACCACGGTGGCCGTCAGGTGGACGGCGCGATATCGGCATTGGATGCGTTGGGGCCGATTGCGTCGGCCGTCGGACATGAAGCCGACATTCTGATGGATTCGGGTATTCGGTGCGGTGCCGACGTGATCATCGCGCTGGCTCTCGGGGCAAAGGCGGTTTTGTACGGGCGGCCGTGGGTATACGGCTTGGGGTTGGCAGGCGCAGACGGCGTCCGTCATGCTTTGCGGAGCTTGCTTGCCGATTTCGATCTCACGATGGGACTGGCTGGGTTGTCGTCGGTGAGGGAAATCGACAGGTCCCTAGTGGTGGACACTTCCGGACATTAGCGACAGTGGCCGCTTCAGGACTTCGCACCGATGAAGAAGACTGAATTTGGCCTCTGCAGGTCTAAACTGGGGAGCCGTGACAACTGACACGACAACCGACGAGGCCCCGGTGGTGCGGGAGCCATCCAGTGTGGTGGCGGAGCCGTCCGCTGCGCAGCAGGAAACGCCCACTGCGCAGCAAGAGACAACCACTGCGCAGCAAGAGACGCCCTGGCTGACGTCTGCCGAGATGCGCGCCTGGCGCGGTTACATGGACGGCAATCAGCGGCTCATGGAGGTCTTGAACCGGGAGCTGCAGGACTCGCATGACCTCTCGTTGGCGGATTACCGCATCCTCGTGATGTTGTCGGAATCTCCGGACGGTTCAACTCGGATGAGCGACTTGGCGGACGGCGTCCTGTCCTCACGTAGCCGCCTCACGCACCAGATCCGTCGGATGGAGTCTCAGGGCATAGTCGTGCGCACCACCTGCGCCGAGGACGGGCGAGGCGTGCTTGCGCAGATTACGGACGAGGGGCGTCGACGGCTTGCTGCTGCCGCACCCACCCACGTCGCGGGCGTCCGCAAGAATCTTGTGGATTTGTTGACCCCGACGGAGCTGGAAGTGCTGGCAGACGTCTTCTCGAAGGTTGATGCGGCCATCGGAGATCGCTGAGTAACGGGGAGCCGTTTTCACAGTTCGCGAGTGCACCGGATAGTATCGCCCACGGAAGCGTGGCAGAGCGGCCGAATGCACTCGCCTTGAAAGCGAGCGTGGCGTTAAACCCACCGGGGGTTCAAATCCCTCCGCTTCCGCCAAGGGTCCCCCACCTGCTGATGCAGGTGGGGGACTTTTTTGTCTGACCGAATTTGTCGGTTATTTGTTGCAGTGCGCAACTTTATGGGATATTTCAAGAATAGGATTTCCGCCGCTCGTGAAATTTCCCTCACTAGCGGAATGTAAATGTATTTCTAAATATCCAATGAATGCTCAACTGAACACTTGAGCCACTTTCGACGCCAGCGCCTGGCCAATTGGGTAGGTATCGAGCGGGACCTTTGTAACTTTAAATTCGAGGCTGATGTTTCGGAATCGATAGCTTGCCGAAGAAGTGCTTCAGCTGATATCTCGCTGTGACGATGCTGATCGACACTTGTTACCGATCGGTGATCCTTAGAGTGAAATCTGCTCTGTCCGTTACTGTTTCGATGCCAATTTCAGGACCGATCCCTAAATCAGTAAAACCGCGCAAACCCGCCATTCGGTACAAAATGTGCAACCATGGCACCGACGCCTTCGGTTGGACATTTGCTGTCGGTGTTAACCGCGCACCGTCGTTCATACGTATTACGAGAAATGTCGAGACCTATTGCGGTCTCCTTACTCGGAGGTGGTTTTACCGATGCTTGCGGAAACGGTAATAAATAGTGGTGACACGGCCTGGGTGCTTATTTCTGCAGGTCTCGTGCTCTTTATGGTCCCAGGTCTCGCGTTTTTCTACGCAGGATTGGTGCGTGGCAGTAGCGCGCTGGTGATGTTGCAGCAGAACCTGGTTCCGCTCGGCCTGGTGTCCATCACCTGGATTGTCTTCGGCTACAGCTTTGCGTTCAGCGGCGACTGGGGATCAGGC